>CAWCEB010000097.1:0-35490 GCA_963794105.1 uncultured Actinomycetes bacterium | reverse complement strand
CTCGCCGCGATCTTCACGAAGTTCGCGGCGATGTCGAGGTCGGCCAATTCGAGCACCCCGGCGCGGATCGCATCGTCGATGTCGTGGTTGATGTACGCCACGCGGTCGACCAGACGCACGATGCGCCCCTCCAGCGTCCGCGGCTGCGGCGCGCGGCCGGAGTGGCAGAGGATGCCGTCGACGACGTCGTCGGTGAGGTTCAGGTCCTCCAGCACCTGCGCGACCCGCACCGAATGCTCGTAGTGGCGGAACTCCCGGCCGAAGCGCTCCTGCAGGCACGCATCGAGCCGCGCCGCCTCCCCGATGTGCCCGAACGGCGTGTGCCCGAGATCGTGCCCCAGGCCGATCGCCTCGACGAGGTCCTCGTTCAGCCGCAGCGCTCGCGCAACGGTGCGTGAGATCTGCGTCACCTCGAGCGTGTGGGTCAGCCGCGTGCGATAGTGATCGCCCTCAGGCGCCACGAACACCTGCGTCTTGTGCTTCAGCCGCCGGAACGCCTTGCAGTGCACGATCCGGTCCCGGTCGCGTTGCAGCGGCGTGCGCAGCGTGCAGTCCTCCTCCGCTCGCACCCGCCGTGCAGGGTACGAATGCGCCGCGTGCTCGGACAGCCACGACTCCTCCCATGCGGCTCGCTCCTTCGCATAGGCGGAGGCGACGGGCCCGGCGGTGGCGTCGCGGTGCATGCCCCAAGTCTGCCCTACGGCCGCTACTGCCGGACGTGGATCATCCGCGGAGCGTCTGCGAACCCTGCACGTTCGTAGACGCGCGCGGCGCCCTCGTGGCCCGGGACGAGCACGGCGAGGCGCGCGCCCTCCAGGAAGCCCTGCCGTGTCGCCTCTCGGCCAGCGCGCCGACGATCCCACGCCGCGGAATTGCTCGAGGACGCCGATGCCCGCGACCTCGGTCATCCCGTCGAGCACCAGCGTCCAGGACGCCCCGCCCACGACCTCGCGGTCCACGAGCGCCGCGACCGAGCGCCCGTCCCAGCGCTCGATCTGCTCGCCGGTCGGCGGTGGCTCGCCGAAGGCCGCCATCTGTGCGCGCATCAGCCCGCCGACGTGGGGCGATCCCTTGCGCACTGCGACGATCTCGGCGTCGCTGGACAGCGCCACGGGCTCCTCGCACGCCATCAGTCGCAGGTCGTCCTCGACCGCGTAGCCGGGCATGTCGCGCACCCACGGCGCACACGGCTGCACCGCTTCGACGCGCGGCACGAGCCCTCGCTCCCGAGCCGCCGCCGCGAGCGCAGCCCCGTCGTCCGGCTCGGCACCCTCGTCCGGGATCGCGTAGTTGAGGAACGGGTGGTCCTCCGTCGGGTGCAGGTACAGGGTGAAGGCGCCCGCGGGAATCGCCTCGCGCTCGGCGGCAACCCGATCGCGCAGGTAGCGCTGGATCCGTTGATGCATGGGAGGCCACGCTACGCGGTGGGTAGCGTGGACGCATGCTCGCTCTCGTTGCCGCCCCGCCGTCCGCCGAACTGCGCGAGGTTCCCGATCCGCAACCACGCTCGGACGAGGCGCTCGTCGAGGTCAAGGCGTTCAGCCTGAACCGCGGGGAGACGGTGCGCCTGGCCACCATGGAGCCGGGCGAGCTGACGGGCTGGGACGTCGCGGGAGTCGTGCGCGAGGCGGCCGCGACGGAAGCGGTCCGAAGGAGGGCGCACGTGTCGTCGGCCTGATGGGTCGCGGCGCCTGGGCGCAGCTTGCCAACGTCTCGACCGCGTGGCTCGCCGAGCTTCCCGACGCCGTCTCGTTCGAGCAGGCCGCGACGCTGCCCGTCGCCGGCATCACCGCGCTCGAGACGCTCGACATCGGCGGCAACCCGCTCGGGCGGCGCGTCCTCGTCACCGGCGCGTC
This sequence comes from uncultured Actinomycetes bacterium, assembly GCA_963794105.1. GTDB lineage: Bacteria > Actinomycetota > Thermoleophilia > Solirubrobacterales > Solirubrobacteraceae > AC-49. The sequence continues at coordinate 33,634 of CAWCEB010000097.1, read as the reverse complement.
CGGAGGCGTGGGCCGCTTCGCGATCCAGCTGGCAAAGGGCGCCGGAGCCCACGTCACGGCGCTCGCGCGCCGCCAGGGCGGCCTGCGCGAGCTCGTTGCCGACGACGTGATCGAAACAATCCCCGAGGGCGCCGAGTACGACATCGTGCTCGACGGCGTCGGCGGGCCCATCCTCGGCGCAGCAATCGGAGCCGTCGCCGCGGGTGGCACCGTCGTGTCCTACGCGTCGACGGTGCCCGAGCCGGTCGAGTATCCGACCCGCACGCTCTTCGGCCGCGCTCCTGGTGCCAAGGTCGTCGGCTTCCTCGTGTTTCGCTGCGTCCACGACGGCGCGGCAACGCTCTCCCGTCTCGCGGCGCTGATGGCCGACGGGCGCCTCGACGCCCAGATCGACAGCGTCGCCTCGTGGCGCGACGCCGGCCCGTTGATCGAGGACCTGCTCGACCGGCGCGTCGCCGGCAAGGCCGTCCTCACGGTGGACTGACGCCGCGCGCCCTGCGGCGCAGCGAGCGGAACGCGAGCGGGTCGCGGTTCGTCCGCTCCTCCAGCCAGGGATCGCCGTCGTTGTGGTAGCCGTTGCGCTCCCAGAAGCCCGGCTCGTCATGGTCGAGCAGCTCGATCGCCTGCAGGTACTTCGCGGACTTCCAGAAGTAGCGCTTCGGGACCAGCAGCCGCACCGGGCCGCCGTGCTCGTGCGACAGCGGATCGCCATCGGCCGCCCACGCGACGAGCACGTCGTCGTCGAGCAGCGCCCCGAGCGGCAGGTTCGTCGAATAGCCGCCGTACGAATGGATCAGCGCGTGCGTGGCGGCCGGCCCGGCTCCAGCAGCTCGCGCACGCGCACGCCCTCCCAGCGCGTGTCGAACCGCGACCAGCGCGTCACGCAGTGGATGTCGCAGACCTGTTGCGACCGCGCGGGGCCGCAGGTCGGCGAGCGCGAACGCGTCGGACTCGGTCACCTCGCCGTACACGAACAGCTTCCAGTCGTCCGGCTCCACCTCGGGCGCGGCGCCGACCGTCAGCACCGGCCACTTTCCCGCCGCCGTCGGCGACTGCCCCGGCGGCAGCCGCTCGGGATCGATGCCCTGCTTGATCGCGCGTCTGCGGCCGCGCTCGCCGAAGGCGCGCGAGGTCAGCGACATGCGGCCTGCGCGGCGGCCACCCGCGCGACCGGCACCCGGTAGGGCGAGCACGACACGTAGTCGAGCCCGCAGTGGTGGAAGAAGTCGATCGAGTCCGGGTCGCCGCCGTGCTCGCCGCAGACGCCGAGCTTGAGGTCCGGCTTGCGTCTTGCGGCCCAGCCAGGCGCCCATCCGCAGCATCTGCCCCACGCCCGGCGTGTCGATCGTCTCGAACGGCGAGCGGTCGAGGATCTTCGTGCTCGATGTAGCGGCCGAGGATCTTCGCCCTCGATGTCGTCGCGCGAGAAGCCGAGCGCCGTCTGGGTCAGGTCGTTGGTGCCGAACGAGAAGAAGTCGGCCTGCGTGGGCGATCTGGTCGGCGAGGAAGCACGCGCGCGGCAGCTCGATCATCGTGCCGACGATGTAGTCGCGCCCGCGCTCGAGGCCCTCCTCGTCGGCGACGCGCTCGACCAGCCCGCGCATGCAGCTCCAGCTCGCGCTCGTAGTCGACGAGCGGGATCATGATCTCGAGCGTCGGCGCCGCCGGCCGCTCGCGCACCGCCTCCGCCGCGCGGACGATCGCGCTCGACCTGCATCTCGTAGATCTCCGGGTAGAGGATGCCGAGGCGGCACGCCGCGCGTGCCGAGCATCGGGTTGACCTCCTCGAGCGCGCGCACCCGCTCGAGCGTGTGCTCGAGCTCGTCGAGGTCGTCGCAGCGCTCGATCGCGCGCGCGCTCGACCTGCCGCTCGACGTCGGAGCGGTGCGGCAGGAACTCGTGCAGCGGCGGGTCGAGCAGCCGGATCGTCACCGGCAGGCCCGTCCATCGCCTCGAACAGGCCCTCGAAGTCCTCCTGCTGGAGCGGCAGCAGCTCGGTCGAGCGCCGCGCGGCGCCCCTCCTCGTCGTCGGCGAGGATGACGTCGGACCATCTTCGGCTGGCGGTCCTCGCCGAAGAACATGTGCTCGGTGCGGCACAGGCCGATGCCCTCGGCGCCGAACTCGCGCGCCTTGCGCGCATCGTCGGGCGTGTCGGCGTTCGCGCGCACGCCGAGCCGGCGCAGCTCGTCGGCCCAGGCGAGGACCGTCTCGAAGTGCTCGCTCGAGCTCGGGCTCGACGAGCGGGACGTCGTCGACGTGATCGCTCCCGTCGTGCCGTCGATCGCGATGTGGTCGCCGCGCGTGCAGCACCGTGTCGCCCACGCGCACCTGCCCGCTGGCAGGTCGATCTCGAGCGTCGCCGGCGCCCGTCACCGCCGGCACGCCCCATGCCGCGCGCGACGAGCGCCGCGTGGCTGGCCTTGCCGCCCTCGCTGGTGAGGATGCCCTTGGCGGCGTGGAAGCCGGCGACGTCGTCGGCCTCGGTGAACGGCCGCACGAGGATGACGTCGCTGCCGCGCCGCCGCCGCCTCGACCGCCTCGTCGGCGCGTGAAGACGATCTCGCCCTTCGCGGCGCCGGGCGAGGCGGCGACGCCCTGGCGAGCACCGTGTAGTCGGCGTGCGGGTCGAAGGTCGGGTGCAGCAGCGCGTCGAGCTTCTCGGCGTCGATCGTCGCATCGCCTGCTCGCGCGTGAGCAGGCCCTCGTCCACGGCGTCGACCGCGAAGCGCACGGCGGCCTGGGCGGGGCGCTTGGCGCTGCGCGTCTGCAGCATGTAGAGGCGCCCCTCCTCGACGGTGAACTCGCTGTCCTGCATGTCGCTTGTAGTGGCGCCTCGAGCGTGCGCAGGATCTCCATCAGCTGCTCGTGGACCTCGGGCATGCCAGTCGCGCAGCTCGGCGATGTCGCGGGTGTTGCGCACGCCGGAGACGACGTCCTCGCCCTGCGCGTTGGCAGGAAGTCGCCGGAGGGCTCGGGCGCGCCGGTGACCTCGTCGCGACTGAACGCGACGCCCGAGCCGCGACGTCGTCGCCCTTGTTGCCGAACACCATCTGCTGGACGTTGACCGCGGTGCCCCAGTCGTCGGGGATGCGGTTGATGCGGCGGTAGTGGACCGCGCGGTCGCCCATCCAGGAGTCGAAGACGGCGCGGATCGCCTGGCTCGAGCTGCTCCTGCGGGTCCTGCGGGAAGTCGTAGAAGCCCTTGAACGCGCGCGTCAGCTCGCGCAGCGCGTCGACGTCGAGCTCGGTGTCGAGCTGGACGCCGCGCTCGCGCTTGACGCGCTTGATCTCGTCCTCGAAGCGCTCGCCCTCGACGCCGCGCACGACGTTGCCGAACATCTGCACGAAGCGGCGGTAGGAGTCCCAGGCGAAGCGCTCGTTGCCGGTCCCTCGGCCAGGCCCTCGACCGACCCGTCGTTGAGGCCCGAGGTTCAGGACGGTGTCCAGCATCCCGGGCATCGACTCGCGCGCGCCGGAGCGCACGGAGACGAGCAGCGGGTCGCCGGGGTCGCCCAGGCGTCTTGCCGGCGTGCTCCTGCAGGCGGGCCAGCGCCGTCGCCGACCTGCTCGTCCATGCCGTCCGGCGCCGGCCGTCGCGCATGTAGGCGACGCACGCCTCGGTCGTGATCGTGAAGCCCGGCGGGCACGCGCTCGGCGCCCAGGACCCGCGTCATCTCGGCGACGTTGGCGCCCTTGCCGCCGAGCAGCTCGCGCATCTCGCGCGAGCCCTCGGAGAAGTCGTAGACCCACTTGCGTCGCGACTGCCGGCGTCCACGGCCGCCGACGAACCTATCCGGCGAGCGCGGCGCGCAGCCGCACGTGCGCGTGATGCTCGGCCGTCTCGGGGATCGCCCGCTCGGCCTGGCGCAGCGCCCGCGGGGACGCGTCGGGGGCCTCGGCGCAGCGTGCTGGCCGATCGAGTCGGTCATGAACCCGTGGGCCTCCTCGTCGAGCGGGAACGCCGAGGCCTCGCAGCGCCGCGCAACCACGCCGCCGGCGGCGCCGGAGAAGCCGGTGAGGTGCTCGCGCTCGCCGCAGCTCGCGCACGCCGTGAGCTGCGGGCGCGAGGCCGGCGGCGAGCAGGAGCTTCAGCCGGAACGCGAGCTGGTTGGCGAGCGTGGCGGCGGCCGGGTCCGCGTCGAGCAGCGCGAGCTCGTGGCAGAGCAGGTGGTAGACGGGCGGATGTGGGTCGGCGGTCTCGAACAGGCGGGAGACCGCGTCGCACGCGCGGCCGGCGCGTCGAGCGTCGCCGCGCCGTCGCGCAGGCGGCGGTGCGCCGCGACGGTGTCCGCGCCCGTGACCGTCAGCAGGTCGCTGCGGCCCTCGTGCAGCATGCAGCGCGACGCGCGAGAACGGCTCGAGGCGACCGCCGAAGCGGCTGCGTGCCCGGCGCACGCCCTTGGCGATCGCGCTGACGCGCCCGCGATCCGGGGTGTAGAGGTGCAGGATCCGATCCGCCTCGCCGTAGCGCATGGAGCGCAGGACGATCGCCTCCGTCTTCAGCCGACCGGGCACGGGTACGCTCACTATACTTTTGTGAAGTAATGGACGCAGTCATCGTCTACACCACCGACCCGTGTTCCTTCTGCTCGCGGCCAAGGCCCTGCTGACCAAGCGCGGCATCGCGTTCGAGGAGATCAATCTCGCAAAGGACCCGGCTGGACGGGTCGCGCTGCGTGAGCAGACGGGCATGATGAGCTTCCCGCAGATCGTCATCGACGGCGAGGTCGATCGGCGGCTTCCGCGAGCTCGTCCAGGCCGACCGCGTCAGGCCGGCTCGCGAGAGCTGCTCCGCGCCGCGTAGCCGCGGCCGCGGCTGGCAGGTCTCGCAGCAGTAGGTTCCACGCCCTGCCGCGACGAACTTCACGATCTCGCTGCCGCAGCGCACGCACGGCTCGCCGCGGCGCAGATGCACCTGGAAGCCGTTCTGGAAGGCTCCCTGCACGCCGTCGGGATGGCGAAAGTCGTCGATCGACGCGCCGCCGGCGTCGATGCCGGCCGCCAGCACCTCCTGCACCGCGACCGCGAGCTCCTCGTACTGCGCGCGCTTGAGGCTGCCCGCCGGGCGCAGCGGGTGCACGCGCGCCCGGAAGAGCGCCTCGTCGGCATAGATGTTCCCCACGCCGGCGACGCGCCGCTGGTCCAGCAGGAACGCCTTGATCGGCGCGCGCCGCCCGCGTGCCAGGCCGCGCAGCGTCTCCCCCGTCAGCTCTGGACCGAGCGGCTCGATCCCGACCCGCTGCGCGAAGAACGCCTCCAGCGCCTCGTGGCCCAGGACCAGCTGCCCCGTCCCGAAGCGCCGCGGGTCGCAGAACGCCAGCTCGTGGCCGCCCGACAGGACGAACCGCACGCGGCGGTACAGGACGCCTGGCGCCGGGTCGAGCAGCAGCGTCCCGGTCATCCGCAGGTGCACGAGCAGGAAGACCTCGTCGGTCAGCTCCCACACCAGGTACTTGCCGCGGCGCCCCAGGCGCTCCACGACGCGCCCCTCGACGGCGTCGCGCAGCTCCGTCACGGCCAGCGGCTCACACCAGCGCGGATCCTCGACGTCGAGCTGCGCGAGCACCCGCCCCTCGACATGGGGCGCGAGATGACGGCGGATCGTCTCCACCTCGGGCAGCTCGGGCATGCCTTCAGCCTACGGCGACGCAAGTCGCAGGCTCTTCACGACCGGCGTGAAGGCCTCGCGATCGACCTGCCCGAACACGTCCGCGGGGGCGAATGCGTCCACCACGACCTCCGCACCGAACGCGTAGACGTGCGTGGAGCGCACCGTGCGCCCCTGCCCCGACACGGTCTCGGTGCCGCGGATCTGGATCGCCGGATGCCCATCGACCTTCGTGATCGCCGTCCGCGTCTGCTTGAACGTCTGGTCGCGCGCCTTCGCGGCCTGGAGGAGCAGGTCGCGCGCCTGCGTCAGCTGCGCGCCGGTCTTCGGCAGCGGCTCGGTCCGCGGATAGCGCCAGACCGCGATCTGGGCCGGCCCCGACTGGACGGTCGCCACGAGCGGGGCGGCCCCGCCGCGGGCGTGCCACCCGCCCGGGGTCGCGAACGCGATCCCCTGGCTCTCGAACGGGACGCTGCCCGCCGGGTGCACGGGCTGGGAGACATCCGGTGGCGTGGACTGCTCGTTGCCACAGCCGGCCGCGAGGACCGCGGCGGCGCAGGCGATCAGCGGCAGGCGGCGCATCGCCGCCAGTGTGTCAGCCGCCCGCGCGGGGATGCGCGGCGAAGTAGACGTCCTTCAGCCGCTCGGCCGACAGATGCGTGTAGATCTGGGTCGTCGCGATGTCGGCGTGGCCGAGCATCTCCTGCACCGCGCGCAGGTCGCATCCGCCGGCGAGCAGATGCGTGGCGAACGTGTGGCGCAGCGTGTGCGGGCTCATCTTGTCCGCGAGCGCAACGGAGCGCGCGTGGCGCTGCACGATCTTGTAGAGGCCCTGCCGGGTGAGGCCCGCCGCCGCGGCGGTTGACGAACAGGCGCCGCTCCTCGCGCAGCCCGACGAGCTCCGGGCGCCCGCGCTGGAGGTAGGCCTTCACCGCCGTGATCGCCTCGCGCCCGACGGGGACGAGGCGCTCCTTGGAGCCCTTGCCGCGGGCGCGGAGCACGCCGTGGCGCAGGTCGACGTCGCCGACCTCCAGATCGATTGCCTCGCTCGCGCGCAGGCCGCAGGCGTACATCAGCTCGAGCAGCGCGCGGTCGCGCAGCGCGGCGGCGTCGGTTCCCTTCGGGGCGGCAAGCAGCTGGGCGACCTCGCCGCGCGTCAGGACCTGCGGAAGCTTCTGGCTCTTGCGCGGCGCGCGCAGCTCGGCCGTCGGGTCGTGCTCGATGACGTTCTCGCGCCGCAGATGACGGTAGAAGGAGCGCAGGCACGCCGCCTTGCGCTGGAGCGTCGCGGCGGCGACGGGGCGGCGTTCCTCCGCGCCCGCGGCGAGCTCGGCCAGGAACCCGGCCAGGTGCTCGTGCTGCGCGGAGAGGACGTCGACGCCCGCTCGGTCCAGATAGCCGCCGAGCTGGAGCAGGTCGGACCGGTAGGCCTCGAGCGTGTTGCGCGACAGCCCGCGCTCGTACTCCAGGTAGGCCAGGAAATCGAGCACGTGATGCTCGAAGCTGCGCTGGTCGGGCCGCGCCGAGGCGATCGCCATGCAACCTGGTTCGCCCCCGGACGGCGCGCTCCTCGCCGGTGCAACGTCTCACCCAGCGGCGCGCCGGCGGTGCAGCTCGAGCAGCCCGATCCTCGTCTTGGAGTCCTTGACCGTGTCGAGCAGCTCGTCGAGCCGTGCCAGCGGCCACGTGACCACCTCGATGCGCTCGTTCTCCTCCGCCTCGGCGCGCTCGTCGTACAGCCCGGTCGCGAGGTAGAGGTGGACCTCCTCGTCGAGCACGCCGACGCTGGTCCAGAACGAGCCGAGCGACTCCCACTGCGCCGCGCCCTTGCCGATCTCCTCCGCGAGCTCGCGCTGGCCCGTCTGGAGCGGCGACTCGCCCTCCTCGTCGAGCTTCCCGGCCGGGATCTCGAGCACGTCGGGGTCGTTCACGGCCTGGCGCGGCTGCTTGCACGAGCCAGATGTTCTCGTCGTCGATGCAGACGATCGCCGACCGCGCCCGGGATGGCGGACGACGTCGCGGTCGACCTCCTCGCCGTCGGCGTAGCGGTAGCGCTCGTGATGGACGGTGATGATCGCGCCCTCGTAGACGGTCTCGCCGCCGATGCGCTCGAAGTCTCGCTCGGAGCTCACGCGCGGCAACGTATCCGCGAGCGCCGTTCCGCATGCGAGCGCCGCGGCGAAGAACAGCGGATCCTCGCGCCCCATCGAGCGGGCGGGCAGCCCGCTGGCGGCGTAGGCGTCGACGTCGACGGGGAAGCTCCCGCACGACGTGGCCGCCGGGAACCGATGCGGTGTCGCCGCAGGGGAACGCGACCGTCACCCTGGCCAGCAGGAGCCCGAGGACCGTGACCGTGTGGTGGCTGAGGCCGCGATGGCGCCGGCGCTCGTCGGTGTCCGACATGCGCGCGCAGACGACCACCGGGCACCCGAGCGCCGCCGCCGCGTGGGCGCTGTCCAGCGCCGACATCCCGCCGTGCCCCAGCGCGGACGCCGAGCCGAGGATCCCCGGGCCCGGGCCGCACACCACGGCGTCCCAGCCGCGCTCGGCGAGGCCGTGGTGGATCGCGCCGGCCGTCGTGATCGCCTCCTCCTCCCCGCCGAACGCAGGCCCCGCGGTGATGTGGCCGGCCAGCAGACCGCGAGCCCGCAGGTCGCGCACCACGCGCGAGTGGCCGCCCGGCAGCGCGCCGCCCGCCGTCTGGACGTAGCCGAGCTTCCGCGCCGGGCCTCGCCTGCCCGAACGCCCAGGCGATCGGCGCCAGCTGACCGTGCAGCCCGAACACGGCGGCGGGCCGGTCCAGCGGCAGCTTCAGCTCCTCCCCCTCCACCGGGTGCACGGCGTGCTGCAGCGACGTGTAGTTGAGCTTCATCACGTGCGCGCCCTGCGCTCCCGCGCCCCCCAGGCCGCGCGTCAGGTTCACGTGCACGACGTCGAAGCCTCCGGAGCCGAGCCCGAGGTCGACCGCGGCGGTGTTCACGACGACGTCGTCGCCGACCGCGCACGCGCCGACGAGCCCGAGGTCGGCGATCGCGGCGCGGCGCGCGCCGTCGACCTCGACCTGCACCCGCTGCTCGGGCGCATCGGTCGACCCGGCCTCCACGACGGTGCCACGGCGGAACGTCAGCATCGACCGGGAGACTAGGGGCGTGGAGGAGACCCGCGTCAGCACCCTCGAGCTGTTCTTCGATCTGGTCTTCGTCTTCACGGTGACGCAGCTGACGGCGGTCGTCGTCCGACCATCCGAACGCCGAGGGCCTCGCGCAGGTGGCCGTGATGCTCCTGATGGTGTGGTGGATGTACTCCGGCTACGCCTGGCTGACGAACTCGATCGACCTGCGCCGGCCGAGCTTCCGCCTGCTGCTGCTCGGCGCGATGGCGGCCTGGCTGGTGCTGGCGCTCGCCATACCGCAAGCGTTCACTGCGACCGGCCTCACGTTCGGGCTCGCCTACCTGGCGATCGTCTGCCTGCACACCGGGCTGTTCACGCACGCGCAGTCCGAGCTGTCGGCGCGTTCGATCTGGCGCGTGGCGCAGACCAACCTCGTGTTCGCGGCCGCGATCGTCGTCGGCGGCGCGCTCGGCGGCGGCGCCCAGTGGGTCATCTGGGCCGCCGCGGGCGTCCTGTTGTGGCTGATCCCCGAGATCCGCGGCATCGGCGTCTTCGAGATCGCGCCCTCACACTTCGTCGAGCGCCACGGGCTCATGATCATGATCGCGCTCGGCGAGTCTGTGATCGCGATCGGGATCGGCGCCTCCGAGCTGCCGGTCGACCTCGACCTCGTGGCCACGGCGGTCGTCGGGCTGCTGCTCGTCGCCGGGCTGGCGTGGGTCCACTTCGCCGACGAGGAGGCGCCGGTCGAGGCGATGGTCCGGGCCGACCACGTCCGCCGCGGACGGATCGGGGTGAGCGCTTTCGGCTACTGCCACTACGTGCTGCTGTTCGGGATCGTGCTCGTCGCCGCGGGGCTCAAGCGGGCGACCGGCCACCCGTTCGTCGACGCGACGACGCTCGAGGCGATCGAGCTCGGCGCCGGGGTCGGGCTGTTCCTCGCGGGTGACGCGGCCTTCCGTGCCGTGCTCGGGCTCGACGGCGTGCGCTCGCGGGCGCTCGGAGCGATCCTCGCGCCGCTGACGATCCCGCTCGGGATTCGTCTCCGTGGCACTGCAGGTATGCGCGCTCGTCGCGCTGCTCTTGGCGCTCGTCGTCACGCGGCTGCATCGAGCAGCGCAACGCCACGTCCAGCATCCCCTCCAGCGCAGCCACGCTGACGCGCTCGGTCGGCTCGTGGTTGCGCTCGGTGCCGTTGGCGAGGTTGGCGCACGGCGAAGCCCGCGGCCTCGAACGCGTTGGCGTCCGAGCCGCCGCCGGAGAGGATGTGGCGGGGCGTGTAGCCGCAGGCGCGCAGCGCCTCCTCGGCGGCGAGCACGGCCGGCGAGGTGGCCGGTGGCGGTAGCCGGAGAACAGCCGGTCGACCGAGACGTCGACGTCGCACGTCGCACGTCGGCTCGTTCGCGGCGTCGTGGATGCGTCGACCGTCTCGGCCACGACGCGCCTCGGCCTTCGCGTCGTCGATCGACCGCATCTCGCCGAGCGAAGCGGCAGTGCTCGGGCACGACGTTCGTCCCGCCGACGCCGCCGTGGATCGTGCCGACGTTCGCGGTGGTCTCGTCGTCGATGCGGCCCAGGCGCATCGACGCGATCGCCCGGGCGGCGGCGACGATCGCGCTGCGGCCCGTCCTCGGGCCGGATCCCCGCGTGGGCGGCCTGGCCGTGGAAGGTCGCCTCGATGCGGTAGTAGGTCGGCGAGGCCATCGACGATCTCGCCGATCGGCGTGGCGTGGTCGAAGACGTAGCCGAACCGCGAGCGCAGCCGCGCGACGTCGAACGCCTTGGCGCCGGCGAGCGCGTTCTCCTCGCTGCACCGTGAACAGCAGCTCGAGCGCCGACCGGCGAGCCCTCGATCGCCGGCGCCGGGCGCGACAGCAGCATCACCGCGACGGCGGCCTTGTTGTCGGCGCCGAGGATCGTCGTCGTGCGCGTTCTCCCAGCCGCTCGTCGACCACGACCGGCTCGATCGGGTCGCCGTCCGTGCGGCACGGTGTCGAGGTGCGCGCACAGCAGCAGCCAGCGCTCGGAGCGCCGGCCGGCGCGCGGGGACGCGCGCCAGCGAGGTTGCCGGCGTCGTCGCGCTCGACGTCCAGGCCGAGCGCCGCGAGCTCGGCCGCGCACGCGGTCCGCGCACGCCGCGCTCGTGCCCGAACGGGCTGGCGATCGCGCACAGCTCGGCGAACAGCTCGTTCAGCCGCCGCCGCTCGGCCTCGGTCGGCCGGCCGCACGGTCCGCCGGCGCACCGCGCGGCGCGCGGTCGCCGCCACGGGCGTCGCTGCGGCGCGTCGCGCCCTGGCCCTCGCGCGCGCGTGCTCGCGCGCCAGCGCGCGACGAACTCGCGGAACAGCGGCGCCGGGCGCTCCGGCCGCGACTTGAACTCGGGGTGGAACTGCGAGGCGACGAAGAACGGGTGCTCGCGGCAGCTCGATGATCTCGACCAGGCGCTCGTCGGGCGACGTGCCGCGCGACGACGAGGCCGGCCGCCTCCAGCCGCTTGCGCAGGCTGATCGACACCTCGTAGCGGTGGCGGTGGCGCTCGTAGATGACCGCCTCGCCGTAGATCTCGCGCGCCCGCGTGCCGTCGTGGAGCTTCACCGGGTCGGCGCCGAGGCGCATCGTGCCGCCGAGGTCGGAGACCTCCTTCTGCTCGGGCAGCAGGTCGATGACCGGCCACTCGGTCTCGATGTCGAACTCCGTCGAGTTCGCGCCCGGCATGCCGGCGACGTGGCGGGCGAACTCGCACGACGGCGATCTGCATGCCCGAGGCAGATGCCGAGGTACGGGATGCGCTGCTCGCGCGCGACGCGCGCGGCGCGGATCTTGCCCTCGATGCCGCGGCCGCCGAAGCCGCCGGGGACGAGGATGCCGTCGCGCCCGGCCCAGGCGCTCGCAGCGCCTGGTCGTCGGATTCGAGCGTCTCGGAGTCGACCCAGTCGATCTCGATCTTGCAGCCGTGCATGAAGCCGGAGTGGCGCAGCGCCTCGACGACCGACAGGTAGGCGTCCTCGAGCGCGACGTACTTGCCCACGAGCGCGATCTTCACCGGCTGCGTCGCCGCGTCGGCGCGCTCGCAGATCGACTCCCACTCGCGCAGGTCGGCGCGGCGCCGCCTCGAGGCCGAAGTGGTCGACGATGAAGTCGTCGACGCCCTCGTGCGCGTACCAGAGCGGCACCTTGTAGATGTTGTCGACGTCCTTGGCCGAGACGACGTCTCGGCCGGGAGCGAGGCGAACAGCGCGATCTTCTTGCGGATGTCGTCGCTCGAGCGCGCTCTCGGAGCGGCACAGCAGCATGTCCGGCTGGATGCCGATGCGGCGCAGCTCGTTGACCGAGTGCTGCGTCGGCTTGGTCTTCAGCTCGCCCGCGTGGCCGATGTACGGCACGAGCGTCAGGTGGATGTACATGCAGTTGCGCCGGCCGACGTCGACCGGGAACTGGCGGATCGCCTCCAGGAACGGCAGCGACTCGATGTCGCCCACCGTGCCGCCGATCTCGGTGATGACGACGTCGACGTCGTTCGTCTCGCGCGATCAGGCGGATGCGGTGCTTGATCTCGTCGGTGATGTGCGGGACGACCTGCACGGTGCCGCCGAGGTAGTCGCCGCGGCGCTCGCGCCGGATGACCGCGTTGTAGATGCCGCCCGCGGTGACGTTCGACGCGCGCGTCGTGTTCGTCGACGGTGAAGCGCTCGTAGTGGCCGAGGTCGAGGTCGGTCTCCGCCCCGTCCTCGGTCACGAAGACCTCGCCGTGCTGGTACGGGCGACATCGTGCCGGGGTCGACGTTGATGTACGGGTCGAACTTCTGCAGGCCGACCGTGAGGCCGCGCGACACGAGCAGCCGCCCGATCGAGGCGGCGGCGATCCCCTTGCCCAGCGACGACACGACGCCCCCGGTGACGAAGATGAACGTTCTGTGGAGCGGGCGTCTGACATCAGCGATGGATCCTTCCAATTGAGTCTAGGTGAGAAAGGCCGGGCGTCCGGTCCACGAGGCGCGGAAATTGAGCGGAATTCGCCGTAGGCGGTGATCAGCGCCAGCACGACGAGGGCGACGATCTGCCCGGTCGTACCGCAGCACGAGCACCAGCCACAGGCCCGCGAGCGCGCCGATCAGGTTCGAGCCCGTGTCGCCCAGCATCGCCCGCTCGCGCAGGTCGAACACCCCCGCGACCAGCAGCGGCCCGATGAACAGGCCGAGATGCTCGAACGTGTGCAGCTCGCCCTCGCCGATCATGAGCGCCGCCCCGAGCAGGACGAACGCCTTGACCGACCGGCCGGGCCGCAGGTCCAGCAGGTTGAACAGGTTCGTGGCGAGGACGAGCACGCCGGTGGCGAGCAGCTGATCGCCGAAGGTCCGCTCGCCCGACGTGACCCACAACGCGAGCCCGAGCGTCCCGGCGGCCTTCAGCGCGCCGGTCGGAACGAGCCCTTCATGACCGCCGCCCCGTGGCCGCGCCAGCCGCGCGACGCGCCGCGAGAGCGCGTCGTCGGCGAGCCCGAGCGACCGCGACGCCCAGCACGAAGGTGAGCACGATCGCAGGCGTGTCCGCGCTGCAGCGGCTCGTCGGCCGCCGCGTAGACGAGCGCGAGCGGCACGAGCGCGACGGCCGCCGCCGCACAGGACCAGCGACCCCGAACGGGAACGGCAGCCGCTCGCCGCGGTAGTTGGGCCTGACGAACCCGTTCTCGGCCAGCGATGCCCGGAGCGCCGGCGCCAGGACCAGAGCGGTCACGGTGGCGACGACGAAGGGCAATAGACGCACCCGGGCAAGGTATCCGCGCGTGCGGTCGTAACGTGTAGAGCCCACGACCGGACCACGAGGACATGCAGAAGATCGAAAAGACGGACGCGCAGTGGCGCTCCGAGTTGACACCTGAGCAGTACGCCGTCCTTCGCCAGCAGGCGACCGAGGCGCCGTTCACAGGCAATACGCCCTCACCAAGGACGAGGGCATGTTCAAGTGCGCCGGCTGCGGCGCCGAGCTCTTCAGCTCCGACACGAAGTTCGAGTCCGGCTCCGGCTGGCCGAGCTTCACCGAGCCCGCCGTCGCCGAGGCGGTCGAGATCCGTGAGGACCGCTCCCACGGCATGGTCCGCACCGAGGTCGCGTGCGCCCGCTGCGGCGGCCACCTGGGCCACGTCTTCGACGACGGCCCCAGCGACGCCGGCGGCATGCGCTACTGCATCAACAGCTGCGCGCTGGACCTGACCGAGAACGACTAGCGAGTGGGCACGCGGCTCGCTCCGCGGCCCTTGCGTTGACGTTGGTGGTGCGCAGCGCGGTCACTGAAGGAGAGGGTGAACCCGTGGCGCCGACTTGGGCTGCCTAAGTCGCTATATGCGCGAACAATGCCGCCCAAGTCGCGTTAGGTGCACCCCGCGCCGCGGCTGCCGGCCCGCTTTCCTCAATGCCCGAACCGGGCCCCGCACACCACCAACGCCCGAACTGAACGTTGCACGCAACTCGGCCACAGCGGGGACCACTACTGCCCCGGCGCCTCCCAGCCCGCCGGCGCCCAGCGGGGCGGCGGCGGGGTTCCCTCCTGGCGCACGCGCAGGTCGAAGAAGACGAGCGTCGCGGCGAGTGCCGTGAACGCGATCGTGAGGACGTCGCCGATCATCGAGCCGAGGAGCGCGAGCGCCTGGCTGTCAGCGGCGTCCGCGGTGAAATCGAGTCCGGCGGCGATCAGGGCCGTGACGACGCCGATCATCACGGAGAAGACGATCCCGATCCCGAAGACCCGCCACCACTGGTCGCGCACGAGGTCGCGGCTGCGGCCCAGCGCGTCGATGGGCGAGCGATCCTCGGCGACGACCGCCTGGGCGCTGAAGTAGAGCGCCACGATCAGGTAGATCCCCGGGACGATCAGGCAGACGAGCCCGAGGAGCACGATGACCGCCGTCAGGAGGACCACCGCGAGCACGGCGGCCCAGCGCTCCATGCCACGGGCGATGGACCACCACGGCGTCGGGCGCTCGCCACGGCCGAGGGCCATCACCGCCGCGATGTGCGCCGCGGTCACCAGCGGCTGGAAGGCCAGGTAGCGAAGGACGAGCGCGGTCGCCTGCTCGCCTGCCGGCGGCGACTTGTCGTAGTGCTCCCACAGCTGCCCGTAGCCGACCCCGAGCACGAGCACGTCGACCGGCACGATGATCGCGATCGCGATCGGAAGGAACAGGCCGAGGTTCGACGTGAACAGGCCCCAGGTGTCCTCGACGAGCTCACCGAGCTCGCGCCGGCGTGTGAGGTCGACGCCCGTCAACCGACGCCGCCGACGATGTCCGGGAGCAGCCGCGGCTGGTGGACGCCGAACGCGCCGTCGGTGTTGCTCGCGAGCAGGAAGACGAGTGCCGCCTGCCCCGCCGTCTGCTCGAGGTTGTCGACGGTCGAGAGCCCGTGGTCGCGATACCACGGGACCTGGGACGGGTCGGCGTCGACGTGCTCGACGCCCACCACCGGCACGTTGCGCGACGTCAGGCCCTCGCATCAGCCCCTGCTCGAACGCGTTGACCGCGATGCAGGTCGTCACCCTTGACGTCGTCGGGGATGTTGCGCGCGACCACGACGCCGTCGTAGGGCCCGGTCGAGCCCGCCACCGCACTGAAGAGCGGACGGCGCTCGCGGCTGAGCAGCTTGCCCCCGCGCGTGAGCTGGACGCCCATGCGCTTGCCGAAGTCCTCCCACAGCTTGTCGTCGCCGGCGGCCAGCGTCTCGTAGCGCGTGCCGGCGCGCGCGGCCCAGCTCCTCGGCCGCCAGCGGCTCGCGGATCGCCGACGGCGCCGACGCGCTTGCGCCCCGGAAGCGCTGCGAGCGCGTTCTGCACCTGCGTGTTGATCTCGTCGGAGGGCTGTCCGAGGAACACCAGCCCGATCTTGCGATCGGTCAGCTGCCCGTCGACGAGCAGCGGGTAGACCTCCTGCTCGAACTTCTCCTTCTGCGGCGAGCTTGTCGTCGAGCTCCTCGTCGACTCTCTGCTGCGCCGCGCGGACGTCGCCGCGCAGCGACTCCTCGATGTCCTTCTCGGCGCTCGAGACGAGCCCCTTGTCGCCGATCGCCACGCCGAGCAGCAGCCCGAGCGACGAGCGCGAGGAAGACCGCGACGAGCGACAGCGCGTGGTAGCGGAAGTCGAACACCGGCAGGCTAGGCGTCGATGCCGAGCAGCACCTGGAGCTTGAGCCAGAGCAGGTCGGCGACGTCGTGCAGGCCCGGCGTCACCAGCGATCGACGGCGACGAGCGCGACGATCCCGACCGGCGAGCGACGAGCAGCCGAGCGGCGCGGTCGCCGGGCCGCGGCCGGTAGAGGCGGCTCACGCCCTTGGCGTCGACGAGGATCTCGCCGATCCGCAGGCGGGTGAGGAACGTCGAGGCCATCCCGCGGCGGTTCTTGTCGAGGAACTCGACGAGGTTGAACTGCGAGCCGACCGAGACGATCAGCTGCGCGCCCTTCTCGGCCGCGATCAGCATCGCGATGTCCTGGCTCGTGCCCGGCGCGGGGACGATCTTGTACGGCAGCCCGAGCGACTCGAGGTGCTCGCGTCCGGGCGCGCGCCCGTCGGGGTAGGCGTGGACGACGAGCTCGGCGCCGCAGCGCAGCGTCGCCTCCGGCGCGGAGTCCATGTCGCCGACGATCATGTCCGGCGTGAAGCCCTCCTCGAGCAGCGCGTTCGCGCCGCCGTCGACGCCGACGAGCACGGGCCGCACGTCGCGGATGTAGGGCCGCAGCGCCCGCAGGTCGCGCTGGTGGTCCACCCCGCGCACGACGACCAGCGCCGGGCGGTCGCGGAAGTCGGTGTTGAACGCGGCAGCTCGAGCTTGCCGGCGAGCAGCTCGCGCTCCTCGAGCATGTGCTCGACCGTGTTGCGCGCGAACGCCTCCAGCGCCTCGCCGATCTCGCGCGGCGCTGCGTCGTTGCTCGGCCGGACGTCGCTCGGGCTCCTGGCACGCGTCGCCGCTCGGCGATGACGCTCGCCGCGGCGCAACACCTCGCCGCCGCGCAGGTCGATCTCGTCGCCGTCCTTGAGCGCGCTCGAAGAGCGTCGTCGCCGGGCATGTCGACGAGCTGCGATGCCGGCCTGGACGACAGCAGCGGCCCCATGTTCGGGTAGCTGCCGGTGGACGACGGCGCGGCAGTTGAGCACGCGCGCGACGCCGCACGGCGACGAGATCCTCAGCCGACACGCGGTCGAGGTCCCGTGGTCGATGATGGCGATGTCGCCCGCGCGCAGGCGCTTGACGAGCTGCTTCGTGCGCTTCCCGAGCCGGCGCGAGCCGCTGACCTCGCGCGGCGCCTCGCCCGTGCGGCGCCGGATCGCGGGCCGGCGGTGGGGCGGGCTACGGCCATGGCTCGCGAGTGTACGGGCCAGACTCCGCGGCCTTGAGCAGCTCCTTCGCGTGCCGGCGAGCGGCAATATCGTCGGCCTCCGCGCCCAGCATGCGCACGAGCTCGCCGACCACGCTCGGCCTCTCTGCGAGCTCGCGCACCGTCGTGCGCGCCGGCTCGACCGACGGGTCCTTCTCGATCGCGAAGTGGCGCGCGGCGAGGGCGCGATCTGCGGCAGATGGGTGATGCAGACGATCTGGCGCCCCGCCGCCAGCGTGCGCAGCTGCTCGCCGACCGCGTGCGCGGTCTGCCCGCCGATCCCGGCGTCGACCTCGTCGAAGACGAGCAGGTCGGCCGCGCCGACGCCTCGTTGGCGACCGCCAGCAGCGCGAGCATCACGCGCGACAGCCTCGCCGCCGGAGGCGTGTCGCGCAGCGGCGCCGGCGGCACGCCCGGGTTCGGCGCGATCAGGAGCTCGACCGCGTCCGCGCCCGTCGGCGCCGGCGTCCTCGCGCGGCGCGAGCGCGATCTCGAAGCGCGCGTCCGTCCATCGCCAGCTCGGCAGCCGCGCGCGCACCGCGTCGGCGAGCGTCGGCGCCGCCTTCGCCGCGGCGTCGTGCAGCTCGCGGCCGCCGCGCGCGGTCCGCTCGGCCCGCGCCTCCGCCAGCGCGCGCCGTGGCCTCCTCCAGCGCGCCTCGGCGCCCGTCAGCTCGTCGCGCCGCGCCCGGCAGCGCGTCGCGCGTGCGCGAGGACCGCCGCGATCGAGCCGCCGTGCTTGCGCTCCAGCCGCGTCGAACGCCGCCAGCCGCTCCTCGACCGCCTCCAGCCGCGCCGGGCTCTGCGTCCAGCCCCTCGGCGTAGCGGCGCAGCTCGGCCGCGACGTCGTCCGCCTCCAGCGCGAGCGCCCGCGCCGCTCGGCGAGCGCGTCGAGCCCCGCGTCGACGCCGGCGACCGCGCTCGAGCGCCGCGCCGCGGCCGCCAGCAGCGTCGCGGCGCCGCCGTCACCGCTCGTCGGGCGCGACCGCCTCGGACGCCGCCGGCAGCCGCGCCGCGCAGCGCCGTCAGGTGCCGCAGCCGCTCGCGCCGCGCCACCAGCTCGCGCCTTCTCGGCCTCGTCGGGCGCGGCCGCCTCGATCTCGCGCCAGCTCGAACTCGAGCAGGTCCAGCTCGCGTCGCGCGCGCCGGCCAGCTCGCGCAGCTCCGTCAGCGAGCGCCTCGAGCTCGCGCACGGGCGCGTGCGCGCCGGCGAGCTCCGCGCGCGCCGCCACGTGCTTCGGGCCGCAGAACGCGTCGAGCAGCTCGAGCTGCGCGCGGGCCAGCATCAGCTTGCGGTGCTCGTGCTGGCCGTGGAAGGCGAGCAGCGGCGCCGCCGAGCTCCTGCAGGTCGGCCACGTTGGCCCGGCGCGCCCGTTGACGTAGGCGCGCGTGCGCCCTCGGCCGTCACGCGCCGCGCGAGCACCAGCCGTCGCGCCGCGGCAGCGCTCCCCAGCAGTCGCGCAGCCGCGAGCTCGAACACGCCCTCGACGTACGCCTCCTCGGCCCCGGGGCGCACGATCCCCGGCCGCGCCCGGCCGCCGAGCAGCAGGTCGAGCGCGTGCGCGAGCACGGTCTTGCCCGCGCCCGTCTCGCCCGTGAGCACGTTCAGGCCCGCCGTCAGGCGCAGCTCGGCCCGTTCGATCAGAAGGAGGTTCTCGACGCGCAGCTCCAGCAGCATGCGCCCGAGGATGACGTCCCGCCCCGACAGATCAGTGCGAGCAGGCCGAACTTTTCACGAAGGCGCCGGTAGAACGAGCTCCCCGGCACCTGCGCGAGATCGGCAGCCTCGCGCAGGAAGCGCGCGGTCACGGCGTCGCCGGCGCCCAGCTCGCCCGCCGGCCGGCCGTCGACCGACACGTCGACCGGCTCGGACGAGTGGTTGTGCACCGTCAGCGTGTCGTCCGGCGCCACCACGAGCGCTCGGGCGGTCAGCGAGTGCGGCGCGATGAACGACACCACGTAGCCCTCCACGCCCCAGGCCAGCACGGGCCCGCCGTTGGCGAGGTTGTAGCCCGTCGATCCGGCGGGCGTGGCGACGACGACCCCGTCGCAGCGCACGGAGCCGACCTGCTCGCCCTCGAGCTCGTACGCGAGCTGCGGCGACGCGCCCGCCGAGCTTGCGATGGATCGAGAGGTCGTTGATCGCCGCATACGCGCCGTCGCGGCACGTGCAGCGCCAGCGCGGGCAGCGTGAGCACCTCGAACTCGCCCGAGAGCGCCTTCTCGAAGCCCACGTCGCATTCGGATGGGTCGATCGTCGCGAGGAAGCCGATCTGCGCCGAAGTTCACGGCGAACACCGGCACGCTCGTCCCCGCGTAGCGGCGCAGTGCCCGCAGGATCGTCCCGTCGCCGCCCAGGACCACGCAGAGGTCCACGTCGTCGGTCAGCGGCGCGTCGACCTCGACCCCCTCGCCGCGCCTGGATGTCGTTCTTGCGCGTCTCCTCTTCGTCGAAGCGCAGCGTCACGCCGGCCTCGCGCGCCGCGCCGATGAGCTTCCCGAGCGCCTCGGCCACCTGCTGAGGGCGCGTATGCGTCAGGACGGTGGCGCTGCGGGTCAGGGTCTGACCCACAGCACCGCGAGGCGGTCGCGAGGTCATACGTCCACCGCGGCCAGTGCCGGCGCGAGGTCGTCGATCGAGCCCTCACGGTCGGGCTCGGCAAGCCAGACGAACGTCTCGCGATTGCCCTTCGGCCCCGGCAGCCCGCTCGGCGCGAAGCCGAGAACCGCGGCCGTTCGCGCCCTCGGCCACCGCGCGAATCGCGGCGCGGCGGTGCTCGATGTCGCGCACGACCCCGTTCTTGCCCACCAGGTCGCGCCCGACCTCGAACTGCGGCTTGACCATGGCCAGGCAGTCGAACCGCTCGGCCGCGCAGCGCATCACGGCCGGCAGCACCTTCGACAGGGAGATGAAGGACACGTCGATCGCGACCAGCTCGGGCCGGTACGGCAGGTCTCCGGGGGCCAGCGCGCGAGCGTTGACGCGCTCCAGCACCGTGACGCGGTCGTCGGTGCGCAGCTCCCAGGCCAGCTCGCCGTAGGCCACGTCGACGCAGATCACGCTCGCAGCGCCGCGCTTGAGCAGGCAGTCGGTGAACCCGCCGGTCGAGGCGCCGACGTCCATGCACGCGCGGCCGTCCACCGGCACGCCGAGCGCCGCGAGCGCGTTTTCGAGCTTGATCCCGCCGCGCGAGACGAAGCGGCGCCGGCTGGCCACCGAGACCCGCACGTCCTCGGCGACCGAGCCGCCCGGGCTTGTCTTCGACCTCCTCGCCGACGCGGACCTCGCCCGCCATCACGGACGCCGCGGCACGCGAACGTGACGGGAAGAGGCCGCGCTGGGCCAGGAGCTGGTCGAGGCGGACCTTGGCGGCGGCCACGTCAGCAGGGTAACCGCGCGCGCCATCCGACGAGGAAGTGTGACCGAGGTCACACCTGACTGGCCGGTCAGCCAGCAGGATCCAATGTCAAAGCTTTCCCCCAGTGATCCAACCCAGCGAACCAAACGCTGAACCACATAGCAGTATCTCTCCTCCCGAGTCCGGCCCGCTGCCAAGGCGGGCCGGACTGATCAACGCGACGGGTGTCCGGCCTCGGCCGCTCAGGCCACGGCGTCGCCGGCCTGAGCGAACGCCGCCCACACGGCGAGCCCGACCTCGCGGTGGGCCCGCCGCGCGTCGTCGACCAGCGCGGGCGCGCGCCAGAAGCCGTGGACCATGCCCGCGTAGCGGTCGAGGCGCACGGGAACGCCGGCGCCGCGCAGCGCGTAGGCGTAGACCTCGGCCTCCTCGCGCAGGATGTCGTGCGAGCACGTGATGACGAACGCGGGCGCCACGCCGCGCAGGTCCTGCGCGCGCTGGGGCGAGGCATCCGGATCCGTTCCGTCAGCGCCGCCGAGGTAGGTCTCCCAGAACCAGCGCATGTCGCGCGCGTCGAGGTTGAAGCCCTCGGCGAACGCGCGCCACGTCTCGTTGTCCATCCCGACGTCGCAGACGGGGAACACGAGCACCTGCAGCGCGATCGGCACGCCGGCGTCGCGGGCGCGCCGCGCGCAGACCGCGGCCAGGTTCCCGCCGGCGCTGTCGCCGCAGACAGCGAGCGGCCCGTCGAGGGCCGAGACGACCGCCCACGCATCCTCGACGGCCGCAGGGAACGGGTGCTCCGGCGCCACCCGGTAGCCGACGTTCACCACGCGCGCGCCCGATTCCGCGCACAGCGCCCGCGCGACGTGGTCGTAGGTGTCGAGCGTGCCCAGCACCCAGCCGCCGCCGTGGAAGTAGACGAGCGTTGCGGCGCTCGAGCCGAACGGCTCGTAGACCCGACACGGCACGCCGCCGATCTCGCGATCCTCGACGCCGGCCACCGGGCGCAGCCTGCCGGACTTGCGCGGCGTGTCCTCGGCGTGGGCGGCGCGCTGCCGCGCAACGGGGATCTCCCACGGCGGTGGGCCAGGAGGGTCGATCAGCGCCCGCGCCTGCGGGTGCAGCTCGTTCACGCGAGCTGGTGCGCGCCGATCTCGGCCGTGATGCGCTCGGCGATCGCCTTGCCGGTGTAGCCCACCTCGCGGTGCAGCAGCGCCGGCTTGCCGTGCGTGACGTAACGGTCGGGCATGCCGATCCGCACGATCGCGCGGAAGCTCCACCCCCGCGTCGTTGAGCTCCTCCCACACCGCCGAGCCGAAGCCCCCGGCCAGCACGCCCTCCTCGACGGTGACGAGCAGCTCGTGATCGGCCGCCAGGCGCGTCATCAGCTCGAGGTCGATCGGCTTGGCGAAGCGCGCGTCGGCCACGGTGACTTCGAGGTCGTGGTCGGCGAGCAGGTCGGCCGCCTCCAGCGCCTTCTGGACGCCCGTCCCGTAGCCGATGAGCGCCACGCGAGCGCCCTCGCGCAGCACCTCGCCCCTGCCGATCTCGATCGCCTGCACCTCGGCCGGCGGCGGCACCTGCACGCCGACGCCCTCGCCGCGCGGGTAGCGCAGCGCGATCGGGCCGTCGTCGTAGGTCAGCGCGGTGCGCAACATCGCGGCCAGCATCGCCTCGTCGCGCGGCGCCATGCAGACCATGTTGGGCAGCGCGCGCAGGTAGGCGATGTCGAAGACGCCATGGTGCGTCGGGCCGTCGTCGCCGACCAGGCCGGCGCGGTCCATCGCGAACACGACGTTGAGCTTCTGCAGGCAGACGTCGTGGACGATCTGGTCGTAGGCGCGCTGCAGGAACGTCGAGTAGATCGCGCAGACCGGCTTGACGCCCTCGAGCGCCAGGCCCGCGGCGAACAGGACCGCCTGCTGCTCGGCGATGCCGACGTCGAAGTAGTGATCGGGCTCGGACTTCTGCAGGATGTTCAGCCCGGTCCCGGAGTTCATCGCCGCGGTGATGCCGACCACGCGGCGATCGCGGCGGACCTCGTCGACCATCGCCTGCCCGAACACCGTCGTGTACTGCGGCGGCGCGGCGGGCGCGCCGTTGGACGGAGCGGGCTTCGCCGTGACGGGCGCGCCGTTGGCGATCGACTTGGGCTTGGCGGCATGCCACTTCTCCATGCCCTCCAAACCGCCGTCCTCGGCCGGGCGCGAAGCCCTTGCCCTTCACCGTCGCGATGTGCACGACGACGGGGCGCTGCGCGGCGAGTGCGCTGCGCAGCGCGCGCGCAGCGCGCGCGTGTCGTGCCCGTCGATGACGCCCATGTAGGCCCAGTCGAGCTCCTCCCAGAAGAGCCCGGGCGCCCAGAACGCCTTGATCGACTCCTTCAGCTGCGGGCCGAGCTTCTCGAACTTCGCGCCGATGCCCCCGGGCAGCTCCGTCAGCCGCTGCTCGGCGCCCTCGCGGGCGTGCCAGAGCTTCGGGTTCAGCCGCACGCGGTTGAAGTAGCGCGACAGCGCGCCGACGTTCGGCGAGATCGACATGCCGTTGTCGTTGAGGACGACCACGATCGGCGTGCCCAGGCCGCCGGCCTGGTGGATCGCCTCGAACGCGACGCCGCCCGTCATCGCGCCGTCGCCGATGACCGCGACGACGTTGCCCGAGGACCCTTCGCTGTCGCTCGGCGTGCCCTGCCTCCCGCGGAGGCGCTGCCCCTCCTTGAGCCCGACCGCGTAGCCGATCGAGGTCGAGGCGTGGCCCGCGCCCATGATGTCGTGCTCGGACTCCTGGATCGAGCAGAACGGCGCGAGGCCCTCGTACTGGCGGATCGTCGGCAGCTGGTCGCGCCGGCCGGTCAGGACCTTGTGGGGGTAGGCCTGATGGCCGACGTCCCAGACGATCTTGTCCTTCGGCGAGTCCAGCAGCGAATGGAGCGCGACCGCGAGCTCGCAGGCGCCGAGGTTCGCGCCGAAGTGCCCGCCGATCTCCCCCACCGTGTCGATGATGTGCTCGCGCACCTCCTGGGCGACCTGCTCGAGTTCCTCCTCGGAGAGGTCGTGCAGGTCCTGGGGGCGGTCGATGCGGTCGAGGATGCGGGTCATGCGGTGCGGGTGAGGATGAAGTCCGTGATCTGCTCGAGCTCGACGGGATGGGGTGAGTCGGTTTCGGCGAGCGTCGACCGGGCTGCCGCGTGGCATTCCCCGGCCAGGTCGCGGGCGCCGTCCAGCCCGAACTCGGTGACGTACGTTCGTTTTCCGTGACGCTCGTCGCTGCCCTGTGGCTTGCCGAGGTCGTCAGCCGTTCCGGTCACGTCGAGGATGTCGTCGACGATCTGAAACAGGACGCCCAGCTCGGCCGCAAAGCGGCGATAGGTCATTGTGGCAGCTTCCGGCAGACCTTCCAGGAGCAATACGCACGTCACCGACGCGCCGATCAGCCGCCCGGTCTTCAGCGCGTGCAGGGTCCGCAGCTCCTCGGGGTTGGAAGCGAAGCCCGCCACGTCGAGGTATTGCCCGCCGACCATCCCGTCCACTCCGGTCGCCGCCGCAAGTTCCGCGGCTGCCGCGAGGATCCGCGCGGGGTCGCCCGCCTGCGCGGTGAGCAGGTGCTTGAACGCCTCCGCGTAGAGCGCGTCGCCGGCGAGGATCGCGACGTCCTCGCCGAACTTGACGTGGCAGGTCGGCCGGCCGCGGCGCAGGTCGTCGTCGTCCATCGCCGGCAGGTCGTCGTGGATCAGCGAGTAGGTGTGGATCAGCTCGATCGACGCGGCGAGCGGGAGCACCGCCGCCGGGTCCCGCTCGATCGCACGCGCGGTCGCGAGCGACAGCACCGGCCGGATCCGCTTGCCGCCCGCGAGCAGGCTGTAGCGCATCGCTTCCTCCAGGCCGGCGGTCCGCGGAGCCGACGGCGCCGGGAACCGAAGCTGGGCGAGGTGCGCTTCGACCTGCTCGCGCAGCTCGTCGGGATAGCGGGGCGCCGTCATGGGCGCTGCATTGTGGCCGGTCCGCGGCGTTGCCGCTTGCCGTGCGTGGCAGAATGCGTCGCATCGTGGCGCGCCGGATTTCCGACGACGACGCGCGGCGCAGTGCCGCAGGGAACTGGGTCCTCGTGCTGTTTGCGCTGGGCGCGCTCGGGATGCTCGGCACCGCCGCCTATGGACTGGCCCACGGCCAGCATGGTCAGCGATCCTCGCTCGAGCGCCGCTTCCAGGGGCGCGCGCAGCTCGGAGCGGCGCTCGTCGGCTCGTTGTTCGCAGCGTCGGCGCCGGGCCAGCAGGCGCAGGCCGCGCAGCGTTTCGGCGGCAGGATCGACAAGACGGCGCTCGACCGCCAGGCGGCCGCGGGCGGCTCGGACTTCATCGCGATCGCAGACGCCAACGGCCACGTCCTGGCAGCGAGCTCGGGCGCGCAGAGCGGCCTCGGGACCGACCTGTCGTCGAGCCCGATGTTCTTCCAGCGCGCGCTGACGTCCAACAGCTACGGGCTGTCCGGCATCGCTCCGGACGGCTCGGTCTACACGGCGCTCCCGTTCAAGGCGAAGGACGGCAGCACGCGCGTCCAGGTCTCCGGCATCAAGGCGGGCCTGCTGGCCGCGTTCCTCGGCGGGACGCTGAAGCAGGTCTCGAACAACGCGTCGAGCACGTCGCTGATCGTCGACGACCAGGGCGGCGTGATCGCCGAGCAGGGACGCGGCGAGCACGTCGGCCAGCCGCTGCGCGACACGAAGCTCCGTGACGCGCTCGCCAAGCGCCCCGACGGCACGCTCGCCGACGATCGCGTCTACACGAGCCAGCCGGTGGGCTCGACGGGCTGGCGGCTGCTGCTCCTGGCCCCGTCGAGCGTCATCTTCGAGCCCGTCTCCGGCACGAACCGGTGGCTTCCCTGGGTCATCCTGATCATCGGCGCGATCGCGCTGACGGCCGTCGGCGTGCTCCTGCGGCGCTCGCTGTCGGCGAGCCAACAGGTCCGCGTGGCAAATGCGGAACTCGCGCGCTCCAACGCTGACCTCGAGCGCTTCGCCTACGTCGCGTCACACGACCTGTCGGAGCCGCTGCGGACGATCGGCGGGTTCGGCGGGCTGTTGGAGCGCCGCTACTCCGACAGGCTCGACGACGAGGGCCGGATGATGCTCGGCCACGTCACGGCCGGCGCCGCGCGCCTGCAGGCGCTGATCGACGGCCTGCTCAGCTACGCGCGCGTGAGCACCGCGCCGCGCAAGGTGGAGACCATCGACCTGAACGCCACCACGCGCGAGGTGCTCGACGCGATCCGCCCCGCGCTCAACGACCGCGGAGCGCACGTCGACGTCTCGCTGTTGCCAACGATCGAAGGCGAACGCGGCCAGGTCTCCCAGCTGCTGCAGAACCTGATCCTCAACGCGGTGAAGTTCACCGACGACCATGTCGCGCCCGAGGTCGAGGTCTCGGCGCGGCCCGTGCAGGACGGCCGCTGGGAGATTCGCGTCGCCGACAACGGCGTGGGCATCGCGCCCGATCAGGCGCAGCGGATCTTCGAGATGTTCCAGCGCGGAACGTCCGACCGCGCGCGCAGTGGCACCGGCATCGGCCTGGCGCTGTGCGCGCGCATCGTCGAGCGCCACGGGGGCCACATCTGGGTCGAGCCGCGCGAGGGCGGCGGCAGCGTGTTCGCGTTCGATCTGCCGGGTGCGCCGGGGGCCCCGAGCCCGGCGCCGCGCTCAGAGGAGCGAGTCCTGACCGGGTAGCGGCTCGTGCTGCGAGGCGCGGGCGAGGCGTTCGAGCTCGGCCGAGGCCTGCGCGGCCAGCGCGGCGCAGTCCTCCACCAGGCCGGCGGCGGCGTCGGACGAGAGGTCACCGGAGCGCAGCTGCTCGGCCGCGCGCTCGAGGCGCTCGACCAGCTGGTCCAGGGAGGCATGCTCGGAGGTCATGGCGCGGAAGTCTCGCGAATCTCCCGGAGGGCAGCCGCGAGGACGCCGTTGACGAACGCGGGCGCCTGGGCACCGCAGAACCTCTTCGCCGTCTCCACCGCCTCGTCGATCGCGCCCTCGGCGGGGATCGGCGTGTCGGCGGGGATCGCGTCCGGGTGCAGCATCTCGACGAGCGCGGTCTGCATGATCGCGCGCTCCAGCGGCGCGATCCTGTCGATCGCCCAGCCCTGGGCATGGCGGCCGATCAGGTCGTCGAGATCGGCCGCGTAGTCCTGTGCCGCGTACGCGAGCGCACGCGTGAACTCCGATGCATCGCGCTCGAAGACGTCGTCGAGCTCCTTGCCGGCGACGGCGTGCTCGTAGAGGGCGAAGGCGGCTGCGCGGCGCTGATCGGAGCGCCGGCTCACGCTCGCGACATGTACTCGCCGGTGGCGGTCTGGACCTTCACCCGGTCGCCGATGTTCACGAACAGCGGCACCTGGACGGTCGCGCCGGTCTCGAGCGTCGCGGGCTTGTTGCCCCCGCCCGACGCCGTGTCGCCGCGCACACCGGGCTCGGTCTGCGTGACCTCGAGCTCGACGCTGGACGGCAGCTGCAGGTCGCTGGGCTGGCCGTCGATGAACAGCACGTCGACCTCCTCGCTGGGCTTCGTCCAGCGCAGCGCGTCGGCGACGGTGGTCTCCGGCACGGCCATCTGCTCATACGAGCCGGTGTCCATGAAGTGCGCGTCGGTGCCGTCCGCGTAGAGGAACTGCATCTTGCGCGCCTCGGTGCGCACGGCGCGGAACTTCTCGCCCGCGCGGAACGTCCGGTCGATCACGTTGCCGTCGGAGGCCCGGCGCAGCTTCGTGCGCACGAATGCCCCGCCCTTGCCGGGCTTGACGTGCTGGAACTCGAGGACCTTGAAGATCGTCCCCTCGACCTCGATGTGGTTTCCGTTCTTGAACTGGTTCGTCGAAATCATGTGCGCGGCGGAGTGTAGGCGTCGATGCGGAACACCGGGAACTGCCCGGCGAGGCGCTCGAACTCCTCGAGTGACGCGTGCCGATCCAGCGGAATGTGGGGGCGCGCCCCGGGGGCCAGCTCCAGGTAGCGCCTGAGGATGGGAGCGCGAGCGCCGGGATCGACCTCGACGAGATGCACGGCCTCGCGACGACCGTGGTGGAGCACGACGTTGCCGCCGGCCGCACGGACATTGCGGATCCAGTTTGCGTCGTTGCCGAGCATGGCGACGAGGTATCGCTCGCCCTCGTAGTCCGCGACCACCACAGGAAACGCCCGCATCCGGCCACTGCGGCGGCCGCGCACCTCGAGCGTGACGAGGCGTTTCGGCGGCAGCCCCGCGGATGCCAGTACCGCCTGCACGCGGTTTGCGAGTGACGCGACACGGTGCGGGCGGTCGCCCCTGTACAACCAGCGCTTGATCGCCGCGTAGCTCACGCCGCAGAGTCTGCGGGGCACGGCGTCGCGGCGCATCGGGGCAAGCACGGATCAGCGGTGCACGGAACTACCCACCGGCCGCGCGGGGCGATAGCGTCGGCGGATGAGGTTCGTCGTTGCCGGGGGCGGCGTTGCAGGCCTCGCCTCCGCGCTCGCCGTGGCGCGCGCCGGCCATCAGGCGGTCGTGCTCGAGCGCGACGCGATCGTCCCCGAGGCATCGCCGGACGGAGCCTTCGACGTCGCGCGCGCCGGGATCCCGCACTTCCAGCAGCCGCACGCCTTTCTCCCGCGTGGCCGGTGCATCCTGCAGAGCCTCGCGCCGGACGTGCTCCACTCGCTCCTGGACGCCGGCGCCGACCCGCAGGACCTCGCCGAAAAGCTGCGCGGTCCGAGCGAGGCCGGGGACGAGGAGCTGGTCTACCTCTGGGTTCGGCGGCCCGTGATCGAATGGGCGCTGCGACGGGCTGCCGCGGCGGAGAACGCAGTCGAGCTGCGCACGGGAGTCGACGTGGTGGGGCTCCTCGCCGACGGCAAGCGAGCGGCCGGCGTGGGGCTTGCCGGCGGCGAACAGGTTCGCGGGGACCTCGTGGTCGACGCCCTCGGTCGCTACCGCTGCCCGGCCGGATGGCCGCGCGCTGATGCGTCGCCGATCGACTCGGGCGCCATCTACTACTGCCGCTACTTCGCGCTGGCCAACGGCGTCGAGCACATGGACGCGCCGCTGCTCAACCCGCGCGGCGATCTCGGCTACATGGGCTTCAACACCTTCCGCGGCGACAACCGGACCTTCGCGGTGATCCTGCTCGCGCCGGCGCAGGACCGCGAGCTGCGCGCCCTGCGCCACGACCATGCATGGCGCGCCGCGTGCGCCTCCATCAGGCCGCTCGATGTGATGACGTCGGCCGACTACGGGCGGCCGATCACCGACGTCATGCCGATGGGTGGCCTGATGAACGTTGATCGCACCGGGGATCCGGGGGTCGGCAACCTCGTCGCCGTCGGGGACGCCCTGTGCCACACCGACCCGGCCTACGCCTACGGCCTCTCGTTCTCGCTCGCGCACGCGGCGGCGCTCGCACAGGCGGCAACCGATGGCGCGCACCCGGATGAGGTGGTCGATCGCTACCGCGCGTCGGTCGTCGCGGAGGCACGCGAGCGCCACGGGCTCGCGTGTGCCACGGATGACGCCCGCACGCGTCACTGGAACGGAGAAACCCTCGATCTTGGGCACCGTGATGGCTGCTACCCGCTGTTCTCGTTCCTCGCCGCGGTCGCGACGGCGCCGCACGACGACGCGATCCTACGCCGGACGATCCGGCGAATCGGGCTCCTGGACCGCACCGCTGCATTCGACGACGACGCCGACGTCCACGACCGGATCGAGACCGTCTTCGCACGCCTCATGGCCACGCCGCCGCCTCCCCCGGGCCGCCCGCGACGAGCTGCTGGCGCGGCTGGCGGCACAATGACCGGCCGTGCACCGCTTCATCCTCATCGTCGTCGCCCTTCTCGCCGCCGCACCCGCGCACGGCGCGCTGACGGTGCGCCACGACGTCCGCTACGGCTCTGACCAAGCCGGGCCGTTGCTCGCCGACGTCTACCGGCCGGCGCATCACGGGCGCATCGCGGTGATCTCGGTGCACGGCGGCGCGTGGCTGCACAACGACAAGGCCGTGTTCGCGCCGATCGCGGCCGACCTCGCCCGGGGGTCCGGGTTCGTCGTGGTGAACATCGAGTACCCGCGCGCGCCCGCGGGGCCCGAGCTCCAGGTTCGCCAGCGCGCCGCCGTGGAGCAGGCGGTGCGCTGGGTGCGCGGGCATGCGGGGTCGCTGGGCATCGACGCCCGGCGCGTCGGCGCGGTGGGCGGCTCGGCCGGCGGCAACCTGCTCGGCCTGGTCGCGACCGGCGGCAGCGGCTCGCTGCGCAGCGGCGCGCGGCTCGGCGCGGCCGTCGCGTGGTCGGGACAGCTCGACCTCGAGCACCTGCGCGGTGACGGCGCCACCAATGTCGTGTCGTATCTCGGCTGCGACCTCGCGACGTGCCCAAAGACCTGGGCGCTCGCCTCCCCCATCGACCACGTCAACCGCGGCGACACGCCGATGCTGCTCTTCGGCTCCCGCCACGACTCCACCCCGCCGTCCCAGGCGACCCGCATGGCGAGCGCGCTGCGCCGCGCCGGCGTCGAGGGCCGCGCGATCATTCTCCCCGGCTCCCGGCACGGCCAGCAGTACGCGACCGCCGCGATGCCGCGCACGATCGCGTTCCTGCGCAAGCACCTGTCGCGCGGGTAGGGCTGGTGCCGGCGTTGCGGGTCATCCGCAAGGAGGACACGAGACCCTCCTCGAGGTGGACGAGGGCAAGGTGTGGTGGGCGTACCTTCGCTCCTCGGTTCGGCAGCATCGACACCCACCAAGGACCACCATGCACCCCTCAGTCGGAAGTCGCGTTCCGGAGTTCACCGCCGAGGCGTACGTCCGCGGTGTCCGCGACCCGCAGACGCTCGGCGTGCCCGTGCACGACGGAGCCTGGACGGCGCTCGTCTTCTACCCGCGCGACTTCACGTTCGTCTGCCCGACCGAGCTGCAGGGCTTTGGCGAGCTGCAGGATGCCTTCGCCGCCGAGGACGCGACCCTGATGGCCGCCAGCACCGACAGCTTCTACAGCCACAAGGCGTGGTTCGAGAGCCATTCGCTGCTCGCCGACGTGCGCTACCCGGTGCTCGCCGATCCGTCCCACGAGCTCAGCCGCGCCTTCGGCGTCCTCGGCGACGACGGCGCCGCGCTGCGCGGCACGTTCCTCGTCGATCCCGGGGGAATCCTGCGCCACGCGAGCGTCACCGACCTCAACGTCGGCCGCAGCCCCGCCGAGACGCTGCGCGTCCTTCGGGCGCTGCGCACCGGCGAGCTCTGCCCGGTCGACTGGCGCCCGGCGGTGGCGACGCTTAGCGTTGCCGCATGACGCTGACCCTTCGCGACATCCGCGAACAGATCGTTCGCGAGCACATGGAGTCCGAGAACCGCCACGAGTTCGACGTCACCATGGGCACCTTCGAGCATCCGCGCTACGAGATCATCCCCACGGGCGAGATCCACGACGGCGCGGAGGCGGTGGACGGCTACTTCCGCGAGACCCGGACGGCGTTCCCCGATCAGCGCAACGAGCTGATCAAGCTGCACCACGCCGACGATGCCGTGCTCGTCGAGTTCTGGCTGCGGGGCACCCACGAGGGCGAGCTGCGCGGCATCCCGCCGACCCACAAGGCGTTCGAGTGCCGGTGCCTGGCGATCTTCGAGTTCGAGGGCGAAGGGCTCGTCTGCGAGCGCGTGTACTTCGACACCGCGACGATCCTGGGCCAGCTCGGCCTCGTGCCGGGCTCGGTCTAGCCCGCCACCGACGCCAGCGCCTCGACGGCGCGCTCGTACTGCGCGGGCGTCAGGCGGATGTGCGACTGCTGGCTCATCGAGCGCGGGAACACCCCGATCGCCTCGACCGGGGGCGCCGCGTCGAGGTCGGGCACGACGAGCAGCGGCTCCACCGCGATCGTCCACGGCCAGCGCGGGTGCTCGACCTGCTCGGGCTCGGCGACGACCTCCACCACCGCGAACACCCGCTGCCAGACCGACGCGTAGTAGACGAGCCGGTCGCCCGCAGCCATCCGCGGCCGGCGCGGGAAGCCCGTCCGGCGCAACGAGCGCAGGCTGCCGTCCTCGAGCCAGCGCGCCGGCAGCGGGCCGCGCGCGTGCCCGAGGGCCTTGAGCCAGTGCGTCACGCGGCCAGCAGGTCGTCCAGGATCTCGCCGTAGCCGGCCACGGCGATCGAGATGTGCCCCTCGCCGGGGCGCAGCTCGGCGCGCGCCCCCGGCACGTGCTCCGCCAGCCACGCGCCGTGCGTCGCAGGCACCATGCGGTCGTCGTCGCCCTGCCAGATCGTCACGGGCACCCGGATCGCGCCGAGCGAGAAGCCCCAGCTCGCGCGGAACGCGAGATCGTCGTCGAACCAGCCGTCCACCCCAACCGCCAACCCGACGTGGAACGACTCCGCCAGGAACTCGGCGAAGTCGCCGTCGAGCGCGCGCCGGTCGGCCTCCCCGATCAGGTCGCCCAGCGACGCGGCCACCTGCTCGCCCGTGACCCCGGTGAGGCTCGAACGCGCCTGGTCGAGGAACGCCCGCAGGGCGTCCGGGCCGGCCTCCATCGCGGCGAACTCCGCGAGGTTCTCAGCCCCCATCCCCGCCTTCCAGTCGAGGCCCTCGGCATCCCACGGGGCGACGCCGGCGACCACGGCCGCCTTGATCACGCGGTCTCCGAGGAGCGCAGCGCAGGCGAGCGCGTGCGGCCCGCCGCCCGACCATCCGAGCGTGTAGCAGCGCTCGGCGCCCAGGTCGTCGAGGATCCTCGCGACGTCAGCGGCACAGCTCGCAACGCTGCGGCCCTCGTGGCGCGCCGTGGTCCCGTATCCCGGCCGTGAATACGCCACGTACTGCAGCCCGCGCTCGGTGGCCGCCGTCACGAACGGCTCGTAGGGAACGCCGGCGCCCGGGGTGCCGTGGTGCACGATCAGCGGGACCATCAGCCGATGATCTGCAGCGTCTTGGGCAGCGTCGAGAGCACGTCGCGCCCAGCGCGCGTCACGACGACGAGGTCCTCGATCCGGACGCCCATCGAACCCGGGACGTAGACGCCGGGTTCAACCGTCACGACGTTCCCCGCCTCCAGCGCCGCGTCGCCGCCGCGGCGCGACAGGCGCGGCCCCTCGTGCACCGCCAGCCCGACGCCATGGCCGAGCCCGTGGCCGAAGTGGTCGGCGTGACCGGCGCCGTCGATGATCTCGCGGGCCACCGCATCGATCTCCTTGCCCGTCGGCCCCGGGCGAACCGCGTCGAGCGCCGCCTGCTGGGCGCGCTGCACGAGCGCGTAGATCTCGCGCGCCTCGTCGCCGATTGCGTCGCCGGTCGCGAACGTCCGCGTGCAGTCCGAGCAGTAGCCCTCGTGGCGCGCGCCCCAGTCGATCGTGACGAGCACGTCGCGGGGGATCTGGGCGTTGCTCGGCGTCGCGTGCGGCAGCGCGCCGTGCTCGGCGGACGCCACGATCGAGTCGAATGAGACGCTGTCGGCGCCGCGCCGGCGCATCGCCATCTCGAGCGCGAACGCCACCTCGCGCTCGGTGCGGCCCGCGAGCCCGTGCTCCAGCACCTCGTCCAGCGCGTCGTCGGCGAGCTGCGCAGCGGCGCGGATCCGCGCCACCTCGAGGTCGTCCTTGATCGCGCGCAGGGCCTCGACCATCCCTCCGGCGGGCACGAGCTCGATCCCGGGCGTCGCCTCGGCGAGCTTCGCGTGCGCGCGCACCGAGAGATCGGCGTCGTCGAACCCAAGGCGCGCCGTGCCCTGCTCCAGCTGCTCGGGCACCGCGGTGAGGAGGTCCTGCACGGCCATCGCGCGCGCCCACTCGTCGGGCACCTCGCGCTCGACCTGCGACGCGTAGCGGAAGTCGGTGAGGAAGCGGCGCATGCCCGAGCCGACGATCGCCAGCCCGTTGGATCCCGTGTAGCCCGTGAGGTAGCGCACGTTCACGAGGTCGGTCACGAGCAGCGCGTCGAGCTCGCGCTCGGCGACCGCCCCGGCGAGCCGCTCGGCACGGCTCATGCCGCCAGCTCCTGCTTGATCCGCGCGAGCGCCTCGCGATAGCCCTCGGCGCCCTGCCCGGTCACGGTCGCCACGCAGAGGTCGGAGATCACCGACGTCCCCCGGAAGGGCTCGCGCGCGGTGATGTCCGACAGATGCACTTCGACCGTCGGCAACGCCGCGATCTCGAGCGCGTCGCGCACGGCGATCGAGTAGTGCGTCCACGCGC
>CAWCEB010000096.1:0-19209 GCA_963794105.1 uncultured Actinomycetes bacterium | reverse complement strand
CTTCCAGCAACTGGTTCGTTACGTATTGCTATTGACGATCCGGTCGCCATGGCGGTGCATGACGAGCGTCGGGACGTGGATCGTCGGCAGGGTGGCGCGCACGTCGATGTCGATGAACATCTCGAAGATCTGGCGGATCATCGAAGGGCTCGCCGACGCGCGCTCCATGCGGCCGCTGAACTCGATCACCTCCGGAATGCCGGCCAGGCTCGGGGCGAACAGCTCGACCATCCCCGCCGCATCCCGGCCCCAGTAGGGCGCGATGAACTCATCGGCGGACTCGCGCAGCGCGTCCGCCGGCGACGCCCACGGGTAGTCGGGCGCCTCGGTCGTGCGTGCCATCGCGCCGTGGAGCACGAGCGCGCTCACGCGCTCGGGATGCGCCGCTGCGAACAGCACGCACATCGGCCCGCCCTCGGACACGCCCAACAGCGCAGCCCGCTCGGACCCGGCGGCATCCATCACGGCCCGCACGTCGTCCACGCGCTGCTCGAGCGTCGGCACCTCGCTGACGGGATCGGACAGCCCGCAGCCGCGCTTGTCGAACAGGATCAGCCGCGAGAACGAGCTGAGCCGGTCGAAGAAGCGCGCGAACATCGGCGATTCCCACTGCAGGTCCAGATGCGTCGCGTACCCGAGCGCGAGCACGACGTCGATCGGCCCGTCGCCGACGACCTGGTAGGCGATCGACGCGCCCCCGGACTCCGTGTACAGCGTCTGCGGAGGACCGATGCGCTCCGTCTGACTCACACGCCGATGCTACTCGGACGGTCCGCAGGCGCTCTCGAGTATCCGCCGGAGCGTTCGAGGTCATCGGCGCTCAGCGCGCTGAGCGCAGGCGGCGGCGTGGCGAGGATCGCGTCGGCTCGCCGAGCCAGTTCCTTGCCCTTGCGCGTCGCCTCGACCACCTTGGCCCGGCGGTCGGTGGGATGCGGCCGGCGGCGCACGAGCCCCTGGGCTTCCAGCTCGTCGACGAGCGTCGTCGCGTTGGGCGGGTCGATTCCCAGGATCGCGGCGAGCTCGCCCATCGACATCGGCTGGCGCGCGAGCCGGCGGATCGCTCGCGTCCGGCCGAAGCTCATCCCCACCACCTCGGAGACCTCTCGCCGCCGCTGGTTGTCCAGGACGAGGTCGGACATCAGCAACCAGACTTCGCGTGCCGTTGCCGGGCTTGCGTCCATTGCGCCACAGCCTATGCAGCGAGTGCTTCAGGGTTGAGCTCCGTCGCCGTTCGGCGGGCCGACGCGGTCGCCCGGCCCGTGGTGGCGAGGACGCCGAGCACCAGCACCACGCCGGCGCAGGCGGTGAGCGTCCACCAGGCCGGATGGCTCGCAGAGGACAGGTCCGACGCGCCCACGTGGGACGTGACGATGGCGCCGACGACCGCGACACCGAGCGTCTGGCCGACCTGCCGGGACGTCGTGGCGATCGCCGAGGCGACGCCGGCCTGAGCTCGGGGCATCCCCGACACGGCCGCGTTCGTGATGGGGGCGTTCACGAACCCGAAGCCCAGTCCGAACAGGACGTACGCCGCGATCAGCCACATGAACGGGGTCCCCGGGCCGATGCCGGTGAGCATGGCGCAGGCCGCCGCCAGGAAGAGGCCGGAGATCACGAGCGGCAGGCGTGGACCGCGGCGGCCGACGAGGCGGCCCGACAGCGGAGCCGCCAGCACCGTCATCAGGGCCATCGGCACGGTTGCGAGCCCGGCCTGCACCGGCGATAGACCGCGGCTCTCCTGCAGGTACAGCGTGTTGAGGAAGAGGAACCCGCCGAACGCGGCGAACGCGGCGACCGAGATGACGATCGACGACGCGAACGGAATCGACCGGAAGAACCGCAGGTCGACGAGGGGATCCTGGCGACGGGGCTCGTAGAGGAGCAGGGCCAGCAGCGCCATGACCGCCGCCGAGAGCGCGGCGACGATGACCGGCGAGGACCATCCGCGGCTCGGGGCCTCGATGATGCCGTACGTGAGCGAGGCCAACAGCACGCTCACCAGGACCTGGCCGACCGGGTCGAACCGGCGCGGCCGCGGCGCCCGCGACTCGGGGATGAAGCGCAGCGCGAGGAAGATCGCGATCAGGCCCACGGGGATGTTGATCAAGAAGATCGACCGCCAGCCGGCCGACGAGACGAGCGACCCTCCAACGATCGGCCCGAGCGCCATCGAGATGCCGAATACGGCGCCCCAGACGCCCACCGCCTGAGCCCGCTCGCGCGGGTCCGTGAAGGTGTTGGTGATGATCGACATCGCGACCGGGTTCATCATCGACGCGCCCACCGCCTGGAGCACGCGGAACACCACGAGGAGCTCGACGCTCGGCGCCAGGCTGCACAGGAGCGATGCCACCGAGAACACGGTGAGACCGACGACGAACGTGCGCCTGCGGCCGAACCGGTCCGCCGTGGAGCCCGAGAACATGAGCAGGCTGGCCATCACGACGGTGTAGGCGCTGACCGTCCATTGCAGCCCGGAGATGCCGGCGTCCAGGTCGCGCTCGATCGACGGCAGGGCGATGTTCACGACGGTGATGTCGAGGCCGACGATGAACAGGCTCAGGCAGCAGATGAGCAGGACGCCGATCCTGCGGTTGCGGCTGAGCTCGTCGATGGCTCCGTCATGTAGTTGCAAGATCATAATTATTATATAACTACAATTAGTTTCGGGTGTCAAGCACCCCCGCGGCGGGTAGCGGTCCGGCATGCGGTCGTTTCTCCTCGCCGCCGTGCTGTGCGGCTCCCTCTCCCTGCTCCCGACCACGTCGACGGCAAGCGAGGGGTCGCGCTTCCACCCCGGCGTGACGAGTCCGTACGGCGTCGTCGCCACAGAATCGCCCCAGGCCGCAGCCGTCGGGCGCAACGTGCTCGAGCACGGCGGCAACGCCATCGACGCCACCGTGTCGACCGTCTTCGCCCTCGGCGTCGCGCGGCCGCAGTCCTGCGGCATCGGCGGCGGTGGGTTCATGGTCTACCGCGACCACACGGGCTCGGTGTCCACGCTCGACTTCCGCGAGACCGCGCCGGCCGCGATCCGCAGCGACACGTTCACCGGCCCCGGCCTGTACCAGACGTTCACCGGCCACACGACCGTCGGCGTGCCCGGCGTGGTCGCCGGCATGAACGCTGCGCTGAAGCGGTTCGGCACGATCAGCCTGCGCAAGGCCATCGCTCCGGCCCAGCAGCTGGCGCAGGATGGCATCACGGTGCTCCCGAGCCTCGCCGACTCGATCACCGCCAACGCGAACCGCATCAAGCTGTTCGGAGCCACCGCGGACCAGTACCTGCACCAGGACGGCACGCCGTACGCGGCAGGCGAGACGCTGCGCCAGCCGGACATGGCGCGGTCGCTGCAGCGGATCATGGATGACGGGCCCAGCGCGTTCTACAACGGCAAGATCGCCCAGCAGATCGTCGACGACATGCGCGCGCCGAAGCTCGACGGCGAGCAGGGACTGATGACGCGCCAGGACCTGCGCGACTATCGAGCGAAGTGGCGCGCGCCGCTGATCGGCTCTTACCGCGGGCGCGAGATCGACGCGATGCCCGCGCCGACGTCGGGCGGCACCGCGATCATCGAGATGCTCAACGTGCTCGAGGGCTTCGACCTCGCAAGCGCCGGCATGTCCTCGACAGACGCCGACTACGCCATCGCCGAGGCACAGCGCATCGCGTGGGCCGACCGCAACGCCTACCTCGGCGACCCGGACTTCGTGTCGATCCCGCCGCAGCTGACCGACAAGGGCTATGCGGCCCAGCGGCGCGCCGAGATCGACCCGAGCCACACGCACGCCTATGACCCCGGGACGTTCCCGGCGGCCGCCGGCGCCGACTTCAACCCGAACGGCTCGACGACGCACATGGACGTCATCGACAGCGACGGCAACGCCGTCTCGCTCACCTGCACGATCGAGCAGGAGTTCGGCAGCGCCGTGGTCGCGCCGCACACGGGCTTCCTGCTCAACAACGAACTCACCGACTTCAGCGCGGCGGGAACCGCGAACGAGCCGGCCCCGCACAAGCGCCCGCGGTCGTCG
The DNA here is from genome assembly GCA_963794105.1 of uncultured Actinomycetes bacterium. Taxonomy (GTDB): domain Bacteria; phylum Actinomycetota; class Thermoleophilia; order Solirubrobacterales; family Solirubrobacteraceae; genus AC-49. The sequence continues at coordinate 15,172 of CAWCEB010000096.1, read as the reverse complement.
ATGAGCCCGACGATCGTCGCCCAGGGCGGCGTGCCCGTGCTGGCAACGGGCGGCGCGGGCGGCTCGCGGATCATCATGGGCGCGCTCGAGACGATCCTCGACACGGTCGACTTCGGCCAGGATCTCCCCCACGCGGTCGACGCCGAGCGGCTGGACGACCAGGGCGGCGCGACGCTCGAGATCGAGGACGCGCGCGTCGATCCCGCGGTGCTCAGCGCCCTCGAGGCCAGGGGCTACACCCTGAGCCGGAAGGGCGAGTACAACATCCGCCCGCGCGTCCAGCTGGCGGGCATCGACCCGCTCACGGAGCTGCGCACGGCCGTGTCGGACTCGCGCTCGGACCAGGGGTCGCTCGCGCAGCGCCCGTAGCTCAGCCAGACTTGGCGCGTGTTCGAAGTCCCCGAGACGGCGTACGCGCGCGACGGCGACGTTCGGATCGCCTACCAGGTGTTCGGCGATGGCCCGCTGGACCTCCTGTTCGCCACCGGCGGGCAGGTCCCCGTCGACATCGGCTGGGAGGAGCCCCGATGCGCGCGCTTCCTGCGGCGTCTGGGGACCTTCGCCCGCGTCGTGATCTTCGACAGCCGCGGCTGGGGGGCTTCGCGGACGACGGTCGACGCCGCGCCGACGGTCGAAACATGGGCCGACGACCTGGGCCTGGTGCTCGACACCGTCGGCATCGAACAGGCCGCGATCGTGGGCAGCTACGCGGGAGCGAACTTCTCGGCGTACTTCGCGGCGGCCCACCCGGAGCGCGTGTCGAGTCTCGTGCTCATCGAGGGGTCTGCCCGGACCGAGCGGGCCGACGACTACCCGATCGGCATGCCGGAGAGCGTGCGCCAGCGCATCATCGAGGCCTTCGTCGCGCAGTACGGCACCGGTGCAGACCTGGAGTGGATGGCGCCGAGCGCGGTCGGCGACGAGCGGTTCCGGCGCTGGTGGGCCCGCTGCGAGCGCATGGCCAACGGGCCGGTCGGCGCCGGCCGGTACTGGAACGAGCTCGGGTCACGCGACCTGCGCGCCGTCCTGCCCGCGCTGCGGCTCCCGGTGCTGGTGCTGCACCGAGCCGGCCACCGCATCGTCCGCGTCGACCAGGGGCGCTACCTCGCGCAGCACATCCAGGGCGCTCGGTACGTCGAGGTCGAGGGCGCAGACTTCCTCTTCTTCATGGAGGGCTCGGATCGAATGCTCGACGAGATCGAGATGTTCCTGACCGGCGTCGCCGGCGGCGCCGAGGCGGACCGGCTGCTCGCCTCGGTCCTGTTCACGGACATCGTCGACTCGACCGATACCGCGGCAGCGCTCGGCGACCACCGCTGGCGCGAGTTGCTCGACCACCATGACGCCCTCACGCGCGAGCACGTCGACCGGTTCCGCGGGCGGGTGGTCAAGATGACGGGCGACGGCGTGCTCGCCACCTTCGACGGACCCGCACGCGCGATCCGGTGCGCATGCGCGCTGCGCGACGCCTCCAGCAGCGTCGGCGTCGAGCTGCGTGCGGGCATCCATACCGGCGAGGTCGAACAGCGCGGCGACGACATCGGCGGGATCGCCGTCCACCTTGCCGCGCGCGTCCAGGCGCTGGCCGGCGCCCGCGAGGTGATCGTGTCGCGCACGGTCGCCGACCTGGTGGCTGGGTCCGGGATCGCCTTCACCGATCGCGGCGAGCACGAGCTGAAGGGCGTCCCGGGCCGCTGGCGGCTGCTCGCGGTCGAGGACAGCTAGCATCAGGCGCATCCGACCACAGGGGTGCTGGCGGGACGGCCGGCTGAGATAGGTCCGCGATCCGGATCTGACCCTTCGAACCTGTGGGGTAATGCCCGCGGAGGGAGCGATGCACGTCGATGGCGGGGTCCAGCTCACCCGCATACACCGGGCCTTCGGGCCCGTCACCGCGCTGGCGGACCTGTCCCTGTCGGTCGCGCCGCGCGAGGTCGTGGCGGTCGTCGGTCCCAGCGGCTGCGGCAAGTCGACCCTGCTCGAGATCGTCTGCGGGCTGCAGCAGCCCGACAGCGGCACCTGCGCGAGCGCCCCGGCGGTCCTGATGCCCCAGCGCGACACCCTTCTGCCCTGGCTCAGCGCGATCGACAACGCCGCGCTCGCGCGGCGCGTCGCCGGGACGAAGCGCGTGCCCGCGCGCGCGCAGGCACGCCCGCTGTTCGAGCACTTCGGGCTTGAAGGGTTCGAGGAGGCCCGGGTCGACCAGCTCAGCGGCGGCATGCGCCAGCGCGTGGCGTTCCTGCGCACGCTCCTCAGCGGCAAGCCTGTCCTGTGCCTCGACGAGCCGTTCGGGGCGCTCGACGCGATCACGCGTGGCGAGATGCAGGCGTGGCTGGCCAACGCGCTCGCGGAGGAGCCGCGGACGGTCCTGCTCGTCACCCACGACGTCGAGGAGGCCTGCGTGCTGGCAGACCGCGTCTGCGTGATGTCGCCGCGCCCCGGGCGGATCGTCGCCGAGCTGCCGGTCGCGCTCGAGCGCCCACGCAGCGCAACGGATCCGCAGCTCGTCGCGCTGCGCCAGCGCGCGCTGGAGGCCCTGCGGTGATCGCCCCGCTCGTCCTGCTCGCGGTGTTCATCGGCGCCTGGGAGCTCTACACGCGCGTCAGCGACGTGGACCCGTTCATCCTGCCCGCTCCGCACGAGGTGGCCCAGTCGCTGTGGGACGACCGCTCGCTGCTGCTGTCGAACCTGTCGGTCACCGCCCAGGAGGTCGGGCTGGGCGTCGTGCTGGCGCTGATCGTCGGCGGGCTGCTGGCGTTCGCCCTGCACCTCTCGCCGGCGCTGCGGCGCGCCGCCTACCCGCTGCTCGTGTCCTCGCAGGCGGTGCCGTTCGTGATCCTCGCGCCGCTGCTGGTCTTCTGGTTCGGCTTCAGCATCTCGGCCAAGCTCGCGATCGTCGTGCTCGTCTGCTTCTTCCCGATCGTCGTCACGACGCTCGACGGCCTGCGCGGCGTCGATCCCGAGCTGCTGAAGCTCATGCGCACGCTCGACGCCTCGCGTTGGCAGACGCTGCGCATGGTCGAGGCGCCCGCCGCCCTCCCCGCTGCGCTGACCGGCGCGAAGATCGCGGTGTCGGTGGCGGTGATCGGCGCCGTGTTCGCCGAGTACACGGGCTCCGAGAAGGGCCTGGGCCATCTCCTGCTCACGTCCACGCCGCAGCTCGAGACCGCCCGCGCGTGGGCGGCCACGGTCGTGCTGGCACTGTTCGCCGTCGCCCTCTTCTCCGCGCTGGGCCTGGCCCAGCGCGTGCTCGTCCCATGGACACGAAAGGACCGCACGTGAAACGCCTCGCCCTCCTCGCCGCAATCGCGGCCGCCCTCGCCGGGTGCGGCGAGAAGAAGGAGACCACCACGACGGCCGGCTCCGAGCCGCTCACCGTGATGCTCGACTTCTTCCCGAACGCCGACCACGCGGGCCTCTACGCCGCGCAGGCGCGCGGCGACTTCAAGCGCGCCGGGCTCCAGGTGAAGCTGCAGCCGCCGAACGACCCGTCCGAGCCGCTGCGGCTGCTGGCTGCCGGCCGCGTGGACCTTGCGATCTCCTACGAGCCCGAGCTGTTGCTGGCCCGCGACAAGGGCCTGAAGCTCGCCTCCGTCGGCGCGATCGTGCAGCGCCCGCTCACGTCGATCATCTCGCTCAAGGACGTGACCAAGCCCGGCGACCTTCAGGGCAAGCGGGTCGGCACGGCGGGGATCCCGTACCAGACGGCGTACCTCAAGACGATCGAGCAGGCCGCCGGCGTCACCGGCGTCAAGGAGATCAACGTCGGGTTCAACCTGGTCCCGGCGATGCTGTCCAAGAAGGTCGACGCCACGCTCGGCGGATTCTGGAACTACGAGGGCATCCAGCTCGAGCGGCAACACAAGCACCCGAAGATCATCCGGGTCGACGAGGCTGGGGTGCCGACGTACGACGAGCTGGTCGTGGTGGCGCGCGAGGACACGCTGCGCACGCGCGACGGCGCGGCCAAGGTGCGCCGCTTCATGCAGGCCACCGCGGCGGGATACAACGCGGTGCGCGCCGACCCGAATGCCGGCGTCGACCCGCTGGTGGCGGCATCCAAGGACCTCGACCGCGGCCTGCAGCTCGCGTCGGTGAAGGCCACGCTCCCGGCGTTCTTCCCGCCCGCGGGCAAGCCCTTCGGCTGGCAGGACCTGAACGCGTGGGGCCGCTACGCCAAGTGGATGAGCGACAACAACCTGCTCAAGCGGCTGCCGGCAGTCGGCCGCGCGGTGACGAACGACTACCTGCCCGGACAGGGGATCGGCTGACCACGACGGCCCTGGCCGAGCCGTCCGGCGGCCATGGAACGCTCCGCCGCGTTTCGGTCCACCGGCGGCCGCGCGACCGCGCTCGGCCCCACCACTACTAAGGATGGGTATGTGATGAAACTGCTGTCACGCATGCGGCCCTCGGCGCGCAGCGCGGGTCGCTTGGGGGCGCGCGTCGCGCTGGCTGCTGTCACTGAGGGAGAGGGTGAGCCCTTCGCGTGGGGGTGGGCCCTCTAATGACCGCATACCGGACACACGAGGGCCCACGTCCATGCCCGGGCTGCCGACCCCCTTTCCCTCAATGTCCCAACCACGCCGCGCGCTCGGCAAACGCCCGAGCTGAGCGCTGCACGCAACTCGGCCAAGCATGAACAACGTGCTTGGGAACTACACCTAGGCGGCGACGCGAACCGGCGCGCTCGCCGCAGTGCCCCGCGCAGCATGGGCGGCCGCCAGGGCCGCCCACTCCCCGTAGGGCTCGAACAGCGCGCGCACGTCCGCCTCGGTCGCGCGCGCATGGGGATTGCCGCCGGTCTGCAGGCGCCCCACGAGCTTGAGGTAGTTGAGGTCGCCGGCCGGGAGCTGGTCGTAGCGGCCCTGGCCCTGCAGGGCCAGGAGCTCGAGCGTCCATGAGCCGATCCCCGGGATCCGGCGCAGGCGCTCCCACCCGCGCTCGTGGTCGGGCGCGTGCAGGTCGACCCTGCCCGTCGCGACCTCGCGTGCGCAGCGGATCAAGGCCTGAGCGCGCCCCGCGCTGAGGTCACAGGACTGCAGCTCGGCGGGCGCAACGCGGCTGAGCGTGAGCGCGTCGGGTGCGTCGCGCAGACCGGTGCGCCGGCAATGCCGCCCCCAGCGGCGCACGATCCGGCGCTGGATCGCGGCGGCGCGGACGAACTCGATCAGCTGCTCCGTGATCGCCCAGGCCAGGGCCTCGAAGGGCTCCGGTCGCCTGGTCACCCTGATCCACGGGCGGGCGCGGACGCTGGCGCCGATCAGCGAGTCGTCGCGGAAGCGGTCGTGGAACGCGCGCAGGTCGTCGTCGACGCCCAGCGCGAAGCGCATGCGCTCGATCGCGCGCCGCGCGGTGGGCTCGTCGGGAGCCCAGGCGCCGAACAGCACGCGGTCGGGCGCGGTCTGGGCCACGCGCACGACGGCCGCCTGGCCGTCGAGGTGCAGCAGCCGTTCACGGACGCCGTTGCGCCGGCGCGAGACGCCGTCCGCGGAACCCCCGACGGGCATCCGGAACACCCAGGCGGGCTCAACCTCGGTGCGGATCTCGACCATGCGGCGCCGACCCTACTCGCGAGGACAGACGGGGAGTACGCTCGCCCCGTCATGTCGACCGAGAACGTGGACCTCATCCGCGGGCACTGGCAGGCGTGGGAGGACGATCGCGACGTCGAGACGCTCGTGGAAGGGTGGGCGCCCGACATCGAGTGGGACCTCACGCGCTTCGACAACTGGACCGGCGCGACGCACTACCGCGGCATCGGCGACGTCCTGGCCTTCCTCGTCGAGTACATGAGCGGCTGGACCGGCTACGAGACCAACGCGCGCCGGTTCCTCGACGGCGGCGACCGGGTGTTCGTCGAGGTCAGGGAGAGCGGCCACATCGATGGCGCCGAGGTTTCGCGCATCTGGGCGATGGTCTGCACGGTGCGCGACCTCAGGACCGTCCGGGTCGAGATGTTCACCGACGTCGCGAAGGCCGAGTGCTCGCTTCGCCCCCAGCACGACCATGCGGTCTGAAAGACTGCGGATGCCCTTGACCGTGCAACCACCCACTTTCTACGCTCCCACCCATGGCCGCTGACCCCAATATGCGGCGCAGCGACTGGCTCGCGGCATCCCCGCCGATGTTCGACCGGCCGTGGATGGATCGCTTCACCCGCGTGCATCCGGCGATCGTGCCGCTGCTGTTCGTCCCCGTGATCCTGATCATGGCCTACGAGGGCGCGACGCACACGTCGGTCTGGCGCTTCTTCGGCTACATCGCGGTGGGCTACGTGCTGTGGACGCTGACCGAGTACTGGCTGCACCGCGTCGTGTTCCATTTCGAGCCCGAGGAGGGGTTCGGAGCACGGATGCACTGGATGATCCACGGCGTCCACCACGACCACCCGAACGACCCGATGCGGCTCGTCATGCCGCCGTCGGCGTCGATCCCGCTGGCGACGGTGTTCGTGGTCATCTGGCAGCTCGTGTTCGGCTACGGGGGCGGCTGGGCGGTCAGCGCGGGCTTCCTCGCCGGGTACCTCGGCTATGACATGACGCACTACTTCGTGCACCACGGCAAGCCACGCGGCCCGATCGGCCGCAAGCTGCGCGAGCTGCACATGCGCCACCACTTCGAGGACGACACGACCGGCTACGGCGTCAGCGCGCCCTACTGGGATCGCATCTTCGGCACGGCGCCCAAGCGCCGCCGGGCTGGCTAGCGCCCGGGCCGCCCTCAGTTGCGAAGCAGGTGCACGTCGACGAGGAAGCGGCGCGAGCCGACGACCTCGCCCAGCGCCTTGCGCGAGCGCTTGGTTGCCTTCGCCTGGCGATGGTGCTTGAGCGCCGCGACCGTCGCGGCGCCGATGGCGAAGCCGCCCGCGGCGACGAGCGCCGCCTGGGTGGCCGTGGCCTGGACGATCTGGGCCGAGGTCCGCGGCTCGAGCTCCACGACCTCGGCGTCGACGATCTCGACGGGTTCGATGTCGGTCTGCTCTGCCATCCGGGCCTAGGCTACCCGCTCACCCCGGACAGCTCGCGCTCGTACACGCGGTACTTGCGCACGACCCGGCCCCCCATGCCCTCCATGGCGCGGTTCATCGCCTTGTTGGTCTCGAGGATCCAGCCCATCTCGCCGCCGGTCTGCGGCGTCCGCGCTGCCGCCTCGAAATGCATCTGGTACATCCGCGCCGCCACGCCGGTGTGCTGGTACTCGGGCTTGACGCCGAGCGCGAAGACGCGCACCTGATTGACCTTCTTGCGGTTGCGCAGCGCGGCGAGCCAGCCGAACGGCAGCAGCCGGCCGTCCTTGACCTTCGCGAGCACCTGGTTGAAGTCCGGGAGCGTGAGCGCCGCGCCGACAACCTCGCCCGTGTCCTTGCGCTCGGCGATCATCGCCCAGTTCTCGTCGAGGACCGGCTTGAGCTGCTTGGCGTAGTGGCGCACCTCCTGCTCGGTCAGCGGCACGAACCCCCAGTTGCGCTCCCAGGCCGAGTTGTAGACCTCCAGGAACCGCGTCACCTCGTCCTGGAGGTCGCGCTTGCGGAAGGGCCGCACGACGATCCCGTGCTGGCTCTCGACGGCATCGGCGATGTCCCAGATCGCCTGGTGGACCTTCGACTTGTCCGACGACCTGCAGCTCCCACATCAGCAGGTCCATCGCCTTGGCCAGGCCGCAGGCCTCCTCCAGCAGCGGCTGGTAGTAGGGGTGCTGCCAGGGGCACAGGATGATCGGCGGGCGCTCGTGGCCCTCGATCAGCAGGCCGCACTCGTCGTTGGTCGTGAAGTCCATCGGCCCGACCACGGTCGCGACCGCGCTCGCGCAGCCACGCCTCGGCCGTGTCGACCAGCGCCCGGGCGGCCTCGGGGTCGTTCTCGCATTCGAAGAAGCCGAACAGGCCCCAGCGGTTGTCCTGGAACTCGTTGAGGTTGCGATCGACGTGCGCCGAGATGCGCCCGACGACGCGCCCCTCGCGCAGCGCGAGGAAGAACTGGACCTCCGCGTGCTCGAAGAACGGGTTCTTCGACGGGTCGATGTGCGCCTTGCGCTCGAGGCGCAGCGGTGGGACCCAGCGCTTCCTCCGTCGCGTAGAGTCGGTACGGCAGTTCGAGGAATTCGCTTGCGGTCGCCCTTGCCCTCGACGCGACCGGATCTCCACGGACACGGCGGCGCACCTTATATGCCCACCCGCATCGACGTCTTTGCGAAAACCAGCGAGCACGAGCGCCCCGAGATCCTGCGCGCGGCGCGCGAGCAGGACCTGCCCCGTCTTCCGCCTGATCGAGTCGCCGCGCGCCCGGTGGTCGAGATGGAGGGCGCCGAGCGCGTGATGCTCGGCTCCAACAACTACCTCGGGCTGACCGCCGACGAGCGCGTGCAGCAGGGGCGCCGACGCCTGAGCGCTACGGCACCGGCCTGACCGGCTCGCGCCTGCTGAACGGCACGATCGCCCTGCACCTCCACCTCGAGCGCGAGATCGCCGAGTGGATGGGCGCGGAGGACGCGATCGTGTTCACGACCGGCCACCAGGCCAACATCGGGACGCTCGGCACGATCCTCGGTCCCGGCGACACGGTGATCGCCGACTCCGGCGACCACGCCTCGATCCTCGACGGCTGCCTGCTGTCGCGGGCCAAGCTGCGCCCGTTCCGCCACGGGCGGCTGGACCTGCTCGCCAAGCAGCTCAAGCGAGCCGAGGCCGACGGCGGCGGGTCCTGGTCGTCGTCGACGGCGTCTTCTCGATGGAGGGCGACATCGCGCCGCTCGCGAGATCATCGATCTGTGCGAGGCGCACGGGGCCGGCTGATGGTCGACGGGCGCACGGCGCCGGCGTGCTCGGCGGCGGGCGCAGGCACCGCGGAGCTGCTCGGCGTCGAGGACCGGGTCGACCTGCGCATGGGCACGTTCTCCAAGTCGCTTGCCTCGTGCGGCGGCTTTATCGCGGGCCGGCCGACGTCTCGACTTCCTGCGCATCCAGTCGCGGGCCTTCCTCTTCACCGCCGGCCGTCCCCGGCGGCGCTGGGTGCCGCCTCGCTGCGCTGCGCGTCGTGCGCTCCGAGCGCGGGCCGCAGCTCCTGGCCGCGGTGCTGGACAACGCGCGCTACCTGCGCGACGGGCTCGAGCGAGCGGGGCTTCCCGTGGTCGCCGCAGCCCCTGCCCGGGCGGCTGGACATGGTGACCCCGATCATCCCCGTCGAGGTCGGCGACGACTGGAAGGCCGTGTGCTGGGAGCGCCTGTACGACGCCGGCGTTTTCCTCACGTCGCGCTGCATCCCGCGGTGCCGCCGGCGGAGCGCTCCTGCGGACGTCCGTGATGGCGACCCACGACCGCGCGACGCTCGACCGCGCATGGGCGCCTTTGCCATCGTCAAGGCGCGATTCGAGACCGAGCACGGCCCGCTTCCGGCCTGCCCCCGGCGGGAAACCAACATATGAGTAGCCGGATGGCTTGTCCGAATTCTCACAAATCGAATGGCTCAACAAAACGCGCGCTCCTAGCGCACGTTTTGCGTGGCGGACCTTGATCGGCTTTGAAGTTGTGACGTAGCTTCACACCCGCGTCGCAGCGACGCACCGGGGTGAGGGCCCCGGGTCGGTCGGAGGGGGGGAGCGGGGCTGATCAGCAGATCGGCCAGGACCTGTCCAGGGACGGACGGCCTCTGGCCGCGCGCGGGACACCGTGAGAACCAAACACGAGGAGTCCGTCCGGCGGCACGACAGGACGGCGGGAGAGGAGATGAGCGCGACAGCGACGATCGCCCCTGGGCCGCAGTACATGCAGGTCCTTGCCAAGGCCAATGAGGTCCGCCTGGCCAGAGCGGGGACTCAATAGCTCGTGCGCCAAGCGGGGAGATCACAGTGGCCGGACACTTTCTGCTCGGCGCATACTGGGAGGCGGAGAAGCAGACGATCTCCGATCTCTTGATGAGCCGCAACGCCGCCGGGCTCATACCCGGTGCCGGAAGTGGCCCCATGCAGGTCCCGGTCAGCGAGAACAAGACCGGTCGGATCGATGACTGGGACCGCCAGCGCCGCGCGCTGGCGACGTCGCCCCAGCAGCCGGTCAGGCAACCGCGAGCGATTCCTCGGCGCCGCACTGGCCCTGTAGTAGCGAAGACTGTCCCCGTGCACCTCGGAGGCTGCGCGCCAGGGGGTGGTCGCGTCGGCCTCAGTGCGTTTTTGGAGGCGATCTCCAGGATGTGCCCGTCGGGATCGCGCACAGTACAGGGAAGAGAAGCCCGCCGCGATCCATCACGTCGGTGCCCCCCCCCGTGGTGACGTAGGTAGTCGCGCCACGCCCCGAGCTCCTCGATGCTCTCGACGGCCACCAGCCAGATGGTGGGTCGAGCCGCGGCCGACCTTGCCCTCGTTGAGCTGCGGATATTCGAGGGAACCACGCCCCCCCGCGCTCCCCCCGTCGCGTCGCCGAACCAGAAGTGGCGCGCGTCGGGGTCGTCGTCGTTGGTGGTCTCCCCCACGTTGCACCCCTGGACGTCCGGGACTGGCGCTCGTCCGCGAGACCACCAACGACGACGACCCCGACGCGCGCCACTTCTGGTTCGGCGACGCGACGGGCTCACCGGGGACGCTCGTGACGTTCCTCGAATATCCGCAGCTCGACGAGGGCAAGGTCGGCCGCGGCTCGACCCACCATCTGGCGCTGGCCGTCGAGAGCATCGAGGAGCTCGGGGCGTGGCGCGACTACCTACGTCACCACGGTCACGACTGCACCGACGTGATGGATCGCGGCGGCTTCTCTTCCCTGTATCTGCGCGATCCCGACGGGCACATCCTGGAGATCGCCTCCAGAACGCACTGAGGCCGACGCGACCACCCTCGCGCCGGCCTGGAATTGCACCGGGACCGTCTTCGCTACTACAGGGCCAGTGCGGGCGCCAAGGAATCGCTCCGCGGTTGCCTGACCGGCTGCTCGAGCAACATCGCCAGCGCGCGGCGCTGGCGGTCCGTCATCGATCCGACGGTCTTGTTCTCGCTGACCGGGACCTGCATCAGGAGCTTCCGGCACCGGGTATGACCCCAGCGGCGTTGGCTCATCAGAGATCGGAGATCGTCATGTTCTCCGCCTCCCAGTATGCGCCGAGCAGAACCTCGGCCACTGTGATCTCCCCGCTTGCCACACGGCGCTTGAGTCCCGCTCTGGCCAGGCGGACCTCATTGGCCTTGGCAAGGGCCTGCATGTACTGCGGCCCAGGGGCGATCGTCGCTGTCGCGCTCATCTGTCCTCCCGCCGTCCGGTCGTGCCGCCGGACGGCCTCCTCGTGTTTGGTTACAGCGGTTGTCGCGCACGCAGACGAAGGCCGTCCGTCCCTGGACAGGTCCTGGCCGATGCCGACTGATCAGCCCGACTCCTCTCCTCCGACCGACCCGGGGCCCTCACCCCGGTGCGTCGCTGCGACGCGGGTGTGAAGCTACGTCACAACTTCAAAGCCGATCAAGGTCAGCCAGCGCAAAACGTGCGCTAGGAGCGCACGTTTTGTTGAGCCGTTCGATTTGTGAGAATTCGGACAAGCAAACCGGCTACTCATTTGTTGGTTTCCCGCCGCCAGTGGGGCCGGCAGCGGGCCGTGCTCGGCCTCAAAGTCGGCCTTGACGATGGAAAAGGCATCCAAGGCTCTGATCGATCGTCGGGCGGTCATGGGTCGCCATCACGGAGGTCCGCAGGAGCGCCCCGCCGGGCGGCACCGCGGGGTGCAGCGCGGTGTTGACGAAGACGCCGGCGTCGTAGAGGGCACGCCACAGCAGGGCCGCCTTCCAGTCGTCGCCGACCTCGACGGGGATGATCGGGGTCACCACGTCGCCGCCGCGCGGGCAACGCGCCTGGGGCTGGACCGACCCGGAAGCCCCGCTCCTCGAGCCCATCGCGCAGGTAGCGCGCGTTGTCCAGCACCGCGGCCAGGAGCTGCGGGCCGCGCTCGGAGCGCAGGACGCGCAGCGCCGCCAGCGCGGCGCCCAGTGCCGCCGGGACCGCGCTCGCGGTGAAGAGGAACGCCCGCGACTGGATCCGCAGGTACTCGACGACGTCGGCAGGGCCCGCGATGAAGCCCCCGCACGAGGCAAGCGACTTGGAGAACGTGCCCATGCGCAGGTCGACCCGATCCTCGACCCCGAGCAGCTCCGCGGTGCCTGCGCCACGCGCGCCGAGAACGCCGGCGCCATGGGCCTCGTCGACCATCAGCCGAGCGCCATGCGCCTCGCACAGGGCGAAGATCTCGTGCAGCGGAGCGATGTCGCCCTCCATCGAGAACACGCCGTCGACGACGACGAGGATCCCGCCACCGTCTTGCTCGGCGCGCTTGAGCTGCTTCTCGAGCAGGTCGAGCCGCCCGTGGCGGAACGGGCGCAGCTTCGCCCGCGACAGCAGGCAGCCGTCGAGGATCGAGGCGTGGTCGCCGGAGTCGGCGATCACCGTGTCGCCGGGGCCGAGGATCGTGCCGAGCGTCCCGATGTTGGCCTGGTGGCCCGTCGTGAACACGATCGCGTCCTCGGAGCCCATCCACTCGGCGATCTCGCGCTCGAGGTCGAGGTGCAGCGGGTCGTGCCGTTCAGCAGGCGCGAGCCCGTCAGGCCTGTCCCGTAGCGGGTCAGGGCGTCCATGGCGCCCTTCTGCACGCGCTCGTCGGCGGTCAGCCCGAGGTAGTTGTTGGAGCCGAGCATCACGCGCTCGGCACCCTCCATCTCGACGACCGGCATCGCCGGCGACTCGATCAGGCGGAAGTACGGCACCAGATCCTGCTCGCGCGCCGCGCGCAGGATCTCGGAGCGATCGTGCTCCCTGGTTTTCGCGAAGACATCGATACGGGTGGGCATATAAGGTGCGCCGCCGTGTCCGTGGAGATCCGTCGCGTCGAGGGCAAGGGCGACCGCAAGCAATTCCTCGATTTGCCCTACCGACTCTACGCGACGGAGAAGCGCTGGGTCCCGCCCCTGCGCATCGAGCGCAAGGAGCACATCGACCCGTCGAAGAACCCGTTCTTCGAGCACGCGGAGGTCCAGTTCTTCCTCGCGCTGCGCGAGGGGCGCGTCGTGGGCCGCATCTCGGCACACGTCGATCGCAACCTCAACGACTTCCAGGACAACCGCTGGGGCCTGTTCGGCTTCTTCGAATGCGAGAACGACCCCGAGGCCGCCCGGGCGCTGGTCGACACGGCCGAGGCGTGGCTGCGCGAGCGCGGGCGTGACCGGATGGTCGGGCCGATGGACTTCACGACCAACGACGAGTGCGGCCTGCTGATCGAGGGTCACGAGCGGCCGCCGATCATCCTGTGCCCCTGGCAGCACCCCTACTACCAGCCGCTGCTGGAGGAGGCGTGCGGCCTGGACAAGGCCATGGATCTCCTGATGTGGGAGCTGCAGGTCTCGGACAAAGTCGAAGGTGCACCAGGCGATCTGGGACATCGCCGACGCCGTCGAGAGTTAGTACGGGATCGTCGTGCGCGCCGTTCCGCAAGCGCGACCTACAGGACGAGGTCACGCAGGTTCCTGGAGGTCTACAACTCGGCCTGGGAGCGCAACTGGGGGTTCGTGCCGCTGACCGAGAAGGAAGTGCGCGCACTACGCCAAGCAGCTCAAGCCGGTCCTCGACGAGAACTGGGCGCATGATCGCCGAGCGCAAGGACACCGGCCGAGGTGGTCGGCGCCGCGCTCACGCTGCCCGACTTCAACCAGGTGCTCGCGAAGGTCAAGGACGGCCCGTTGCTGCCGTTCGGCCGGCTCGCGGTCCGCCGCCAACCGCAAGAAGGCTCGACCAGGTGCGGGTCTTCGCGCTGGGAGTCAAGCCCGAGTACCAGCACACCGGCGTGGCGGCGCGGTATCTACCAGATGGATTTCGGGCGGCCGGCGCGGACGCCGCAGACCGGCGGTGAGATGGGCTGGATCCTCGAGACCAACAAGGCGATGAACCGCGCCATGGAGGGCATGGGGGGCCGCGTCGTGCGCAAATTCCGCGTCTACGAGCGAGAGCTGTCCGGGGGGTAGCGGGTAGCCTTGGCCGCAATGGCACAGCAGACCGATATCGAGCCCATCGAGGTCGTGGACGCCGAGGTCGTGGTGCTGGAGCCGCGCAGCTCGGCCGAGATCGTCCAGGCCACGGCCACGCAGGCGGCGCTCGTCGCGGCCGGCAGCTTCGCCATCGGCGCGGCGACGGTGGCGGCGTTCAAGCACCATCGCCAGGTCCAAGGCCGCCAAGCGCTCGCGCAAGGCGCTGGGCGAGGTCGTCGGCTCCCGCCGCTTCCTCGTCGACGTGCACCTGCTTCGCAACTGACGGGGGTTCGGGGCCTACGGGGTCAGACCTGACCCCACTGGGGCTGAACGCCGCTAGCCCTGCCGGCGACGCTTCGGTGCCGTGCCGAAGACGCGATCCCAGTACGGCGCGCTGACGCCGTACCCGGCGGTGTCGTCCTCGAAGTGGTGGCGCATGTGCAGCTCGCGCAGCTTGCGGCCGATCGGGCCCCGGGGCTTGCCGTGGTGCACGAAGTAGTGCGTCATGTCGTAGCCCAGGTAGCCGGCGAGGAAGCCCGCGCTGACCGCCCAACCGCCCCCGTAGCCGAACACGAGCTGCCAGATGACGACGAACAGCGTCGCCAGCGGGATCGATGCCGACGGGGGCATGACGAGCCGCATCGGGTCGTTGGGTGGTCGTGGTGGACGCCGTGGATCATCCAGTGCATCCGCGCGCCGACGCCCTGCTCGGGCTCGAAGTGGAACACCACGCGATGCAGCCAGTACTCGGTGAGCGTCCACAGGACGTAGCCCACCGCCACGTACCCGAAGAACCGCCACAGCGACGTGTTCGTCGCCCCCTCGTAGGCCATGATCAGGATCACGGGAACGAAGAGCAGGGGCACGACCGCGGGGTGGACACGGGTGAAGCGATCCATCCACGGCCGGTCGAACATCGGCGGCGATGCAGCAAGCCAATCGCTGCGCGGCATGTTGGGATCAGCGGCCATCGGTGGGAGCGTAGAAAGTGGGTGGTTGCACGGTCAAGGGCACGAGCAGTCTTTCAGACCGCTTGGTCGGCCTCGCGGCGCAGCGAGCGCTCGGCCTCGCCGATATCGGTGAACATCTCGACACGGACGGTCTTGAGATCGCGCACGGTGCACACCATCGCCCAGATGCGCGAGGACGCGACGCCGTCGACGTGGCCGCTCTCCATGACCTCGAC
>CAWCEB010000095.1:0-19928 GCA_963794105.1 uncultured Actinomycetes bacterium | reverse complement strand
GGCCACCCTGCTGGACCAGCCCAAGGGTCAGGCATGGGCGGTCAACCTGAACGTGAACGCAACGCTCGGGACGACTGACGGCGACCTCGCCGCGCCGCTGCGGCACGTCAGGCTGCAGTTCCCGGCCGGCGCAAAGCTCAACGCCGACAAGTTCCCGACGTGCGCGCCCAAGACGTTCGCGGATTCATTGAAGTGCCCGAAGGCGTCGAAGCTGGGCAACGGGCTGGCGAGGGTCGATGCTCGCCCGCTGCTGAACAACGTGGATGCTCAGCTGAAGCTGTACAACGGAAGGGCAACGCGAAGAAGCGTGCGCTGATCCTCACTGCGAGCACTGAGGACTCGGGCATCGAGATCAACCTCCTGCTGCCAGGCACGCTGACGCGGATCGGCGGCCGCTACTCCTACCAGTTCGATCTCGACATCCCCGAGATCGTCGCCGTCTCGGGCGCACCCCCGGTGGCGATCAACAGCTTCAACGTCAACGTCGGCGGCCGCGTCAGGAACCACGGCAAGAAGGTCTCCTACATCGATGCGCCGACGAAATGCCCGAGCGGCGGCTGGCCGTTCACCGGAACATTCACGTTCGGTGACGGGTCGTTGCCGACGCTGTCCTCACATCTCGACTGCACGCTGAAGACGGTCAGCGGCTAGCACCCAGGGCTTGCGGCGCGCGGGAGCGCCGTTATCCCTTGCCGAACGGAGTCCCGGTGCGTCGACCGGCGTTGTGGTCGTCGTCGGGGTTGTCGTCCCGGTGCCCGTCCCCGGTCCGCTGTCCGCGTTCGACGGGGTCGTGATGATCTTGAACGTCATGTGATTGCGCCCGGTCTCGAGCGTGTCGGCATTTCCTGCGCCGTCCGTCGCAATGACATCGACGGTATAGCTGCCGACTCCGAGTGCGACGGGAATGTCCCATCGGAACTGGCCCTCACCGCCGATCGAGATCCACGGCACCTTCGAGCAGACGTACGACACGAGGAAATTCTTGGTCCCGGCGGGCGCCTGGCAGAGCGTCGTGCGCGTCTTGACCCTCTTGGTCACCAGCTTTCGCACGCACTTCTTCTTCTTGCCGCCCTTGACCTTGTGGCAGACGCGCTTGCGGACCTTCTTCTTCTTGGTCACGAAGCCGGCCGCCTTCGAGAAGCGCAGCTTAACGCTCTGGATCCCTGACGGATCGTTGGCGATCGTTCCTACGATCGTGTCAGGTGCGTCGACGGTCGTGATGCTGGCGCCGTCGGTGAAACCAAGCACGGCCGTCGCCGGAGCCGTCTGATCGGGGGTACCGCAGAATCCGTCGTTGCCGCTGTGAATGCACGGGGGTTCCGGAGTGACGACCGGAGGGGGATCGAGGATCGTCAGGGCTTTCGACAGCGACGCGAACGGTCGCGCGGCGCACGACGCCGACTGGCCCGTATACGGAGAGGCTGTCGAGCAGTGTTCGTTGTCGGTTACGAGGAGCGTGACGGTGTATGTCCCCGCCTGCGAATAGACGTGGGTCGTCGTTGAACCCTTGCCGGTGGATCCGTCGCCGAAGTCCCAAGCCCACTGCGTGACGGTTCCGTCATCGTCGGCTCGATCCGCTCCCCCGAGAACTTGGCGGGCTGTCCCACCGGTGCATCTGTGATGTCGAATTTGGCCTCTGGCCCGAGTTGGGTGTGATCGCGGAATGGCCCCATGGGTGCGTTGGTCAGGTGACCGGCGATCCCGATCGCAGGCTCAGCCCGGCCGCGGGCGACAGGTCGAACGCAGAGATCGATGAGGAACCGCCGACGTATGCGTGCAGTCCATCCGGCGAGATGACCACGGACATTGCCCCTGTAGGACCAGTAGCAGCGACGCCAGCTGATGCGAGTGCCCCTGTCGATCCCACAATAAATCGGCTGATCGTGCTCGCCGCAGGGTTGGACACGAGGGCAACTCCCCCGTTGGGCGATACCGCAATTGCCCGAGCTCCGGCTCCGGCCGGAACAGCATCCCCGAGCGATGTGAGAGAACCATCCCCGCCAATGCTCCAGCCACTGACCGTTCCGGCGTTCGCATTCGTCGCGTACAGATACGCGCCGTCCGGAGTGACCGCGAGCCCGGACGGACCGTCACCTGCACTGATCGCTGAGCCGACCGCGGTGAGCGTGCCGTCCGCGGCGACGGAGAACACCGAGATGGTGTCGTCGCCCGTGTTTGCTGCGAACAGATGCTGGCCGTCGGGTGTCATGGCGACGCCTGACGGTTGCGAGCCGGCGGTCGTCGCGGTGCCGAGGGATGTCAGCGAGCCATCGAGGTTGATCGCGTAACGCGAAATCGAGTCGGAGCCCGCATTGGTCACGAACAGTCTCCCACCGTCGGGCGATATCGCCGCAGCGGAGGGCGCGATCCCGCTGGGCACGCTGGTGCCTGACGGCGTCAGAGACCCGGAGTTGCCGACGTTGTAGACGGCGACCGAGTTGCCGCCGGCGAACGTGGCGTAGAGGTGGGTTGGGTCGCGACCAGCGACCAGCGCCGATGGGCCCTGACCCGACTGCATTGGGAACCCGGGAAGCCACGTGATCGCGCCGTCGACGCCAACCCCGAATCCGAAAAGCCGATTGCCGGGCGCGTCCGCGGCAAACAGCGTCCTGCCCGCGTAGACGGTCGGCGCGCAGCACAGCAGCACCGACAAGACGGCCAGCGTGGTGCGGCGGATGTTGCGGGACAGCGCGGGGTTCCTTCCCGGATGGGCGCCTCCCAGCGGCCGCCGATGAGGGTAGCAGCGCGCGCGATATGACCCGACCACTGGTCTTCCGCTCAGTTGCGATGGCGAGACGGCTAAGGGTAGGGTCGCCGAGCGGGACGCGCCGGAGAGGCACGTTTGGTACGGCACCGAGCGGTCCAGACCTCATTCCGACGCGCGGTGCGCGGCGCAGTTGTGTGCAGCGTCGGCGCCCTGGGCCTCCTCGTGCCGGTCCATGCCGCTAGCGCCGCAACCGCTCCGGATATCTCGGCGTCGTTCATCAGCTGTATCGACTCGGATGGTGGTGCCCTGCGCGCGGGAGACGACATCACGTGTGTCGTCACCGCGGTCATGGCGCTTGATACGGAACCGGCAAACATCACCGCCGTCGTTGCACTTCCTGCGAGCGTCGAGCTCGTCGCGAACGCCTATGCAGGTACCTACGATGCGACTCAGCGGACTCTCTCGTTTCCGACGACGGCGCTGGGACTCACGTTCGCCGGCGATCAGCGGCTCGCCCGGTTCCACGTGACGCTGTCGAGCGGGGTCGTTTCCGGCGACAGTGTGACCATGACCGGCACGGCCAAGGCCGTCGGAATCTTCGACGCGGCCGTCGCGGAGGCGTCCATCACGTCGTCTCCGTTGGTCGTCTCACCTCCTCGGGCAGCGCTGGACGGGAGCCTGTTGGAATGCGCGGACGTTGACGGGGGCACGTTGCTACCGGGCGACGCGATCTCCTGCGGCCTGACCATCAAGGACGAGCTGGGGCACGAGGACGCCGGAAGCCTCAGCTCGTTGCTCACCGTCAGTGGGACCTCTTGGCTCAGCGGCGGGTCGGGATCGCTCGACAGCGCCTTCTTCGGCACGCTTGACGTTGGCATCGTCGTGGCGGGCGCAACAAAGCTGGTGACAGCGCAGTTCGCCGTGCCCAAATCGGCGCTCGGCGGCACCGTGATTGGTCCCTCAGCAACGACGACCGGCCGGAGCCAACCGAGTGGAGAACCCGTCTCAGATGTCGCAACAAGTCCGAACATGGTCGTCAGTCCGGGTCCTGCGGACCTCACCCTGAGCGCGTTGACATGCGCCGACAGCGACGGAGGATTGCTCCTCCCCGGCGATGACGTCAGGTGCACTGTCGCCGTCAGGCCGCGGGCCGGGTACGAGGACGTGCAAGGCGCAACCGCGGCCGTCCAGATCCCCAATCAGTCCCAATGGTCCAGCGGCGGCGACAGCCACGACGCCACGTCGATTCTTTTCGATACGCCGTCACTCGGCGATGTCTCCGCCGGGGAGACGAAGTCAGCTGCCTTTCATCTGAAGATCAAGGACGGCACGGCGGCCGGCACGCAGATGCGGCCCGCTGGGACGCTGAACGCGACGAGCGTTCCGCTGGGCGGTCCGATGCAGCAGGCGATCACCGGCCCGACGCTCATCGTCGGCCAGGTGATCGTCCCTCCGGGGGAGACACCGGTCATAACGACGCTGGTTGACGCGGCGCCCACGCCCGCTACACCGCAGATCGTCGCCGCCAACACGTCCTACAAGCTCCGCGCCAACACGATCCACATCAAGCTGCGGCGCGGACATCGGCGTCGCAACCACCTCTGGCGCGGGAGCCACCGCCGCTCCGTCTTCGTCAAGAAGTTCGTCGTGCGGACGCCCAAGAAGTCCGGGAACGTCGTCAAGAAGGTCACGGTCCCCAAGAAGGGCAAGTGGGCGCCCAAGCGCGGCAACGTTACGATCAAAGGGACGCGCCTGACCTACACCGTGAAGACGGGTAAGCGCCGCACCGACCGCTTCCATTACACCGTTACGGACACGGCCGGCAAGAAGGCGACCGGCACCGTGATCGTCCGGTGGGAGAGGAAGAGAACGACGAAGTAGCTACGCCGCCGCGCGCGCCAGCGTCGTCCGCGACGCCACCGCGCAGAACGCTTCGACCACCATCGGGTCGAACTGCGTCCCGGCACAACGCCGCAGCTCCGCCAGCGCCGACTCCGCGTCCGTGCCGCGGCGATACGGCCGGTCCGTGACCATCGCGTCGTAGGCGTCGCAGACGGCGATGATGCGGGCGCCGAGCGGGATGTCCTCGCCGCGCAAGCCGTCCGGGTAGCCGTCGCCGTCCCAGCGCTCGTGCGAGGACCTCACCAACCGGCCGACGGCGCGCAGCGCCGGCACGCTCAGCAGGAACCGCTCCCCGATGAGCGTGTGGCGCTTCATGTAGACCCACTCGTCGTCGTCGAGCGGGCCTGGCTTGTGGAGGATCGACTCCGGGATCGCGATCTTGCCGACGTCGTGGAGCTCGGCGCCGTGGACGATCTCGGGACGCTCCTGCTCGGGGATGCCGAGCTCGGCGGCGACCTCGTGGGCGAGCGCGCCGACGTCCAGGACGTGGTCGTGCAGGTCGGGCTCGCGCTCGGCGAGCACGCGAACGAGGAGGTCGCGCGTCTGCGAGGAGGCGGAGATCGGCCGGGCGTTCTTGACCGCGTACATGCGCTGGTCGGCGAGGCGCAGGGCCGACGGGGCATCGGCTGCCTCGCTCGGGACGCGCGCGGAGCCGTAGGAGCAGTCGACCGTGAAGCCGGACCCGTCCTCGCGCAGCGCGGACGCGACCGACTCGATGTCCGCGCCGTCGGGGAGCAGGACGCAGAACTCGTCGCCGCCCATGCGGTAGGCGGCGCCGCCCGCGTCATGCGCTGCTTCGTCGAGCGCGGTGCTCAGCCGGTGCAGGAGCGCGTCGCCGGCGGCGTGGCCGAAGGAGTCGTTGTAGCTCTTGAAGCCGTCGAGGTCGAAGATCGCGACGAGCGTGGCCTGCTCGGCTGCGACGACCTCCTCGAGGTCGCGCATGAGGCGGCGGCGGTTGCCCAGGCCGGTGATTGCGTCGACGAGCGCCTCGTGGCGGCTCGCATCGAGCATCTGCGCGTAGTCGCGGAACGTGAACCCGAGGCGGATGACGACGGCGAGGATGGCCAGCACGTCGAGGGCGCGCGCGAGGCCGTTGACCGGCACGACGAACTCGTATGCCTGGAGGCCTACGGCCACGAGGCCGAAGGCCGTCGGGATGGCGAACATGCGCGCCTCGAACTCGTCGACCGCTCGCTGAAGTCCGGGCTGCCAGGCGGCGATGCAGACGCAGAGCGTGCCGAGGACGTAGGGGATGTTCTGTGACTGGCCGGGTGTCCATGTGCCGTTGGCGGCGGAGACCAGGTACTGCGCGTCGCCTCCGGCAAGCCCGACGAAGCCGAGCGCGAGGAAACCGAAGGTGCGGTCCAGGCGCCAGCCCTCGGCTGACGCGACGACGACGACGAAGCCGACCAGCAGGCAGTCGAGCAGGGGATAGGCGACCGCGACGACGTTCGACTGGCCGACGGCGTCGAGTGCCGGCTGGAACGCGAACGCAGCCGCGGCGGCAGCGACAGCGAGCGAGCCCACCGCGCCGTCGAGCCAGGCGGCCTTGCGCGCGATACCGCGCGCATGCATGAGCGCCGCGACAGCAGCGAGATCGCACACGTACAGGCCGAGCCAGAGGATGTCGGCCACCGACGGGAAGCTCGCCGACGACTCGTGCAGAACGGTCTGGAAGACGATCCCGCCCGCGACGTAGAACCCCCACCCGGCGGCGAACAGCGACCACGCGAGCCGCTCGGCGGGAACCTGCATGGCGCGAACGGCACACAGGACGCCACCGACCCCGAAGACGCCCCACAGGTACCAGTCCTGGAACCAGTCGACCTGCAGCCCGCCCGCGACGTCGATGACGAGCAGGGCGAGCACGGCAGCCATGACGGCGGCAACCGGGCGTGGGAGAGCTGTCCGGGCGAAGGCGGCGATACCCCGCTCGTCGGACGTTGTGGGTTGTAACTTGAGTGTTACAAAGCCACGAAGACCGACTTGGTCTCCAGGTACGCGTCGAGCCCGTCGTGGCCGTGCTCGCGGCCGATGCCCGAGGACTTGAAGCCGCCGAACGGCGCCGCGGGATCGGAGGCGCTCCACGTGTTCACGTAGACGGAGCCTGCGCGCAGCAGCGCGGCGAGCTTGTGGGCGTTGGAGACGTCACGCGTCCAGACGCCGGCGGCGAGGCCGTACTCGGTGTCGTTCGCGCGCGCGCGCGACCTCCTCGATGTCGCTCGTAGGGCTGCGCGACCAGCACCGGGCCGAAGATCTCCTCGCGGACGATCTTCGCGTCGTCGCTCGTGGCGCTGAACAGCGTGGGCTCGACGAAGTAGCCGCCGTCGCCCAGGGGCGCGGTGTTGCCGCCGGCGATGAGCTCGGCCTCGGCCTTGCCCGCATCGATGTAGCCGCTGACGCGGTCGTGCTGCTCGGCGCTCACCAGCGGCCCGACGAACGTCTCGGGATCCAGCCCCGGGCCGACCTTCGTCGCCTTGGCGGCGTCCGACAGCGCGCTCATGACGGTGTCGAACTGGTCCTTCTGGACGAACAGCCGCGACGCGGCGTTGCAGGCCTGGCCGGAGTTGAAGTAGATGCCGGTGTAGCTGCCCTTGATCGCGGCCTCGAGGTCGGCGTCGGGGAGGATCACGTTCGGCGACTTGCCGCCGAGCTCGAGCGTCACGCGCTTCAACGCCTTGCCGGCGCGCTCGCCGATCATGCGGCCGACGGCGGTGCTGCCGGTGAAGGCGATCTTGTCGACGTCCGGGTGGTCGACCAGCGCGGCGCCGGTCGAGCCGTCGCCGGTCACGACGTTCAGCACGCCGGCGGGGATCCCGGCCTCGAGCGCGAGCTCGCCGACACGCAGCGCCGTCAACGGCGTCTGCTCGGCGGGCTTGAGCACGATCGTGCAGCCCGAGGCCAGCGCCGGCCCGATCTTCCAGGCCATCATCAGCAGCGGGAAGTTCCACGGGATGATCTGGCCTGCGACGCCGACGGGCTCGCGGCGGGTGTAGGCGAACATCTCCGGGATCGAGACGGGCAGCGTGGCGCCCTCGATCTTCGTGCACCAGCCCGCGTAGTAGTGCAGGTGCGAGATCGTCGAGGCGACGTCGACGTAGCGGGCGAACTTGAGCGGCTTGCCGTTGTCGAGCGACTCGAGCTCGGCGAGCTCGTCGGCGTTGTCCTCGACGAGCGTCGCCAGCCGTGTGATCGCGCGGCCGCGGTCACCCGGGGTCATCTTGCGCCAGTCGGCGCCGTGCTCGAACGCGGCGCGCGCGGCCGCGACGGCGCGGTCGACGTCGGCGGCGCCGCCCTGCGCGACGGTCGTGATGACGTTGCCGGTGGCGGGGTCGAGCGTCTCGAACGTCGCGCCGTCGGCGGCGTCGACCTTCTCGCCGCCGATGAGCAGCTGCTTGGGCTCGGAGGCGAAGCTGCGAGCGGTCTCTGAAAGTTGGTCGGGAAGGGCGGTGGCGCTCATGGTCAAGGCTCCAGGACGATCTTGAGGGCTTCTCGGCGGTCGTACAGACCATAGGCCTCGGGGGCCTCGTCGAGCTTCATGTGATGGGTGACGAGCGGCGACGGGTCCAGGTCGCCGGACGCCAGGAGGGCGAGCACCTTGTCGAGGTGCCCGATGACGTTCGCGTGGCCGGTCTCCATGCGCAGGGCCTTGATCCAGAGCAGGCCCATGTGCACCTCGCAGCGCTCGGCGTAGACGCCGATCACGCTGACCACGCCGCACTTGCTCGCCAGGCGGATCGCCAGCTCGAGCGCCTGCGGATTGCCGACCGCCTCGACGACGACGTCGGCGCCGCGGCCGCCGGTCAGGCGCTTGACCTCGTCGCGCGGGGACTGCTCGGTCAGGTGGACGGGCTCGGCGCCGAAGCTGCGCGCCATCTCGAGCCGGTCGGCGACGGTGTCGACCGCGACGACCTGCGCGGCGCCGGCGACCCGCGCGGCCTGCACCGCGCACAGCCCGACCGGGCCGAGGCCGAGCACCGCGACGACATCGCCGGGGCGGACCTGCGTGGTCGCGTGGTAGCCGGTGCCCATCACGTCGCCGGCGAAGAGCGCGACGTCCCTGCTCAGCCCCTCGGGCACGCGGCGCAGCGTCAGGTTCGCCTTGGGCACGAGCGCCTTGTCGGCCTGCGTGCCCTGGAGTCCGCCGAGCGTCGCGCCATGGCCGAACGTGCGCGAGCCGTCGCACTTGTGGAAGTTGCCCGCGCGGCAGAAGTAACACGTCCCGCACGCGACCTGGAAGCAGCCGAGCACCTGATCGCCGACGCTCACGGACGTCACGGCGTCGCCGGCCGCCTCGACGGTGCCCACGTACTCGTGGCCGATCGTGAAGCCAGGCTCGATCTGGACGCGCCCGTGGAAGATGTGGAGGTCGGACCCGCAGACGCCGGTGGCCTCGACGCGGACGATCGCGTCGTCGGGCGCCAGGAGCTCGGGCTCCGGCTTCTCCTCGACGCGGACCTCGTACGGCGCCTGGAAGGTGACGGCCCTCATGGGCCGCAATATCGCAGGATGCGTCGCTCCGTTGCTCCGCGCGATCGCCATCGACGTCCAGCCGCTGCGCCGCCACCCCGAGCTGCGCAAGCTCTTCCTGGCCCAGGTCAGCTCGGGCTTCGGCTCGTTCATGACGCGCGTCGCCGTGCCCTACGAGATCTACCGGCTGACGCATTCGACGTTCACGGTGGGCGTGCTTGGAGCGGTCGAGTTCGTCGCGATCCTGGTGATGGCGCTGGTGGGCGGCGCGCTGGCGGATGCGGCCGACCGGCGCCGGATGGTGCTCACGGCCGAGGCGCTCTCGGGCCTCTGTGTCCTGATCCTGCTGGTCGACGTGCTCACGGTCGACTGGGTCTGGCCGCTGTTCGTCGGCGCGGGCGGGCTGGCCGCGTTCTACGGCCTGGAGCGCCCGTCGCTGGACGCGATGATCCCGCGGCTGGTCGAGCGCGACGAGCTGCCGGCGACGTCGGCGCTGTGGTGGGGCGGGATGAACCTGGCGGGTATCGCCGGGCCGGCGCTGGGCGGGGTGCTGCTCGCCGCTTCTGGCGCCGAGCTGGCGTTCGCCGTGGATCTCGCGACCTTCGTCGTCGGCCTCGCGGCGCTGGCGGCGATGCGCGCGATGCCCGCTCCCGAGGACGCTGTCGCGCCAAGCCTGAAGTCGATCGGTGACGGGCTGCGGTTCGCGCTGTCGCGGCCGGTGCTGCTCGGCACCTACATCGTCGACATCAACGCGATGTTCTTCGGGATGCCGACCGCGCTGTTCCCCGCGTTCGCCGAGCGGCTCGGCGGCCCCGGGGTGCTCGGCCTGCTGTATGCCGCGCCGTCGATCGGCGCCGTCGTCGCGTCGGCGACCAGCGGCTGGGCGGGGCGCGTTCGCCGCCACGGGCGCGCGATCGTCTACGCGGCCGCGGCGTGGGGCGGGTTCATCGCGCTGGCGGGCCTCGCTCAGGAGGCGTGGCTGGCCGTCGTCCTGGTCGCGCTTGCGGGCGCGGCCGACATGATCAGCGGCCTGTTCCGCTCGACGATCTGGAACACCACGATCCCCGACAACATCCGCGGCCGGCTGGCGGGCATCGAGATGATCTCCTACACGTCCGGGCCGCTGCTCGGGCAGGTCGAATCCGGCGTGGTCGCGTCGTTTGCGGGCGTGCGTGCCTCGTTCGTCAGCGGCGGCGTGCTGTGCATCGCGGGCTGCGTTGCGGCCGCGCTCGCGCTACCGGCCCTCTGGGCCTACGAAAAACCAGGCAGGAGCCCGTAAGTTCGCGGCGAATCGGGCGTTTGAAGCAACGGAATGCCTGATCACCGATTCATGTATCCGAAGGTTGTGCCGGTTGCGGTGAGGGAGCCGGTCGCCGGCGCCACCGTGCACAACTTCGTCCAGGACAAGTTGCGCATTTCGCTGCAGGTATCAGGTAATCGGCTCGAACAGCCGAAAACGGCCACAAGCTTGTAAAGAGTGATGGGGGTCACTACCGCGGGGCGTCTGTTCGCAAGGCAGGCGCCCCGCCTCCGTTAAGCGGCCAGTCGCGTGAGCTCTCTGAGCGCGTGCGTGATTCCCTCGGCCACGACCTCGATGTCGGCCATCGCGTCGAGGTCGCCGATGAGGCCGAAGCTCATGTGTCCGTTGTAGCGACATGATCGCGATGGCGAGCGCGCGGTCGCCGGCGAGGAACGCGACGGGGTACATGCCCTCGCAGCTCGCGGCCGAGCAGGTAGAGGGGGAACTGCGGGCCCGGGATGTTCGTCACGAGCAGGTTGTAGAACCGGGTCGAGAAGTTCATCCGCGAGGACTGCGCGAGGATCGTCGGGGGCGCGAAGTCCTGGGCGCCGGCGATGATCTCGGCGCCGAGCGCCTGCTTGGAGTCCTTGATGCCGGCCATGGCCTCGCTGCACGAAGCGCAGCCGCTCGACCGGGTCGGCGATGTGGATCGGCAGCGGCGCGATCAGCTGCGTGATGCGATTGCCCAGCGAGCCGTCCTGCTCGGCGCCGCGCGTGGAGACCGGCACGCACGCCTTCATCTCCAGGCCCTCGGTTCGCATGCCGCGGCTGTGCAGCCAGTCGCGCAGCGCGCCGGCGACGACGGCGAGCACGACGTCGTTGACCGTCCCGCCGAAGGCGTTCTTGACGAGCTTGAAGTCGTCGAGCTGCGCGGGTGCGATCGCGATGCGGCGGTGGGGCGAGATCTCGACGTTCAGCGGGGTGTCCGGCGCCGTGGTCAGGCTCGCGCGGACGACCTCTGCCAGCCCGCCGAGCGTCTCGCGCGCCTGGGCGACGGCGTTGCGAGGGCTGGGCGGCCAGCGCGGCCGTCCGCAGCGGCAGGCCGAGCGTGCGCCGCGCCGCGCTCGCTGATCGACGCGGCGGCGAGCTGCGGCGCCGCTCGGCTCGGGCTGCGGGACCCAGACGCCAGGCTCGATCGCCCGGGCGCGGCGCGGGCTGCAGGTCGAAGAGCATCGTCGTCAGGTCCACGCCCGACTGACGCCGTCGACGAGCGCGTGATGGGTCTTCGAGATCGAGCGCGCAGCGCTCATCGCGCGAGGCCCTCGACCATCCACAGCTCCCACAGCGGCTTGGTGCGGTCGAGCTGCTGGGAGAACATGCGGCCGGCGAGGCGCAGCAGCCGCTCGTCGTCGCCGGGCGCGGGCAGCGCGGTGTGGCGGACGTGGTAGCTCGAGGTTGAAGCGCGGGTCGTCGATCCAGCGCTGGCGGCCGAAGCGCCAGGGCGGGACGGCGAGCTTCTGGCGGTAGCGCGGCACGAGATGCAGCCGGCTGCGGATGTGCTCGAGGACGTCGGCGTGCGGTGGCGCCGGGCCGGCGAACGTCGCGATCGCGCCGATGTGCATGTGCGTCGCGTCGCCCTCCTGGTGCAGGAAGGATGGCGTCGACGGCGCTGAGGCGGTCGAGGTGCTGCTGGGCCATGCCCGAGCCGAGGATACTTGCGCCGACATGAGCGAAACCATTTCCAAGGCCGTCCTGATCACCGGATGCTCGACGGGCATCGGTCGGGCGACGGCGCAGCACCTGGCCGGCAAGGGCTGGACGGTCTACGCGACCGCCCGCCGCGCCGAGTCGATCGCCGACCTCGAGGCCGCGGGCTGCCGCACGCTCGCCCTCGACGTCACCGACGAGGCGTCGATGCAGGCCGCGGTGTCGGCCGTGGAGGCCGAGCAGGGCGCCGTCGGCGTGCTGATCAACAACGCGGGCTACTCGCAGTCGGGCGCCGTCGAGAGCGTCCCGATGGACGACGTGCGCCGGCAGTTCGAGACGAACGTCTTCGGGCTCGTCCGGATGGCGCAGCTCGTGCTGCCGGGGATGCGCCGCCAGGGCTGGGGCAAGATCGTGAACATGAGCTCGATGGGGGCGAACCTCGTCTTCCCGGGCGGCGGCTTCTACCACGGGACGAAGTACGCGGTCGACGCGATCAGCGACGCGCTGCGCTTCGAGGTCAAGGGCTTCGGGATCGATGTGATCATCATCCAGCCGGGGTTGATCAAGACCGAGTTCGGCAACGCGGCGGCCGGTTCGCTGTCGGACGTCGAAGGCGGTGGCGGGCCCTACGGCTCGTTCAACGCGGCGGTCGGCGAGGCCACGAAGGGCGCCTACGAGAGCGGGCCGATGGGCAAGCTCGGCGGCGGCCCGGAGGCCGTGGCGAAGGTGATCGAGAAGGCGATCACGGCGGGCAAGCCCAAGACGCGCTACCGCGTGACGCCGTCCGCGCACCTGCTCATCACCCAGCGGTCGCTGATGACCGACCGGATGTGGGACGCGATGATGCGCTCGCAGTTCCCCCAGCCGAAGGCGTAGCCGGGCTCAGCGGACGCGGTAGCGGGCGATCTTGAGCCGCGCGCGCGGCACGCCGTCCTGCACGACCTGCGCCTCGATCGTGTGGCGCGCCGCGATCGCCGTGGGCGTGAACCGCACGCGTCCCCTGTGGCGCGACGTGTAGCGCTGCAGCGTGACGACCTCGGTCGCGGTGCGATCGACGATCTCGATGCGCTGGCCCTTGATGGCGCGGGCCGACCAGACGAGCTGCTGGCGCTTCCCGCGCTTGACGACCTTGGCGCGGATGCGCGGTTCGGGGAGCCGGCGGGCGGCGTCGACGCGGGTGATCGCGCCGGACAGCGGGCGGATCCGCCACGCCCCGCCGCGCGGGCGGCGCAGGAACACGTAGGTGGTGCGCAGCTCCGCGACGGGCAGCACGATCGCGGCCCCGCGCTTCAGCGCGTGGTCCGCGCGCAGCCGCTCGCCGTGCGGCCCGAGCAACAGGACGCGCGGCGCGGCGCCGGCGCCGCGGATCGCCAGTGAGATCGCCCGCTCCCCGCCGGCGACGTGGACGCTGCGGGTTGTCGCGGCGGCGTGTGCCGATGCCTTGGCGGCGCGGTAGGGGCTGAAGTCACAACCGACGAGGTCGTGCGGCGCGTCAAGCCAGTTGCTCGTGGCGACGCCCGCGGTGATGAACCCGTAGGTGCCGCAGATCGCGTAGCCCTCCGAGGACAGCAGGCCGTCGGCGGCGATCTTCGGGACGATCGGGAGGTTGAGCTCGTAGTGGCCTTCGAGGTTGAAGTCGGTCCCGTGGAACCAGCCGCTCGCGGACCCCTTGGCAGACGCGATCTTCTTGGCGCGCCCGACGTCGACCGTCAGCTCGCCGCTGACCTTCGCCTCGAACGCGAAGCTGCGGGCGTCCTTGACGTAGGCGCACATGAGGACCTGCGCCGACAGCTTGCCGATCTTGCGCTCCTCGAGCTCGGGGGCGTTCGTCGTGCCGATGAACTCGAACGGGTTGCTGCCGTTGCTGCAGTCGGTGGCCAGCTTGAGGCCCTTGATGTTCCCCGTCATGCGGAAGAGGGTGACCCCGGTCTTGCCGATCGGCTCCTCGGCTTCGATCCCGACGTTGAAGCCGAGCTCCGGCGACAGGACGAGGTCGCCGTTGACCCCGCTGAGGAACCAGCCCGTCGCGCCGATCGGGATCTTGAGACCGGTGATCCCGAAACCCAGCCCGCTCAGGCTCGAGTCGCGCAGGTAGAGCCGGGCCGTCAGCCCGCCCTGGCGATCCTGGAACGGGAAGAGCGTGGTGACCTCGGCTGACCACTCGACCGCGCCGTTGACCTTCTTGGCCTTGAATGCCGCGCCGCCGAAGCCGAGCTTCAGCTTCGGTGTCGCGTCCTTGAGCTCGGCCGCGAACTCCGGGATCTGCAGGTCGGCCTGGGTGAGGTCGGCGGGAGCTCGGTTCTTCAGCTTCAGCTTCAGCTTCCCCGAGAGCGTCCCGACGCTGTTGCCCGCCACGGTGCCGATGCTCTCGCTCAGCTTGTCGAGCGACACCGAGCCCTCGAGGCCCGCGCCGGCGCCGTCGCTGTCCCAGGTGACGGTGACCTGGGCGCTCGCGCTCTTGAGCAGCGGGAGCGCGATGAAACGCTCGAACGAGCCGGTGCTGTTGAAGCCGAGCGAGTAGGTCGTGACGAACGGGTGGATCTCGTCGAGCGGGGCAGGCACGAGCACGTCGTCGAACGCGAGGTCGACGCCCGCGCCCTCCTGGCGCAGCGGGTCCGACGTGTTCGCGGGTTCGATGACGAGCTTGCCGTCGGGCCGGGGGCGAAGGTCGAACCCGCCGACCCACGCCTCGGTGCTCGTCTCGTACACGCCGGTGCCGTGGTCGGGCGCGTCCTCACGTTCGGTGAAGCAGCCCTCCGCGGTGGCGTTGCCCACCTGCAGCGAGGTCAGGTCTCCCGGCGCGCAGTGGTTCTCCGACGGGCGCCACTCGGTGTAGATGAACGTCTGCGCGCCGATCGGCGTGAGCGCGCCGGTCGTGACGTCGTAGATGTCGATGTGGCGGCGATCGCCGTTGTTGCCGCCGGAGACCGCGAGCCGCCGGCCGTCCGGGGCGAACGAGGCGGAGCTGGGGAAGACCCCGGTGACCTCGACGCCCTGTGTCGACGGGCCCTGGTGCCCGGTGCCGACCAGGCGGTCGCCGGCGATGCCACCGGGATGGACGGCGAGGGTCGTGATCCTGAAGTCGTAGAACGAGTCGCCCGTCTGTTCGTTGTCGGAGGTGTTGATGTAGCGGGTGGCCGCGAGCGTGTTGCCGTCGGGCGAGAACGCGATCGCCTCCGACTGGTCGAATGTGTTCGGTGTTCCGCCCGGGTCGTGGAGGTGCAGGACCGTGCGGCGGTTCGAGCCGTCGGACTTCATCACCGTGAGTTGAAGGTCGGGCCAGGCCGCCATGCTGATGTAGGCGATCTCGTCCTGCGACGACCAGGCGATGTCGTAGGGCAGCCCGCCGCGGGCGTCGCTCACCAGGACCGTCGGCGAGCCGCCGTCGACCGAGCCAACGAGGAGGTCGTTGTTGCGGCGGACGAGATAGCGCTTGCCGTCGGGCGAAAGGCGCGGCGCCGAGGTGTAATGGTTGTCGGTCGGCCCGACCGTGTGCCGGTTCGAGCCGTCGAAGTCCATCATGTCGATCGCGAAGGCCGACGTCCGGCCGATGAGCTGCTTGCCGTCCTGCGACCACGACGGGAACTGGAGGTTCGAGTACGGGCCGCTGACGGTCGTGTCGGCGAGGGTCACGACCCTGAAGTCCGTGTCCCCGAAGTGGCGGATGAGCAACTGGTCGTCGGCGCGCGCGGGCGCGGTCGCGAGCGCCCCCAGCGCGATCCCCAGTGCTAGCCATCGCCCCAACCGCATGACCTGACGCTAGGGGCGAGCGCTCACGCGATCCTCACGGTACGCCGGACTGAGGGGATTGTCCCCTCGTCCGGACGGGCAGCGGCTCAGCGGACGATCCGGAACGACGCACGCGTGGCCGTCCCGCGCTTACCGGCGAGGCTGGGCGTCGCCACGAGCCGGTAGCGCCCGGGTCGGAGCTTGCGCCCGCTCAGCCGGCCGCTGAACCGGAACGCATTGGCGCCCGCGCTCCCCGCTCGTGAGAACGATCCGCGCACCGCGAGCGTGCGAACGCAGCGCTTGGCGTTGCGATTGCGCCTGGTCGGTGCCACGCAGCGCGTGCCCGAGCGCCGTCCGGCGACCCGGCGCTGCACGGTGAAGCGCACGGCGGCGGCGATATTCAGGCGGAACGTCGCGCGAGTGCCGATGCGACGGCGGGCACTGGTGGCGCTCGGTCCAGACGCGCGCGCGCGGAAGGTCGATGGCGTCAGCGCGAGGTTGCTGGCCGCGGCGAGCGTCGCGACCGGGGGCGGCACGGGCGCCGGCGTGGTGAACGTGGCGTCGTCACCGAGCGTCGTCGCGGCGTCGTTCGTCGCGACCAGTCGATAGTGGTACTGCGTCGCGGGCTGCAGACTCTGGAGCTGCGCTGAGACGGGCAGCATCGCGACGCCCGCGGACAGGGGGGCGTCCGCGGTCTGCTGTCCGTAGGCATCCGACGTGCCGTACTCGAAGTGGTAGATGGTGGTCTGGCCGTTGGGCCTCACGGTGCCGCCCAAGGCCGCGGTGTCCGGCCCGATCGCCGTGGCAGGGCCCGTGACCACCCGCGGTCCGACCGTGATCCGCGCGACGCGGCCCGGGTCGCCGGGCTCGGTGAACCAGAGGTTTCCGTCGGGTCCCGCGACCAGGCGGGCGGCGCCGCCATTGGTGGTGAAGCCCGGCGTCACGCCGCCGCGGAACTCGGTGACCGAGCCGTCACGGTTGACACGCAACAGCCGGGTGACGACGTTCGACGCGCCGACCCAGACGTTGCCGTCAGGTCCGACGGCGATCGACCGCGGATGAGCGTCGGTCGGGAAGTTCGGGGTGACGCCACCCCGCAACTCGGTGACCGTGCCGTCGAGCGTCATCCGGCCGATCCCGCCGGCGCCCGACTGCTCGCTGAACCAGAGCGCTCCGTCGGGACCCGAGACGATCAAGGCCGGCCCGGCGTTCGCGGTGAAGCCAGGCGTGACGCCGCCAGTGGCGACCTGGGTGATGGCGCCCGCGGGCGTGATGCGGAAGATGCTCCCGCTGGACACGCCGGTGAAGTAGAGGTTGCCGTCCGGCCCGGTGGTGATGCCGCCGGGGATGGTGTTCGCCGGGAAGCCGGGGGTGACTCCGCCGGTGAACTCCGTC
Organism: uncultured Actinomycetes bacterium; assembly: GCA_963794105.1. Classification (GTDB taxonomy): domain Bacteria; phylum Actinomycetota; class Thermoleophilia; order Solirubrobacterales; family Solirubrobacteraceae; genus AC-49. The sequence continues at coordinate 2,778 of CAWCEB010000095.1, read as the reverse complement.
GCAGATCCGTCGGGGGTGATGCGCACGACGTGGCCGGGGTTCTCCGACAGCGTGAACCAGAGGTTGCCGTCGGGCCCGGCGGTAATGAACTCGGCGTCGCCGTTGGCCGCGAAGCCGGCCGTGAACTCCGTCACATCGCCGCCGGGCGTGATCCGCGCCACGGCGCCGGGGTTCTTGTACTGGGTGAACCACAGGTTGCCGTCGGGGCCCGCGACGATGTCCTCCGGTCCGATGTTGGCGGTGAAGCCAGGGGTGATGCCGCCCGTGTACTCGGTGAAGACGCCCGCGGGTGTGACCTTCTCGATGTACCCGGGCCGTGCTCGGCCGCCACCCAGAGGTTGCCGTCCGGCGCGACAGTGATCCCGACGGGCCCCGTGTTGGCGCTGAACCCGCTGGCAACGCCGCCCATGTACTCCGTCACCGTCGGCGCGGCCTGGGCCTGCGCGGCCGCGGCGAGCGTCGCCGCGAGCGCGAGGAGGACCGTCCTGGACCTCATGCGCGCGACGGTACAGGTGTCGCCCGGAGCTCAGGGAATTTCGATGCCCTCGGTCGTCAGCAGCTTGACCTTGCGATCCAGGCCGCCCGTATAGCCACCGATCCCGCCGCCCGTGCGCAGCACGCGGTGGCACGGCACGACGATCGGGATGGGGTTGTGGCCGAGGGCGTTTCCCGCGGCGCGGACGGCAAGCGGGTTGCCGGCGGCGGTCGCCATGTCGCGGTAGGTGCGGGTCTCGCCGAACGGGATCCGCGCGGTCGCCTGGAGCAGGCGCTTGGCAAACGGCGTCTTGATCAGCGACAGGTCGATCGGCAGGTCGAACCCGTGCCGGCGGCCCTCGAAGTAGTCGTCGAGCTCGCGGCGCACCTCGTCCAGGCGCGCGGGCGCCTCGAGGATCCGCGGCGACAGGCCGGCGCTGAGCTGCTCGAGGACCTGGTCGACGCCGCCGTGGTAGTCGACGTACGACAGGCAGGCGAGGCCCCGCTTGCTGTTCGCCGCGAGGACCTGGCCGACCGGTGTGTCGACCATGGCGTAGGCGACGTCGGGCTCGGCGATGATGGCGAACCGTGCGGCCGCAGCTGCGGCGGCGTCGCGGTCGAGCGCAGGGCGCTTGGGAACCGGGCTCATACGGTCACCTCCTTGCGCAGCTTCTTCAGGCCCTCGTGCACGGAGCGCCGCGCGGCCTCCTCGCTGCAGTCGAGCGCGACGGCGATCTCGGCGTGCGAGAGGTCGGCGCCGTAGCGCAGCAGGATCGCGCCGCGCTGCTTGGGCGGCAGTTCGCGGACCTGGGCCCACAGCTCGCCGTCGGGCAGGTCGGGGTCGTGGTGGGCGACCTCGGGCACCTCCTCGACGGGCACGGCGTGGCGCTTGCGGGAGCGGTAGGTGTCCAGCGCCTTGCGGTGAGCGATCGTCAGAACCCAGGCGCGCAGGTTCGAATCGGAACGGAGTCGGGGATAGGCACGCATCGCGGCCATGAAGGTCTCCTGGAAGCAGTCGTCGGCGTCGGTCCGCCCGACAGCGGCGACCAGGAAGCGCCACACGTCATCGCGGTGGTCCTCCAGGAAGCGCTGGAAGGGCGGGAGCACGGCCATACAACGACCATCCTCACGCGTTCGTGAGGCGCGCCACCTGCAGCCGCAGCCACGGCGCAGCGCGGTAGCGCTCCTCGCCCGTGAACGCATGCAGCCCGTCAAGCGTCCGGAGCACCTGCGGCGCGCCGATTGCGTCGAGCCACTCGAACGGCCCGCGCGGGTGGTTCATGCCCAGCTGCATGCCGGCGTCGACGTCGTCGGTCGACCCGACGCCCTCCTGCACCGCGAAGGCCGACTCGTTGATCACCTGGCAGACCATCCGCCCGATCACGCCGCCGACGCAGTCGGAGATCTCGATCACCGGCTTGCCGATCGACTCGAAGAACGCCCGCGCGAGGTCCGCGCCCGGCCCGTCGACGAGCTCGACCGCGCCGACCGGCGCCAGCGCGAAGAACCCGCACCCCGACCGCCCGGCGAGCGGCGCGGCGTCGAGCAGCCGCGCCACCGGAAGGTCCCCGTCATACGACCCGTCGCAGTCGATGGCGATCCGGACTGAGGGGTCTGTCCCCTCAGTCCGGCCGCGGAGCTCGCGCGCCAGCGGGGTGTCGCCGACGACGAGGGCCGGGAGCGGGTCGGCGGACGGGGGCGGTGGGTCGTCGGGGCGGTGCGGCCGGCCCTCGGCGTACTCGTACCAGCCGCGGCCGGTCTTGCGGCCGAAGCGGCCGGCGGCGACCATCTGGGCGCTCAACGGGGAGGGGCGCCAGCGGGGCTCGCCGAAGCCGAGCTCGGCGAACGACTTGGAGACCTCGAACCCGGTGTCGATCCCGACGAGGTCCTGCAGCTCGAACGGGCCCATCCGGAAGCCGGCGGCGCGGACGATGCGGTCGATCGTCGGGACGTCGGCGATCCCGTCCTGCAGCAGCTTCAGCGCCTCCAGCCCGAACGGGCGGTTGCAGCGGTTCACGAGGAAGCCGGGGCCGTCCCTGCAGTCGATGACGCGCTTGCCCATCGCCTCGCCCAGCTCGCGCGTGCGCGCCAGCGCCGCCTGCGGAGGACTCGAGGCCGGCGATCACCTCGACGAGCTTCATCACCGGCGCGGGGTTGAAGAAGTGCATCCCGACGACGCGCTCGGGCGCTCGGCCACGCGCGCGATCGCCGTGATAGGGATCGAGGACGTGTTCGATGCGAGCACGCAGTCCGCGGATACGACCTGCTGCGAGAGCGTCGTGAAGAGCTCGTGCTTGAGGTCGA
>CAWCEB010000094.1:0-13773 GCA_963794105.1 uncultured Actinomycetes bacterium | reverse complement strand
AAGTGCATCCTCGTCGTGCGCCGCGAGGGTGACGGCGTGCGCAACTACGTGCACGTCGGGACGGGCAACTACCACCCGGCCAACGCCCGTCTCTACACCGATTTCGGCCTGTTCACCGTCGATGACGGGATCGGCGCCGATGTCGCCGACATGTTCAACTTCCTGACCGGCTACGCCCGGCCCGGGCGCTACCGCAAGGTGCTGGTGGCGCCGAAGTTCCTGCGCGACTCGATCATCGACGAGATCGACGAGACGATTGCGGCGCATGAGCGTGGCGAGCGCGCGCGGATTGCCCTGAAGATGAATGCCCTGGTGGATCGTGCGTGCATCAAGGCGCTGTACCGGGCGTCACAGGCGGGCGTCCGGGTGGACCTCAACATCCGCGGCATCTGCCGGCTGCGCCCCGGGGTGGAAGGCGTGAGCGAGAACATCCGGGTGGTCTCCGTCGTCGGGCGGTTCCTCGAGCACTCCAGGGTGTTCGCCTTCGAGCGCAACGGCTCGACCCGCGTCTACATCGGCTCGGCCGACCTGATGCCGCGCAACCTCGACAACCGCGTCGAGCTCGTCGCGCCGGTCGACGACCCGGTCCTGCGCGACGACCTGCTCGACACGCTCGAGCGCTGCCTGTCCGATGACACGAACGCGTGGGTGCTCGGCTCCGACGGGGCATGGACACGCCGCACGCCGGGTGAGGAGCCCCGCATTGCGCAGCGCGAGCTGATGCTCGGTCACAGCGCGCGTGCGGCCGAGACCTGATGCGGCGCGCGCTGGTCGCCGCCGCCCTCGTCCTCGTCGGGTGCGGTGGGAGTGCGCCGCGATCGACCACGGCGACGCACACCGCCCCGCGGACGCACGCGGCGCAAGCCGACACCGCCGCCCGTGCGCCACGGGCCGCGCCGCGACAGCGTCCCGATCCTGATGTACCACCTCGTGAACTCGCCGCCGCCAGGGACGGTCTACCCGGAGCTGTGGGTGCCGGCCGCGGCGTTCCGCGCGCACATCCAGTCGCTCGCCGACGCGGGCTACCGCGGCGTCACGCTCGACCAGGTGCTCGACAACTGGCAACACCGGATCGCGCTGCCGAGCAAGCCGATCGTCGTCTCGTTCGACGATGGCTATGGCAGCCAGGTCCGCAACGCGATGCCGATCCTGCGCGGCCTGCATTGGCCCGGCGTGCTGAACCTGGAGGTCAAGAACCTGTCGATCGCCGGCGGGATAACGAAGGCGCAGGTCCGCCGCCTGATCGGCGCGGGCTGGGAGATCGATGCGCACACGATCACGCATCCCGATCTGACGACGCTCGACCCTGCGGCCGTTCGTCGCGAGGTCGCCGGGTCACGCGCTGCCCTGCGGCGGGACTTCCATGTGCCCGTCGACAACTTCGCCTACCCGGCCGGGCGCTACAACGCGGCCGCCGAGGCCGCCGTGCGCGCTGCCGGATACCGTGCGGCCGTGACCACGGAGCCCGGACTCGCGCACATGGACGCAGATCGCGCGGCGCTGCCGCGGGTCCGGGTGAACGGGACCGACTCGGCGTCCGACGTGCTGGCCGCGGTCCGTGCAGCCCGATGAGCGCCATCAACGACATCACCATCCGTGCGCCGACGCGCGGCAACCGCAAGCTCGAGAAGCTCCTGGCAGCCGTCAACGCCGACCCGCAGATCAAGGCCTGGTGGCACGCTGCCGGCGTCAACGCTGAGCGCCTGGACATGAGCGACCACTCGTGGGTCCACATTCAGATCGTCACGAACATCGCACTGCGCCTGGCGCGGCTGCTGTTCCGCCGCGGGATCGAGCCGAGTGTCGTCAAGGATCACGGAATGACCGAGCGCGACGCCGAGGTCGTGATCGCCGCCGGCTCGCTCCTGCACTGCCTGGGCATGGCGATCCATCGCACCGACCACGAGCGCTTCAGCCTGTTCCTGGCTGCCGACAAGCTCCCGGCGCTGCTCGCCGACGCCTATGACGAGCCCGAGCGAACGCTGATCGCGGCCGAGTCGATGCACGCGATCATCTCGCACCGCACGAAGGGCAAGCCCTTCACCGTCGAGGGCGCGATCGTGCGCGTCGCCGACGCGCTCGACATGGCGCAGGGCCGTGCGCGCGTCCCGTTCGAGGCAGGGCACGCGAACATCCACTCGCTGTCGGCCTATGCGATCGAGGACGTCACGATCTCTGCGGGGCGCGACAAGGCCGTGCGCGTGGAGATCGTGATGTCGAACTCGGCCGGCATCTTCCAGGTCGACGAGGGACTTGGCTCGAAGCTGCGCGGCACGCTGCTCGAGGAGCATTTCGAGGTCGTCGCGCGCATCGACGCCGAGCACGAAAAGCGCCTCGTACCGGTATTTCGGTTGTAGTGCGCGGTGTTGACTTCCTGAGCCCTTGCGGAGATGGTCTGCATTTGGGGGCGTATATCCCGACTCTCCACGGAGGGACATCTAATGAAGTTCAGGCACGCCGGATGCTGCGCCGCGGTCCTCAGCATCGTCTTTACTGCGTCTGCGGGCGCTGATTCAACAGTCGTCGTATCACCCGCCGGGCTCGGACCCTGGCAGAGCGTCGTGAACGACGCACAGGGCAACTTCCTCACCGACACCGACGCGACGGTGTCGTGGGGCGTCAACCCGCCCGGCGCGCCTGCGGGCACCGGCTCGGCAACGCTCGATACCGGAACCAACCACGGCGATTCCGCGCCGGCGCTCGTCAACCAGGGGCTGGCCGGCACGCAGCTGGCGGCGATCAAGACGCTCAGCTACTCCACGCTGGGCACGCTCATCGCTGGTCCGAACCTGCAGGGGCAGCTGCCCTATCTCGTCCTGACGCTCGACACGAACAACGACGGCGTCGAGGACGACTCGATCGTCTTCGAGCCGATCTACCAGCACGGCTACCGCTCCGACATCCCTGATCAGGGTGCGATCCAGACGGACGTCTGGCAGCGCTGGGACGCGGCGGCCGGCGGCTGGTGGTCGTTCAGCGGCACCCTTGCCGGCGCGAGCACCGGGTTCGGCGTGAAGACGCTGCCGGAGATCCTCGCGGCAGCGCCAGGGGCGCGCATCGTCCAGGCGAAGACGACCCCTCCGGGCGGCCTGCGCGTCGTCATCGGCGTGCGCAACGTGCCCGACCACCTCGTCGGTAGCGTCGACGCGCTCTCGATCGACACCGGCACGGGCGTGACGACCTACGACTTCGAGCCCGGCACGCAGGCGCAGCAGGACGACAGCGTGGTCATCACGCAGGTCGCCGGCAGCGTGCTGTACCAGACGGGCGCGGGCTTCCAGTCGCTCGGCGCCGGCTCGACCAAGAAGGTCCCGCTCGGGACGTTCGTGGATGCCACGCACGGCCGCGTGACGCTCACGTCGGCGAGCGACCATCACGGCAGCTACCAGACCGGGCTGTACTACGGCGGCAAGTTCAAGACCCGCCAGCGCGGCGGCAAGCGGCCCGTGACCGAGGCCTACATCCTCGGACCGGTCGGCCCGTGCACGAGCAATGCGAAGGGCGCTACGGCGGCCGCGAAGAAGAAGCGCCGCTCACGCCACCTGTGGGGCGACTCGCACGGCAACTTCCGCACCGTCGGCAAGTCGTCGTCGGCGAGCACGCGCGGCACGAAGTACCTCGTCCAGGACTCGTGCGACGGCACGCTCACCAAGGTTGTCCGTGGCCAGGTGCTCGTCCGCGACTTCGCCACCAACGGCCGCCACACCGTGACGGCCGGGCACTCCTACCTGGCGCCGCCGGGTTGATCCGGGGGGTCGGGTAGCGCCCAGACATCCACTCGTTCGCGTCGGCCGCGTACCTCCATGCGGTCGACGCTGACGAGGTCTGCCGGTGGGTCCTGCGCCGCCTTCACGGTGGTGTCCGCGACGAACACCATGTAAGGCTGGCCCTTGGTCATGCCCTCCAGCCGGGCGGCCGTGTTCGTCGTGTCGCCGATGGCGGTGTACTCCAGCCGCCGCTCCGAGCCCACGTTCCCTGACATCACTTCGCCGCTCATGAGGCCGACGCCCATGCGGAACCCGTCGCCGACGCCCTGGTCGCGCATCCACTGGTTGAACTCCGAGAGCGCCGGCCCAGTCATGTGCCGTGCGGTGCGCAGGGCGCGGTCAGCGTGGTCGGGCTGCTCGATCGGCGCGCCGAAGACGGCCATGATGCCGTCGCCCATGTAGGCGACGAGCGTCCCGCCGTTGTCGAGGATCACGTCGCTCATCGCGGTCAGGTAGCGATTCAGGACAGAGATGACCGTGGCGGGGGGCAGGCCCTCCGCATAGCTCGTGAAGCCGCGCAGGTCGCTGAACAGCACCGTCGCGACGCGCCGCTCGCCACCGAGCCGCAGGCCGTCGCCGGTTTGGCTGAGCACGTCGTTGACGACCGACTCCGGGACGAAGCGCGAGAACACATCACGCACCATCTCGCGCTCGAACGCGGCCGTCACGGCGTGGACGGCGGTCGAGAGCACCGCCGTCAGCCCGAGCGCGATCAGCGGGTAGACGACGGGAACGATCGTTCCGCGGTTGAAGAGGAGCTGCGCGCCGACGGTGTAGACGAGCGCGAGGAGCGTGAGGACGAGGACGGCCTCGCGCGGCTTGAGGCCGAGGAAGACAGCGGGGGCAGCCATCGCCATCAGCACGATCAGCAGCGGCGTCCACCACGTCGCAATCGGCTGCAGCGGGAAGCCGTGCAGCGCGGTCCAGATCGCGTTGGCCTGGATCTCGGCGCCCGACATCAGGTCCTGGCCGGTCACGGACGTCGGGTGGACGTCGCCGAGCGTCGGGGCCGCAGGGCCGATCACCACCGTCCGGTCCTTGAACGTGCCGGTCCGGAAGTTGCCGTTGAGGACGTCCGAGTAGGACGCTGTGAGGATCGTTCCCGGCCCGCCGCGGTAGTCGATCCAGGCGGTCGTGCCGCCGAGCGCCGACGGCGAGATGCGCTTGCCCAAGACGTCCTCGGCCGCCGCGATGCCAAGCGTCTTCAGGCCCCGCGCGGAGTACCACGTACGGCGGATCGTGCCGCCGGAGTCGTTGGGCAGCAGTGCGTTGCCGGCCCGCGCGCCGATTGACCGCAGCACCTGGTCGCCGCCGAAGATCGCGGTGTGCCCGTTGTCGACCTCGGTCGTCGCAAGCACGACGTTCTTCGACCTGCCGACCGCGTCGATCAGCGCGTTGTCCTGCTTCGGGGTCGTCGCCTCCGTGAACTGGACGTCGAACGCAATCGCACGCGCACCGTCCTTGCGCAGCTGGTTGAGGACCCGGGCGTGGCGGCTGCGCGGGAACGGCCATTGCAGCTGGAGCTTGTTGAACGTCTTGGTATCGATGGCGACGACGGCGACGTCGTCGGGCTGCTGTTGCGTCCCACGGACGCTGAAGCGCGTGTCGACCGACCGCTGCTCGACGCTCTTCAGGGCATCGACGGCGTACAGGCCGAGCATGATCGCGGCCGCGGTGACGCCTGCGGCGACAAAGAGCGTCGTGCGAAGGCGCGCGCGGCGGGTGCGCGTGGAGAGGGTGGTCCCGTTGGACTTCCCGTTGGACTTCCCGTTGGCGTCCATGCACGGGCGAGCGTACCTTGGCGGACAACCGTACTTTTGTCGTCGGCCTGCACGATGGTCCGACGGCCTCCTGATCGGGACAGTGCGTGCATGTCCTACGGACGCGCACGCCCCGCATCGATGGGGGCCTACATCAACTCCACCGGCTGGCTTGACGAGCCCGTCATCGCCGCCGGGGAGCTGCGCCAGGGCAGGGCACCGACGATCGTCGGCATGTTCACCGGCCGGGCGCTCATCGAGCTCCTGCGCCCACGTCGCTCGAGGCTGCTCCCGCGTCATTTCGTCCTGGCCGTGACCGAATCGCGCATCGTCGCGTTCAAGGCCTGGGGCGGGGCCCAAGGCGACACGTACTCGGTCGGGATCCGCCCCGGGGTGCGCGCCGCGTTCGCCCGCGACGACGTGCAGCTCACGGATCTCGCGGCCGGGTCGGAGTCCAGGGACGCGACGATGTGCGTCCATGGCGAGCGCTTCGGGGTCTCGCGCCCGAACCTCAGCGGCGACTGGGACACCGACGAGCTGATCGCGCTGCTCGGCGGCCTGCCGCCCGTGCGCGTGCCCCACCGGCCGGTCTGGGCTGCGTTCTCGCTATAGGATTTGACACCGTGTCAGCGGTGTCCCCAGTGACGGTCACGCGCATCCCGCGCCCGGACGAGCCCGTTGGATCGCTCTCGCTTCCGGGCGCGGCCGTCTTCGTGGCGGGCAACGAGGCCGCCTACGTCGACAACGACCCGGCACTGAGCGACGTGCGCGGCCGCCCGATCACCGCAGACGAGTACCGCCGGCTGCGCGAGCTCGCCGGCTAGCTGCCGAGGATCTGCGCCTTCTGGGCCGCGAACTCCTCGTCGGTGAGCACGCCGCGCTCGCGCAGGCCCGCCCAGCCTGTGCTCACCAGTGCACGCCCTTCATCAGGTTCGCCATCGCGACCTGCTCCATCGAGGCCTTCTCGTTGGGATCCTTCTCGCCGCGCGCGGCGGCCGAGTCGGGGAAGACCTTGTAGGCCGTGTGCAGGATCTGGTCGACCGCCTTCGGCGCCAGCGCGTAGGCGACCTCGCCGAACGTTCCCAGGCGCGTGTTGATCTGCTTGGGCTTGGAGCGGATCGCCTCGCAGATCAGGTCGGCCGCCTCGTCGGGCGTGATCGTGGGGAACTGGTCGTAGATCTTCGTCGGCGCGATCATCGGCGTGCGCACGAGCTGCATGTGGATCGTGGTGAAGGTGACGCCGTCGCCGATCACCTCCGACGACACGACTCGGGTCCACGCGTCGAGCGCCGCCTTCGAGGCGACGTAGGCGCTGAAGCGCGGCGGGTTCGTCTGCACGCCGATCGAGCTGACGTTCACGACGTGGCCGCGATGGTGCTCGCGCATGTGCGGCAGCAGGCCCATCGTGAGCTTGATCGTGCCCAGGTAGTTGAGCTGGATCGTGCGCTCGAAGTCGTGGAAGCGATCGCCCGACAGCGCGATCGAGCGGCGGATCGAGCGGCCCGCGTTGTTGACGAGCACGTCGACCGCGGGATGGTCGGACAGCACCTGCTCGACCAGCGCGTCGATCGAGTCGAGATCGCTGAGGTCGGCCGAGTAGGTGTACGCCGTGCCGCCCTTGGCCTCGATCTCCTGCCTGGTCTCCTCGAGCTTGTCCGCCGACCGCGCCACGAGCAGCGGGATGCCACCGGCTTCCGCGATCTTGAACGCGGCGGCCTTGCCGATGCCCGACGACGCCCCCGTGATCAACACGACCTTGCCGTTGACGGCGTGCGCGAACGAACGGTCGCGGAACAGGTCGGGGTCCAGCTTGCGCTCCCAGTAGTCCCAGAGCTTGTCGGCGTAGCTGTCGAGGTCGGGCACCTCGATGTCGGTGCCGGCCAGCGCGCGCTCGGTGTCGCGGGTGTCGAACTGCGCGGTGAAGCCCACGTGCTCGACGACCTCCTCGGGGATGCCGAAGTCCGCCAGGAGGGTGCGCCGCACGTCCTTGAGCGGCGGCAGCTTCATGAGCATCGAGAACGTGCCCTTGGGCAGCGCGTCGATGAGGCGCTTGTCGACGCGCAGCCCGAGCTGCGGCGCGTGTGCGGCCCGCGCGAACGTGTTGAGGACCGCGCCCGAGCGCTGCGACTTCGGGCGACGTCAGGTGGAACGCCTGGCCGTCGAGATCGGGCTGGTGGGCGATGTGGTCCATCGCCTTGGCGACGAAGTCCACCGGGACGACGTTCGTGTAGCCGAGCTCCGGGCCGACCAGCGGCACCCACTCGGGGAGCCAGTGGCGCAGCTTCTGGATCGCCTTGAAGAAGTAGTAGGGCCCGTCGATCTTGTCCATCTCGCCGGTCTCGGAGTGACCGACGACGACGGCGGGGCGGTACACGCGCCACGGGACCGTCGAGGCCTCGCGCGCGATCTTCTCGGACTCGAACTTCGTGCGGTGATACGCCGACGGCAGCTTCTGGCCCTCGTCGAACATGTCCTCGCGGAACAGGCCCTTGTAGAGGCCGGCGGCCGCAACGGAGGAGGTGTGGTGCAGGTCGCCCGCCTCGAGCGCGTTGGCGAGGTCGACGGCGTTCTCGTTCCCTGCACGTTCATGCGCTCGTTGGCCTGCTCGTCGGCGGTCATGTCGTAGACCGGCCGCGAGGTGGAAGAAGTGGTCGATCGAGCCCTTGTTGGCGGCGACCCAGTCGTCGGAGACCCCGAGCTTGGGCTCGGTCAGATCCCCCGTCACGGGCTTGATGCGGTCGCTGCCCTCGAAGCGCTCGGCGATGAGCTTGTCGAGCCGATCCTGCGAGCCCGCGCGCACGAGGACGTGGATGTCCCCCTCGCGGTTGCGCAGCAGTTCCTCGACCAGGTGCCGACCGATGAACCCCGTTGCGCCCGTCACGAAGTAGCTCATGGGCGAACCCTACCCCCAGCCCGCTGGAGGTTGCGTGGGTCGTAACCTACGCCTAGTAGGAAATCAACTAAGGAGATCAGGCCATGCGAATCACCCCGTTCAGCCGACCATCACACGCAGCTGACGCGGCTCCGCTTCGTCAACGCCTACCTCGTCCGCGAGGACGACGGCCTCACCCTCATCGACACGACGCTCAAGGGCGCCGGCAAGGACATCATCGCCGCGGCGGGACGGGCAGATCCGGCGCATCGTGCTCACCCATGGCCACGGCGACCACGCCGGCTCGGTCGACGAGCTTCGCGCCGCCCTCGGCAGCGACGTCGAGTACCTGATCGCCGAGGCCGACGCGCGCATCCTGTCGGGCGAGTCCTCCAAGACAAGGGGCAGCTGGCCCAAGGTCGAGGCGAAGCCCGACGGCTTCCTGGAGCCCGGGCAGCGCGTCGGCAGCCTCGAGGTCGTGGCGGCGCCCGGCCATACGCCCGGCCACGTCGCCCTCATCGACACGCGCGACCGGACGCTGTTCTGCGGCGACACCTACACCACGATGGCGGGCGTGGCCGTGACGGCGAAGAAGCTGCAGCGCTTCCCGCTGGCGGCGACGGCGACGTGGGACGCGGACATCGATCGCGCGTCGGCGCGCGCGCTGCGCGGCCTGGAGCCGGCACGGCTCGCGCCGGGCCACGGCAAGGTCGTCGAGGCGCCCGCGGCGGCGATGGACCGCGCGATCGCGAAGGCCTGATGGCGCGCGCGGGATTGAGCACCGAGGCTGTGGTCTCCGCGGCGGCCGCGCTTGCCGACCGCGAGGGGCTCGACGCCGTGACGCTCGCGCGGCTCGCCGCCGATGCCGGCGTGCGTCCGCCGTCGCTGTACGCGCACGTCGACGGCCTCGACGACGTCCGCCGCCGCCTCGCGATCCGTGGCGCGCTGGAGCTCGCGGCGGCGCTCCGGGTGGCCGCGACCGGCCGCTCGGGCGGCGACGCGCTGCGCGCGCTCGCCGCCGCGCATCGCGAGTATGCGCGGCGGCACCCGGGGAGCTACCTGGCCGCTCAGCGCGCGCCGGCGAAGGACGACGCCGAGGCGAAGGCGGCTGCGGGCGAGGCGGTCGACGTGCTGCGAGCGGTGTTCGCGGGCTACGGCCTGGAGGGCGACGACGCGATCCACGCGGCCCGTGCGGTGCGGGCGGCGCTGCACGGCTTCGCGATGCTCGAGACCGGCGGCGGCTTCGGCATCAAGCTCGACGTCGACGAGTCGTTCGCCCGGCTCGTGGACCTGCTGGACCGCGGGCTGGCGCAGGCGAGCTAGACGCCGGCGCCCGCGCCGCCGCGGCCCTCGCCGCCGGCGAAGCGCCCGGCGCCCTCGACCGCGGCCCGGAACGTCTCCGGTCCGGCCTTCGCCTCCAGCGCCAGCGCGTCGTCGAGCGGCAGGCCGAAGCCCTCGAGCGCGGCGCGACGGTCCGCGAGCATCGTCTGCTGGGGGAACGAGGCGAGGCCCTCGGCGATCTCGAGCGCCCGTCCGAGCGGGTCATCGTCCAGCTCGGTGAGCATGCCCCAGTCGAGCGCCTCGAGCGCGTACATGATGCGCCCGGTGAGGATCAGGTCCAGCGCGCGGCCCATGCCGACGATCCGCGGCAGCCGCTGCGTGCCGCCGTCGATGAGCGGCACGCCCCAGCGCCGCTCGGGGAAGCCGAGCTGCGAGTCGGGGTGCGCGATGCGCAGGTCGCACCACAGCGCGAGCTCCAGCCCGCCCGCCAGGCACCACCCGTGGATGGCCGCGATCGTGGGCTTCGACGGCGTGAGGCGGGTGAAGCCGAACGGGCCTTCGGCGGAGTCGAGCCGGCCGGCGAACGAGGCGATGTTCTTCAGGTCCGCGCCGGCGCAGAACGACACGCCGCCGGCGCCGGTGACGACCAGGACGCGTGCATCGTCGTCGGCCTCGAAGGCGCGATAGCCCTCCAGGAGCTTCTCGGCGGTCGGCCCGTCGACGGCGTTGCGACGGGACGGACGATCGATCGTCAGGACCGCTGCGGACCCGACGCGTTCGTAGCGGACCGGGGCTTCGCCGCTCTTACCAGCCACCGCGCCACTCGGTGGCGCCGGCGCGGCGCTTCGCAGCTGCCTTGCGCGCGTACTTGCGCTTTTCCAGGCGCCACTGCAGCAGGCTCATCGCGAGGATGAACAGCGGGAAGAAGCCGATCACGATGAAGCCCGCGTTCGTCACGATCTTGTCATCGGTCTCGCCGTAGGTGCCCTGCCCGCCGTCGTGCGCGAGTGCGACGGGAGCGAGGAGGGCGAATCCGAGAACCGTGGCGAGGGCGAGGCGCATCTACCCGGATCGTATAGAACCTCGCGGCGATGGCGCCCATCCAGAGAGAGCGCGCCGCCGAGGGGATCGAGGTGCTGCGCCTCGACCGCCCGCAGGCGCGCAATGCGATGAACAGCGAGCTGCTCGCGGCGGTCGAGGCCGCGCTGGCCGAGCTCGCCGCCGACCCGTCGCTGCGCGTCCTGATCTTCAGCACCACCGACGTCAAGGCGCTCTCCGCCGGCGCGGACGTGCGCGAGGAGCTCGACCCCGCCGGCGGCGTGGCGCGGATGGAGGCCTTCGCCCGTTTCTACGCGGCCGTCGAGGCGTTCCCGCTGCCGACGATCGCCGTCTGCGTCGGGAACGTCGTCGGGGCCGGGGCGGAGCTGGCGGCCGGCTGCGACCTGCGCGTCGGCGGCGACAACCTGCACCTCGCCTGGGCGGGCGCGCGCCTCGGGGTGCCGGTCGGGCCGGCCCGCCTCGCGCCGCTCGTCGGGCTGGCGCGCGCGAAGGAGCTCATCTTCACCGCGCGCGTCGCTCGACCAGCCAGCGGCCGACGCGCTCGGATTGCTCGCGGCGGCGGTGCCCGCGGAGCGAGGCCGAGGCCGCGGCCATCGCGCTGGCGACGTCGATGACCGGGCCGGTCGAGGGGCTGCGCACGCTCAAGGCGATGTTCCGCGAGCTCGAGGGCTCCGAGCGGCGGGTCGCCTACGAGAACGAGCTGCTCGTCGAGTTCCAGGCGCGCGGCGCCGGTCTGCCGCGGCGGACTTGAGCGGGCTGCTCGTCTTCGTCGCCGTCCTCGGCGCGCCGATCGTGCATGCGCCGGTGCTGGCGCTGGACCTCTTCAAGGGCCTCAAGCGCCCGCTCGACGGCGGCGCGACGATCGGCGGCCGGCGGATCTTCGGTGACAACAAGACGTGGCGCGGGGCGATCTTCATGGCCGGCGGCCCGGCGCTGGCGGCCGTCGTCCTGTCGCAGCTGGCCGGCGTACCGCGATGCCCTGCCGGATGCGGTCGGCGACGCCGCGCCGCTGCTCTGGGGCGCGCTGGTCGGGCTCGGCGTGGTGGTGGGGGAGCTGCCCAACTCGTTCCTCAAGCGCCGGCTGGACATCGCGCCCGGGGCCCAGCGCCGGACCGCCGGAGGGCTCGCGCTCGTCGTCCTCGACCAGGGCGACCTGGTGCTCGGCGTCTGGCTGTGCCTCGCGCCGGTCTACGTGCTGCCGGTCGCCACGGCGGCGGTGGCCTTCGTGGCCGTCACGGCCGTGCACCTGGTGATCAACGTCGTCGGCTACGCGATCGGAGCACGGTCCTCGCCGCTCTAGCGCAACTCCAGGGACTGTCCCTGGAGTTGCGGGCCGCTGCTAGGTCAGCGCGAAGCGCGGGCGACGGACGGTACGGCGCGGGCTGGTCGTGCGCTGCTTCGCCCACTGGCGCAGGAGCGCCACGGCGTCGGCGGAGGGCGTGAACGGATCGGCGATCACGATGCCGCTGGGCTGGGCGATGGCGGCGATCAGCTCACCGTCGCGCTCGGCGACCAGGTGGCTGCCGGCGGGGAGGCGCTTGGAGTCCAGCTGGGCGAGGCGGTCGAGGGCCGCGGCGTCGGATGAGACCGCGTGCCGCAGAGAGATGGAGGAGCTGTCTGAAGTGGTCATGCACCTATGGTCCCGGACCACCACAATAAATTCCAATGATCTTTCGACGTAGCTGTGATAACGTTCGCTTATGCTTGATGTTCGACTCCTGCAGACCTTCCGCGAGGTCGCGATGCGCGGCTCGTTCTCGCTCGCGGCCGAAGAGCTCGGCTTCACCCAGCCGGCCATCTCCCAGCACCTGGCGCGGCTCGAGAAGCACCTCGGCGTGAAGGTGCTCGAGCGCACGGCGCGCGGCGTGAAGCTCACGCCCGCGGGCGACGCGTTGCTCGCCGAGACCGAGGCCGTCCTCAGCTCGGTCCGCCATGCCGAGCGGGCCGCGAAGGCCGCGGGCGGCGTGGTCGCCTCGCGCCTGCGCATCGGCGCCTTCCCGTCGGCGGCCGCGGGGCTGGTGCCCGGCGCGGTGCGCCACGCGCGCAGGCGCCGGCCGCACCCGGACATCGAGCTCGACATGCGCGTGATGGAGCCCGAGCCCGCGCTGCGCGCGCTGGCACGCAACCGGTCGACATCGCGCTGATGATCGAGTCGCCCTGGACCCGATCGTCATCCCGGACGGCGTCGAGCTCCTGGAGGTCACCGAGGACCCGATGATGGTCGCGCTGCCGCCGAGCACCGGATGGCGAGCCGCCGGAGCATCGACCTCGCCGAGCTGGCCGACGTAGCCGTTCCTGCTCACCGAGCTCGGCGGCACCTGCGCGGACAGCAACATCATGTTGCACGCCTGCCGCGACGCCGGCTTTGCGCCGAATGTCCGGCTGGAGTCCTAGGACTACAACGCACTGCAGGGCATGGCCGCTGCCGGCTTGGGTGTGTCGATCGTGCCCGGATGGCCACCATCGGCGCCCACCCCGGGGTCGTGTTGCGGCCGCTGAAGGGCGCCGCGCCGTCACGAACGATCCTTGCCGCCGTCTCGAGGATCGTGACCCGCTGGTCGACACGTTCGTCGAGGCGCTTCGCGCGGCGGGTGACGAGCTCGACGGCAAGGCGCGCCTGACCGCCGTCGCGTACGGCCCTCGCCTCCGCCCGGCGTGCGGAGGGCTTCAGGAGCGTTCGTCGCTGAAGCCGGCCAGCTTGCGCAGCAGGTGGTGCAACGTCGCGCGCTCCTCGTCGTTGAGCGCCGCGAAGCTCTGCTCGCCCACCTCGCGCGCGACCGCGCGCATGCGCTGGAGCTGATCGCGGCCCTCGTCGGTCAGGTGGATCGAGCGCTTGCGGCGGTCAGCCGGTTCGACCCGCGCTCGGCCAGGCCGCGCGATTCGAGCTCGTCGAGCACCGCGACCATCGAGCTGCGGTCCACGCGCGAGTGGTCGGCGAGGTCCTGCTGTGTGGTGCCCGGTCGGGCATCGAGCACCGTCATGACGCCGAAATGGCGCGGGTGCAGCCCGAACGGCTCCAATGCAGCAATATGAC
>CAWCEB010000093.1:0-13821 GCA_963794105.1 uncultured Actinomycetes bacterium | reverse complement strand
ACTGTCCTGTACTCATCATTACGTATTGCTATCACCTGACCGAGCGATTCCAGCTGAACCCCGCCGGCGAGCGACCCGACGAGAGCGAGCAGCGCCGCGATCACCAGCAGCGTGCCCTGGACCACGGCGGCGTCGATCGCCAGCGCGACCGCCCGGCTCACGAGCCCGGCATAGCCAGGCGCGGCTGCCGGCGTGCTCAGGTCTCGTGGGGTCGAGGCCGGTGCAGCCATCTGCGCACGGTTCGTTCGGTGACGTCGTCGAGCGCCTCGCTCCGGCGCCGGACGCCCTCCAGCGTCTGCTCGGCCATGCCGGCGGTCTGCTCCGTGATGGCCTTCCGCAGCTCGGGGCTGTCCGCCAGGTGGTCGATGGCATGCTGCATCGCGGGGCTGCGAAGCACGCGATCGGTCATGTCGACCGTCAGGGTGCTGTCGACGACCCGGTCGACGGTGGCCTCGAGCTGGCCGATCGCCTCCCGACGCGCCCTCTGACCGTCCGCGATCACCCGGCTCGTCGCGGCGCGCAGCGGCGCTCCCAGCACGGGCGTGCGCATCGCGACCTCCGCCGTGGCCAGCCCGACCCGCGCCGAGGCCTCGCCGACCTTCACGCCGATCACCGCCACGCCGATCAGCGCATCGATGGCATCGCTGCGCCGGCTCATGTGGGCACCATGACGATCACACCCGCGTGCCGCTCGCCCCAGGCCCGCAGCTGCGGCCGATCGCCGCTGGAGCGGGCGGTGAAGCGCGCGCGGAACCGAGGGCGCTTGGGCACGCACCGATCTTCTGCCCGTCCGGGTGGCTCGGCTTCATCCGTGCCGGGTGATCCTGGCTCACCCGCCAGGTCGCGATGGTCGCATCCGCTCGTCGAACGAACCACACGGAGGTCACATGTCCACAGTCCGCCCGAGCGACGAATACGTCAGCCCTGCTGGCGCCGGCTGGCTCCTCTTCGCGGGGATCATGCTGATGGTCGTCGCCACCCTGAACATCATCTACGGGATCGCCGCGATCGGCGACTCGAAGTTCTTCATCGCAGACCAGAAGTACATCCTCAGCAACCTCAATACGTGGGGCTGGATCACGCTGATCCTCGGCATCATCCAGGTGCTCGCGGCGCTGTCGATCTGGGCCGGGAACCAGTTCGGCCGCTGGTTCGGGATCGCGGGCGCGACCCTCAGCGCCATCGGGGCGCTGCTCTCGATTCCCGCCTATCCGTTCTGGTCGCTGGCGATCTTCACGCTCGACATCCTCGTCATCTACGGCCTCGCGGCCTACGGCGGGCAGCATCGACCGGCCTGACCACGTTGGAGACCGGCTCGAGCGCGCGCTCGAGCAACGGGCGGACCTCGAGCAGGAGATAGCGCGAGGGACAAGCGAGCTGCCGCCCCGGCGCCACCTGGTGCGCACGATCGTCTGGCTGGTGATCACGGCGATCTCGCTGTACCTGGTGGCGCCGAGCGTGATCGCGGTGGTCGGCTCGGCGGGCGACCTGAAGCGCATCTCGCCCGGCTGGTTGGCGGGAATGCTCGCGTTGCAGGCGGCGACCGTCGCCTGCATGTGGGCCCTGCAGCGCGAGACCCTGCACGTGCGGCGATGGTCGCCGATCGTCACGTCGCAGCTGTCCAGCAACGCGATCTCGAAGGTGGCCCCCGGAGGCGGCGCGGTGGGCGCCGCGCTGCAGTACCGGATGCTGGTCCAGTCTGGAATCGACTCGGCGCGCGTGGTGGGCGGGCTCACGGTCGCGAACCTCCTGACGCTGGCCGTCGTGCTGGCGATGCCCCTGCTCGCCGTTCCGGCGATCGTGCGCGGCCTCGTCCCCGGTGATCTGGTCAACGTCACGCTGACGGGCGTCGGCGTCTTCGTGCTGCTGGCCGGGGCCGGCGCGGCGTGCCTTGCCTCCGATCGCCCACTGCGCTGGGTCGGCAGGGTGGTGCAGCGCGTGCGCAATCGGATGCGCCGCCACGCGGAGCCGCTCACCGGGCTGCCCAAGCGCCTGCTGCACGAGCGCGACCGCATTCTCGAGTCGCTGGGGACCAGCTGGCACCGGGCGCTGCTGGCGACCGTGGGACGCTGGACGTTCGACTACGCCACGCTGATGGCGGCGCTCGCCGCGGTCGGATCGCGACCCCGAGCGTCGCTGGTGCTGCTCGCGTTCTGCGCCGCGCAACTGCTGGCGCAGATTCCGCTGACGCCGGGAGGCCTCGGGTTCGTCGAGGCTGGGCTCACCGCCACGTTGGCACTCGCCGGCGTCTCCGCCGGGGACGCGGTCCTGGCGACGTTCACGTACAGGCTCTTCTCGTACTGGCTGCCGCTTCCCGCCGGACTCGCCGCCTACGTCGTGCACCGCCGATCACTCTTTGCGGGTGACGGCGGCCCACTCCCGCGTGCGTGACTGTCGGCGTTCACATGGCCCGCTACGAGATCAGCATCAAGGGCCGCCTCGATCCGAGCTTGCTCACCGATCTCGGGCGCTTCGAGTCCGATGAGCGCCCCGCGATCACGGTCCTGCGCGGGCCGTTGGCCGACCAGGCCGGGCTGCGCCGCCTGCTGACCCGCCTGCAGGACCGGGGACTCGAGCTGGTGGAGGTCCGCCAACTCGATCCCGACGAGCCGGGTGACTGATGCCGGGCCGCCCCGCGAGCACCGGCTACAAGATCCGGGTGCGTGGCCGCTTCGACGATCAGAGCGCCGCGCGCCTGGCTGAGTTCACCGACAGACTCGAGGTCTCGGAGACGGTCCTGCGCGGACACCTGAACGACCAGGCAGAGCTCCACGGGCTGCTCGAGCGCCTCCAGGACCTGGGTTTCGAGCTGCTCGCCGTGCGTCGCGACTAGTCGCGGTCGGGGCCCCGCCGCGGACTGCCCAGACCGCCCGGAGCGACCAATCCGAGCCCACGGGCGCGCCGCACCGCGTCGCGACGGCCGTCGGCATCGAGCTTGCGGTAGATGTTCTTGAGGTGGCTCTTGACCGTGTTGAGGCTCACGAACAGCTCTCCGGCGATCTCCTGGGACGTGAGCATGGTCGGCAGATAGCGCAGGACGGCGAGCTCGCGCGTGCTCAATTCGTCGCGCAGCGGCTTGGGAGCCTCGCCGTGCTCGGTCGCTCCCGATCGCACGAGATCGAGGACCTCTCCGATGAGCGATCGATGGGCGGTGCCGTAGCGCAGCAGGTGCCCGAACGCCGGCTCGATCGCCGGCGCCGCATCGGCGAGCGCGAGCCGAAGGCCCTCAGGCTCCGCACGCTCCAGCGCCCGCTCGGCAAGCCGCGCCGCCCCGGGGCGATCCCCGGCGACCTCCGTCGCGGCCGCGGCAACCGCCAGCGCGCCGACCACGGGAAGGGCGGCCATGTCGAGGTCCGCATCGTCGACGAGGCGCAGCGCGCGACGCTGTGCTGCGCCCGTCTCGCCACGACTCAGCGACGCCAGCGCGAGCGCCACCTCGTCCTCAGGCGGCCGCTGCTCGCTCTCCGCTCGCTCCTGGAGCAACTCGAGCCGTCCGAGCCCGATGAGGAGCCGGGTCCTCGCCGCCGTCACCAGCGTCGCGTAGCGGACCGGCAGTTGCCAGCCGCTCGCGGCTGAGTCGACCGCATCGAGCGCGGCCTGGACGGAGTCGGCATCTGCGCGAGCGGCGATCCGCGCCCGGACGAGGGCGATCTGCAACGTGCGCAGGCGGCAAGCCTCGTGGCGGTTGGCGCTCGGTTACACGCGCCAACGAGGCAGCTGCTCCCAGCGTGTTGCCGAGCTCGGCGGCGACAAGTGCGCGTGCCAGTTCGGCTGCCGGCACTCGCTTGCCGTCGTCGCACTGGTCGGCTCCTGTGTCGAGCACGAGCGTCGCATTTGCGACCCGCCCGTCGAGGGCATACAGCAGGGCACGCTCCCCCTCGGCGTGTGCCGCCAGCGTCTTCGCACCGCCCGCGCGCGCCAGCTCCGACGCTGCGCGCAGGTCGGCTTCCGCAGTGGCGTCGCCGGCGGCCATGCGCAGCCGTCCGAGCTCGAGATGCGCGAGCGCACGCGAGCACAGATCGCGCTCGGCGTTGCCTTCCAGCGACGCACCCGCAACCGCGGCCTGCGACAGGCCCGCTTCCACGTCGCCGAAGGATCGTGCGCGCTCGAGGCGGACCAGCGCGAGATCGCGAAGGAACAGCGTGCGGCGCCGGTTGCCCAGGTGGTCGCCCTGAGCCACGGAGCGGACCAGCAGCGCATCGCCGCGCTGAGGATCGTCGCGGTCGTAGGCGCGCGCCGCGGCGATCAGCTGCACGTACGGGAGCTGCTCGAAGACATCCGTCGGGATCACCTCGAGCGCACCGTCGATCATCGTGCCCAGACCTTCGCTGCGGAGCTGACGCCAGTGGTCGACGAGCACGGCTCGCACGACGCCCCAGTCGCGCGCGCTGACCCCATGGTCGAGTGCCTCCCGGGCGAGGCCCTCAGCGGCGAACCAGCGAGCGGCCCGCCGATGCTGCTCACACCACGCCGCGTTGCCCCGGCTCGCCAGCTGCGAGCGCAGGAGGTCGGCGAACAGCGGGTGGTAGCGGAACCAGCGGCCGTGACGGTCCAGCGGGACGACGAACGCGTTTCGGCGCACGAGTTCCTCGAGCCGCAGCTGTCCCACGAGGCCTCCGGTCAGCGCATCTGCGAGCGGACCGGACACCCGATCGACGACTGCGGTTCGCAGCAGCAGCTCGCGCATCGGAGCGGGTTGACGGTCGAGTACCTCCTCGATCAGATACGAGACGACGGCGTGGTCGTCCCCCGCGAACTCGGAGACCGCGGTGGCGGGATCGGCCTCGTCGGCGAGCATGAGTGCCGCGAGCCTCAACCCCGCGGCCCATCCCTCTGTCGTGTCCACCAGGCTCTCGACCTGCGTTGCGCTGAGGCCCAGGCCTTCGCGCTCGAAGAGCTCGCCGGCCTCATCCACCGTGAAGGCGAGGTCGTGCCCGCGGACCTCAGACAGCTGGTCATCGATCCGGAGGCGCTGGAGCGCCAGCCCTGGATCGACCCGCGTGGCGATGACGACCCGCAGCAGTGAGGGCTCGGCGACCAACGCGTGCATCGTCGCCGACAGCTCCGGGCCATCGGCTTCGTGGAAGTCGTCGAGCACGAGCGCGACCGGTCGCCGCGCAGATCCGAGCAAGGCCCGCACCCGTGCGGCGATCTCGTCGGGCGAGTCCGGCGACGGGCCGCGCATCGCCGTCTTGCCGAGCGCCTTCGAGAGCGCGCTCCAGAAGCCGCCGATCGTCGACTCCGCCGGGCTGAGCGTGAGCCACGTGACCCTGCCTGCTCCGGGGTGCCGGCGCGCCCAGTTCGCCAGCAGCATGGTCTTCCCGGCCCCGGCCTGCGCCGCGACCAGCGTGACGGGCCGGCTGATCGCGCGCTCGAGGTCGGCGGTCAGTCGCTCGCGCGGGATCACCCGATCGGCAACGAGCGGGATTTGCGAACCTCCGCGCGGCGCCTCCGGGCGAGGTGAACGGGTGGCTTTGGGCGCCTTCGGGCGCGCGCGAGTGTCGCGGGAGACAGCCACGTTGGCTATTCACCCACGTTTTGCCGGAAATTCCGTCATCCGAATCCAATGATTTGCAGTCCGGATTCAGGCGCGCTTGCACGAATGTGCAGATTCCGCGCTACTGCGGGGACAAAAGGCGCAGCTCGCGGGCGCGGCGGACTGCCTCGTGGCGCCCACCCACGCTGAGCTTCGCGTAGATATGGCGCAGGTGGGTTCGCACCGTCGTCTGCGAGATCGTGAGCGCCTCCGCGATGTCGCCGGCCGAGAGCTCGGTCGGGAGATATCCGAGCACGGTCAGCTCGCGATCGGTGAGCGCGGAGCGGAGCTCGGCATGCGGTGCGGGCCGTCTTGCGTCGATGTGATCGACGAGATCCTCGATGAACGCCGCATGCGCGGTCGGTCGCTCGAGGTGGCGCTGGAGCAGCGACCGAGCCGGGAGGCCCTCGTCGACGAACGGGCGCCTCAGACCCTCTGGCTCGGCAAGCGCAACCGCGTGTTCCACCGCCGCGTGGGCCGACTCCGGGTCGCCGACTCGATCCACGGCGACGGCGTAGAGCATCAGATGCCAGCTGCTGAGCCCCTCCCACGAACCGTTCGCAGGCCCGACATGCGGCTGCAGCGCGGCGATCGCGGCCGCCGGATCGCCGGCCCAGAGGCTCCGCCTGGCGAGCGCGAGGTCGAGCCCGATGTAGTCGCGCCGTGCGAGCTCGTCGAGAACGTCGGCAGCCTCGCGCCCACGCCCGGTGCGGTCCAGCATCCGCGCTCGATAGAGGTCGAACGCCCCCGCGTGGTACACCGACGGCCGGCAGCGGTCTCGCAGCTCGACGCCCTCGGCAAGGCGGGCACCGGCGAGCGCGTCTCGCCCCTCCGCGTCGAGCACGCTGACCTCTGCGAGGGTGATGTACAGCCACACGACCGGGTCGCGCGTCGCGGCCGCTGCGGTCCGCGCCGTCTCGATGTGACGAGTGGCGTCGTGGAGGTCGTCGCGGTAGAAGGCGATCCCTGTCCGCGCCAGCGCAGCGCGGATCAGCGCCTCGGCCGGCAGGAGCGAGTCGTCGTCGACCACGGCCAACCGCTCTTCGGCAAGGCGAAGGAGGCCTGCGTTCGCTGCCAGCTGGGCCAGCACTGCCCACGCGCGCCCGGCAAGCGCGGGACGCCCGGCGCGATCAGCGCAGCCCACCGCCCGCTGAAGGTGCTGCTCGGCGTCGCCTTGGCGCCCAAGGTCGAACTCGAGCGTCCCGAGCTCGAGCCACGCGAGCGCGCTCCTGCTGTCGTCGCCGGTTTCCACCAGCCGCTCGGCCGCCGCCGCCGTATCGTCGAGTGCCCCGGCATGGCGTCCGCGCAACAGCGCGTTGACGTCGGCGATGTCCTGCAGGACCGCGTCCCGTCGCTCCGGCACCCCATCGAGCGCCAGCTCGGCTGCACGGAGGTCGCCCGCGGACAACGCTGCGAGACCGATCGCCGCGCGCCCCGCAGGCGCGCCGCCGGACACGCGTAGGAGGACCGCCGGCGACGGCGGCTGGAGGCCGCCCTCGAGCAGAAGCTCCACGGCGTGCGCCGCCAGCAGGGAGCTGTCCAGCATGTCGTCGGTCAGGCTCCGCTCCGCGACATGTTCCGACAGAAAGCGCCGCGCCACGATGACCGCATCGCGCGTCGCTCGTTCCGGCCAACGCGCTGCAGCCGCGAGTGGCCGCGACCGCAGCTCCTGCCGCGCCGCTTGCTGAAACAGGCGGTGGAACCGCCAGACGCCCGGCTCGTCGAGCGGGCGCAGGAAGAGCCGGCTGCGACGGAGCTCGTCGATCAACGCCTGGCCGCCGCCGGCCGGCTCGAGCATCGCATCGACCGTGTCGGCGTCGAACTGGTCGAGCGTCGCGAGCCCGACCGCGGCTGCGATCAGCTCGGGGCTCGCCGTCGCCGCGGCGTCGCGCATCAGCTGGTGGCGCATCGTCGACGCCTCCTCGCGCAGCACGCCGGCACCGGCTGCAGCGGCGAGCCGCACCGCGACACACCACCCCTCGGTGAGCCACGCCACAGACTCGGCGTCGGCGTCGGACATCGGCACGCCCCAGCGCTCGAGCGCCTCGGCCACCTCGCGCTCGGACCAGGCGAGATCCTCGCCCGCCAACTCGAGGTCGGAGCCTCGAAGCTGTGGATCGTGCCGGCCCGCGACGATCAGCGCCGTCCCCGCACCGCGGCTGGACGCGCCGTCATCGAGCCGCGCGAGGCGGTCGCCGGTCAGCCGTTCAACTCGATCGATGACAACTGTCGCACCGTCGCTGCCGAGGACCTCGAGGGCCGCGTCCAGCCCGGCGTCGCTGCTCGCGTCCGACACGTGCACACGGCCGTCGGGGCCCAGCGTCCCGAGCCACTGTCGCAGCAACGTCGTCTTCCCTGAGCCGGCCTCCGCTGCAATCGTGAGCACGCCGCCACCATCGGCCACCCGTGCGATGCGCTCGATGAGCGACTCACGCCCGAGCCATGGTGCCGACCTCAGCCCTGCGTTGGACTTGCCCCGACCGGGAATGGCATGTCGATCATCGCAGCATCGCGCTGGCGCGCGCCAAAGGACCGGAAGACCGTGGCTGGCGATCACCCGCCACGGGTGAGGGTTCGCCACCCGTCCCGGCGGGACGATGCCGCCATGAGCACATCGACCCCGATTGACTACAGCACCCGCGACGAGCAGACCGGCTGGGCGATCTTCTCCGGGATCATCCTGGCGATGAACGGCTTCTTTGCGGTGATGTACGGCCTCGCCGCAATCCTGAACGACGAGGTCCTCAGAGTCGGCGGCCGGGGCGTGGTCGTACTCGACTTCACGACGTGGGGATGGGTCACGCTCATCCTCGGAACGATCATGGCGCTCACCGGCATCGGCCTCCTGCTCGGGAACGGCGCCGCGCGCTGGTTCGGCGTGGTGTTCACGTTCCTGCACGCGATCGCGTCGTTCGCCACCGTCTCGGCGTTCCCGCTGTGGGGGCTCCTTGTGATCACCCTCGACGTCGTGATCATGTACCAGCTCATCGTCAACTGGCGCCCGGACTTCTGAGCGCGAGCCGCCATGGCGGTGCTTGAGCGCTCGGCCGGCATGGTGACGCTCCCCGGCGGGACGTTCACCATGGGCTCGGACAGCTTCTATCCCGAAGAGGCACCGGTTCATCCGGTCGCGGTCGATGCGTTTCGCATCGACCGCCGGCCCGTGACGGTCGCCCGCTTTCGCCAGTTCGTGGCGGAGACGGGCTACCTCACCGTTGCCGAGCGCGCACCCGACGCCGCCGACTACCCGGACGCCGATCCGGCCCTGTTGGTCCCGGGCTCGCTGGTCTTCCGCCCAACCACCGGACCCGTTGACACGCGCGACGTGCTCAACTGGTGGCACTGGGTCCCCGGCGCCTGCTGGCACGCCCCGGAAGGACCGGGAAGCAGCGTCGCAGGACGCCACAAGCACCCGGTGACGCAGGTCGCGTACGCGGACGCGACCGCATACGTGCAATGGGCGGGAAAGGATCTGCCGACCGAGGCCGAGTGGGAATACGCGGCGCGCGGAGGCCTCGACAGAGCGACGTACGCGTGGGGCGACGAGTTCATGCCGAACGGGCGCGTGATGGCGAACACCTGGCATGGGCGGTTTCCCTACGAGAACCTGCGCCCGCACGGCTTCATCGGGACGTCGCCGGTCGGCACCTTCGCCGCAAATGGCTTCGGGCTCTTCGATGTGTGCGGCAACGTGTGGGAGTGGACCGCTGACTTCCACGCGGCGCACCCCGCCGCCACGCACGCGTGCTGCGCGCCGCAGAACCCGCGGGTGTCCGAGCCGCTCGACGGCGAACCGATCCCGCGACGGGTCATCAAGGGCGGCTCCCACCTGTGCGCGCCGAGCTACTGCCATCGGTACCGCCCGGCCGCGCGACAGGGGGAGGCAATCGACACCTCCACGACGCACATCGGCTTCCGGTGCGTCGTGCGCTGACGACTAAGCCGGCATGGGCGCGACCGACCCGCCGCGCTGCCGAAAGCCCGTCACCGCAAGCGACAGTCCCCGGATGATGAAGCTGATGCCGATGAGCACGGCGACGGTGCCCAGGCTGAGCTTCGGGAGCGACAGGACAAGGATGCCGATCACGATGTCGACGACGCCGCCGAGGAATCGCAGCAGGCGGTGGTTGCCGGCGACCAGGACGCCGCGGAGCAGTTCGAGGATGCCTGTGAGGACGAGCCAGATGCCAACGGCGAGGATCAGGACCAGCAGCGTCTCCCCGGGGCGGCGGATCACGATCAGCCCGGCGACCACACCGACGATGCCGACCACGATCCTCAGCGTGTGATCACCCTCGTCGTCGGACCCGATCGTCTGGCCGATGAGCAGGCCGCTGAGCAGCATGAGGTTGATTCCGGCGATCAACGCGAGGGCCAACAGCGTGATGTCCGGCCACACGATCACCGCGATTCCCGCGAGCGCCGAGACCGTGCCGGCCACCACCGGGCCCCACCACGGCACGCCTTCCCTGCGGTTTGTCACGTGGTGCTCGGGTCCGGGGACGCAGCGAAGTACTCGAGCGCCGTCCGCGTCTTGGTCTGCTGGTCTCCGCTCAGATCCACGCCGAGCCCTGCGAGATAGGCCCGCATCTCGCCGCCGACCTGCAGCGCCTCGGCGGGCGCGCACTTCGTCGACAGCTCGAGGATGCGCGAGCCATCGGGATAGAGCCAGAGCTCGATCACCAGCCGCTGCGGACAGCCCTCCGGGGTGCCCTTCAGCTTCAGCACGAAGATCGGACCCAGCGGCACGAGGTCGTCTAGGGCGACGCCCTCCGGGGCGTGCTCGGCGAAGAACGTGCGCTGCTCCTTCGAGAAGAGCTTGCGCAGCGGCTCTGCGCCCCGTGCGACATCGAGAACCGAGGCCTTGCGCGGAACCCCCTTGAACGAGCCCGAGCACACGTAGCCGCCGGGCATCGCGTCGACCTCCACGCCGAAGCTCGTCGATTCGCGCAGCTCCGCGGGCAGCTGCTGCGGGACGACCGGCCGCAGCTTGACCACGCTGTCGTCGCCCTTGCGCTGAACGCGACGCGCGCGCACGACCACGCCGGCCTCCTGCAGCGCGAGCTCGGGTGTCTCGAAGAAGTACACGAGCCGGATCTGAGCGTCGAGCGGGTCGAGGCCGAGGGCCAGGAGGGTGGCCCGCTGCTCGGTGAGCGGCACGGTCAGCTTCAGCTCGACTGTGTCGGAATGACGAATGAGGTCGAGCAGCTCGATGAGCTGCTCGTCGGATGTGGCGGCCATGAACGAATCCTCCGCCCCCCGGGGGGCGATCGCATCACCCGCGAAGGGTGGATGCGGGCCACCCTCGCCGCGGCGACGCTCGTCGTCAGTGGGCGCGTGGGCCAGAGCGGTGGTCACCCCGTGAGCGCCGTCACCTGGCTCGGCCACGCGACGGTCCTCATCGAGCTCGACGGCACGCGGGTCCTGACCGACCCCGTGCTGCGCCCCCGTGTCGCGCATCTCCGTCGCCAGGGCGCCACGCCGGATCTGCCCGACCGCCTCGACGCCGTGCTGGTGTCGCACCTGCACCACGACCACGCCGATCGCGGAACGCTGCGGATGCTGCCCGAAGGCACTCAGGTCATCGGCCCGGGCGGCATGACGCGAATCGTCGAAGGGTCACGCGAGGTCACCGCCGGGGACGAGGTGACGATTGGTTCCGTCCGCGTGATTGCAACGCCGGCGCGACATGCGGGCCATCGCACCCCGTTCACGCGATCGTCCGGCGAATCGCTCGGCTTCGTGCTCGACGGCGCGGCGCGCGTCTACTTCGCCGGGGACACCGACCTGTTCGCCGAGATGGAGCAGATCGGCGAGCGCGGGATCGACGTCGCACTGGTGCCGATCTGGGGCTGGGGCCCGCGCCTGCCCGCCGGGCACCTTGATCCCGACTCGGCGGCGCAGGCGACGCGCCTGCTCGCGCCGCGCGTGGTGATCCCGATCCACTGGGGGACCTACGTGCGGATCGGCATGTCGCGGGACGACCTCGACGCGCCCGCGCAGGCGTTCGCGCACGCCGTGGAGCGCGAGGCCCCCGGGGTGCATGTCGCGCTGCTGCAGCCCGGCGAGTCGTTCGCCCTCTGATCTCGGCGTCTGACG
The DNA here is from genome assembly GCA_963794105.1 of uncultured Actinomycetes bacterium. Taxonomy (GTDB): domain Bacteria; phylum Actinomycetota; class Thermoleophilia; order Solirubrobacterales; family Solirubrobacteraceae; genus AC-49. The sequence continues at coordinate 2,186 of CAWCEB010000093.1, read as the reverse complement.
ATCAGCGCCGCGCAGCCCGCGCGGACAGCGCCAGGACGAACGCGAGCCCGGCGACCCCCGCGATTGCGGCGACACGTGCCGTCGGCTGTGCGATCGCGAGCACCACGATCCCGAACGGTATGGCGAGTGACACCACGAACGCCACCGCCCGCAGGCCGGGGCGTGCTCCGCGGCTACGCACGGCGCGCGAGCCCTGCGTCTTCGGGATGTCGTAGTACGCCATCGCGCGATCGCCGAGGCCGCGGGTGTCGTTCTCGCAGCTGTAGGACATCAGCATCATGAACGTCAGCGGCACGACCCAGGTGAGCAGGTAGAGGGCCCCGCCGAACACCAACGAGACCGTACGCCGCACCCGCCCGCGAGTGTCCTCCTCGGCTCCGCAGCCCGCCAGGAGCCCCGCGAGGATCAGGATCCGGTAGACGAGCCGGTACCACGCGACCACGCGGTCGCGGACACCTTTCACCTCTCCGGGCGGGCCGGTCCCGAGCTGCTCGAGTCCGGCCTGCGCCGCCTCGGGCGTCTTGTACAGCCCGCGCAGGCAGAGCAGTTCAGCGGCGAACGCGGGCTCCCGCGGATCGCGGCCTTCGAGCGCCGCGATGCGCATGACCATCCGGGCCTGCTCCCAGAGAACGCTGACGTAGGCGGGCACGAGCGCGATCAGGAAGGGCGTCCCCGAGAGCGCGCCGTTGGTCCTGGCGAACCTCGCGGTCTGCGTTCTCAGCTGCTCGGCGACGACGCCAAGGTCGGCGTCCGCGTCCTGGAGCACGCCGGCCGCCCACGCGCGCGACGGCTCGGCCAGGCGCGACTGCGCGAGCAGGACCACTTGCTCTGGGAGATGATGCGGGTCGCGCCTGATCGCGCGAGCCAGCTGGCGCGGAAGACCCCCGTTGCCGTCGTCACGACCCATTGTCGAAGCCTGGATGCATCCGCCGCGCGCCGCATCACCCCAACAAGGTGATGCAGCGGGTGAACCCGCGGCAGATACTCGGCGCATGCCAACTCCTCCGGCGCAGTTGATCGTGTACGCATTCGGCCCAGAGGCGCGGTTCGAAGGCCTGCTTGTCGGTGCGCTCGAACGGCTCGAAACCGGCGGCGCGCTGCGCATCCTCGAGGTGCTGCTGGTCCAGCGCGACCCCGACAGCGGCGAGCTGACGGCGTTCGAGGGCAAGGGCGACGGCGCCGCCGGGATCGCGGGCCCGCTCGTGAGCTTCCGTCTCGACCCCGGCGAACGTGCCCGGGCGACCCGGCGCGCTCTGGACGGCGTTGCCGGACAAGCACTGCGCGAGATGGGCAGCGAGCTTGAGCCGGGCGGCACGCTGGCCGCCGTCTTCGTCTCCCACGTCTGGGCCGACACGCTCGCCGATGCGGCTCGGCGGACCGGCGGCACGCTCGTGTCCGACGAGTTCGTCGATGGCGAGGCGCTGGCGACCGAGCTTGGACGCTGATCGCGATGCTGACTGCGCTGCCCCCCGTTCTCGGCGTCGATCCGTTACGTCGCGCTCCCCTCCAAGGATTGGCCTCGCGGTGGCTCTGGCGGAAGCTCCTTTCGACCTCGTAGAAGCCAAGCTGGCCGGCCCGTCCGCTCGGCCCGGCACCGTGGCGAAGGCGGGCGCGATCGAGCGGCTGTGCACGTCGACGTTGCCCTTCGCGACCGTCGTGGCGCCCGCCGGGTACGGCAAGACGACGCTGCTGGCGAAGTGGGCCGAGGCAGATCCGCGTGCGTTCGCGTGGGTCGCGCTCGACGCCCGAGACGACGACGCTCTGGTGTTCCTGCGACACATCGCGGCCGCCATCGACCGCGTCGAGCCGATCCCGCCCGAGGCGTTCGAGGGGTTGTCGGGTCCAGCGGAATCGATCTGGTCGAAGCGCGTCCCGCGCCTCGGGAGCGCGTTGGCTGCGTTCGAAGGCCCGCTGGTGCTCGTGCTCGACGATTTGCAAGCGGTGACCAATCCGTCGTGCCTGGACCTCCTGGCGGAACTGTTCCAGCACGTTCCGGCCGGCTCGCAGATCGCCCTCACGAGCAGGGAAGAGCCGGCGCTGCCGCTCGCGCGGTGGCGCACGCACGGCTCGGTGGAGGAGATCGGCGTGGGGGATCTGCGGCTGGACGAACATGAGGCCAAGTTGCTGCTGAACGCGGCCGGTGTCGAGCTCGACGACAGCGAGCTGTCCGAGCTGACCGAGCGAAC
>CAWCEB010000092.1:0-10393 GCA_963794105.1 uncultured Actinomycetes bacterium | reverse complement strand
CCTCGTCGCCAAGGAGGGGCCGCTCGTCAACGAGCACGCCGGCGTCTCGATCCTGAGCGAGAACACCGGGGCGCACGAGGAACTGGGCGAGTTCGCGCTCAGCGTGAACCCGTTCGACATCCAGGAGACGGCGGACTCGATCCACGCGGCCCTGACGATGCGCGACGCCGAACGCCGGCGCCGCATGGACGGGCTGAAGCACATCGTCACCCTGCGCGATCCGGGCGATTGGATCGACGACCAGCTCGCGGACATCCGCAAGAAGGCCGGCGGCGGCAAGGCGACCACCGCCGGCTCGTAGCCGTCGCAACGGCGTTTCCGTGCTGTGGCCGAACGGCGTGCAGCGCTCCGCTCGGGCGTTTGCGGGGCGCGGGGCGTGGTTCGGGTTTTGAGGGAACGGGTCCGCACCACGCGGTTCGGGGCCGGATATACCGCGCTATGCGCGGAGAATCCGGCCCACAACGAGCGCCAGCGGTCTCACCCCTCTCCCTCAGCGACGGCAACCAGCGCGGAGCGCCCGCACAGCGACTCCGCCCGCTACGGCACGGCGAACTCGCGCGCGGCCATGTCGGCGGCGCTCGGGCCGCGCGGTGCCGGTGCGACGGGCGCGGCGGGCGGCGCGGCGGATGCCGGTGCCGGCGGCGCCGGCATCTGCTGGACGCGGGTGTGGGCGCGGTGGCGCGCGTGCCGGGGCTGTGGCCTGCGCCTCGGCTTGGCGCGAGGCTTCGGCCGGCGTACCGGCGGCGCCGGCTCGCTCACGCGCTCCTCGGGCGCGGCGGGCAGAGCGGGGTCCTCGATGCTCACCGGGGTGGCAGCGGCGGACGGCAGGGCCGGCGGGGCGCCCTTGAGGTGCGGCCAGGCCACGACGAGCGCGACCACGCCGAGCACCGCCGCGGCGCGGGCGATGTTGTCCCATCTGAGTCGGTCCATGCACCGACTAGGGGCCGGGTGAAGAGGCTCGCCCCTTTGCTACAGTGGCCGCCGCCTTCCGGGCGAAATCGACATGGCCGCAGCCAAGCCCACATACGACCTGATGCTCCTGCTCGACACCGCCGCGGCGGATGAGCAGCGCGCGAAGGTGCTCGCCGACGCCGAGCGTCTCATCACGAGCAACGGCGGCACGATCACGTCCAAGCATGACTGGGGCACCCGCGCGCTGGCCTTCGAGATCAGGCACAAGACCGACGCGGAGTACCACCTGCTCCAGTTCGAGGGTCCGAAGGCCGTGCTGGACGCGCTGAACCGCACGCTGCACATCACCGACGGCGTGACGCGCTTCCGCGTCATCAAGCTGCGCCCCGGCACGCCGCCTGCGCCGGATGTCCGCCAGGACGTCCCCGCGCCGCGCGCCGCCGAGGAGGGGGCCGTCGAGGGCTCCGACGAGCCGGCGACGCCGGCTGAGCCCGCGCCCGCGGCCTGACGCGCTGACCATCGCCGTCAGGAAAACCTCCGCGTTTGCGACTTCTTCGCGACGCCGGCGTTGAAGATCGGCCCCGCGGGCACCAGAACCCGCCGTTGCCGTGTCTAGACTCGCCGACGAGCCAAAGAAGCTTCGAAAGGAGGCCACAACGATGGCCGCAACCAACATCAACCGCGTTGTCCTGACCGGCAACCTCACCGCCGATCCCGAGCTGCGCTCCCTGCCGAGCGGAACCTCCGTCTGCAAGCTGCGCGTCGCATGCAACACGCGCCGCAAGGACGGCCCCACCGGTGAGTGGGTCGACAAGCCCAACTACTTCGACGTGACGGTGTGGGGCGCGCAGGGCGAGAACTGCGCCCGCTACCTGAGCAAGGGCCGGCCGGTCGCGATCGACGGCCGCCTCGAGTGGCGCGAGTGGGAGAGCGAGCAGGGCGGCAAGCGCCAGGCGATCGACATCATCGCGGACGCCGTGCAGTTCCTCGGCGGACGCGACGAGAACGCCGGCGGCGGGCAGGGCGGCGGCAGCTTCGCCCCCCGGGCCGACATCCCGGTCGACACCTCCGACTACGCCGCGGCCCCGGCCGGCGGCAACGGCGGTGGCACCCCGGCGCAGACCGAGGACGACATCCCGTTCTAGTCAGACCTCTGCGGAGGGGGTGACCTCCGGGGGCCGGGTCCAGGGCCTGATCCCTCCGCGCAGCAGGGAGTGAGACGCCGCCCCCAGGGCGGCGTCTCCGTGTCTGGGGGCGGGCAGGCGGCCGGGCCGGGTCCACGGGCGTTTCCTGTCACAATGGGGCCTCGCGCGCCTTCGGGCTGCGCGTCCGCGCGCCTTTGGGCGCGCGTTTGACGTCCTCAGAACTTCGGAGTTTCAGTGGCCAAGCAGCGCAGAGCAAAGCCGACCGCCTCGCGGCGGCGCGACAAGTTGAAGGGCGGCAGCGGCCGTCGCAAGCCCTGCCCGTACTGCAAGGACAAGATCGAGCAGGTCGACTACAAGGACGTCGTCGCGCTGCGCCGGTTCGTGTCCGAGCGCGGCAAGATCCGCTCGCGCCGCATCACCGGCGCCTGCCGGCGCCATCAGAGCCAGATCGCGACGGCGGTCAAGCGCGCTCGTGAGCTGGCGCTGCTGCCCTACGCCGCCGAGCCCGCACGCGAGGACGGCCCGCGCGGCCGTGGTGATCGCGACCGGGATCGCGGCGACCGCGGCGACCGCGATCGCGACCGCTAGCCATGCCTGAGGTCATCCTCCTCAAGGACGTCGAGAACGTGGGCGAGCGCGGGGCGGTCGTGGACGTCTCGAAGGGCTACCTGCGCAACTACCTGGCGCCGCGCAAGCTCGCGCAGCCGGCAACCAAGGGCGCGCTCGAGGCCGTCCGCCGCTCGCAGGAGGCCGCCGAGAAGGCCCAGGAGCAGACCGTCGCCGACGCGCGCACCGCCGCCGAGCAGCTCGACCGGACCGTCCTGACGATCGAGCAGCAGGCCGGCGACGACGGCCGCCTCTTCGGCTCGGTGACCAACCAGGACATCGCTGACGCCATCAGGGAAGCGCGCGGCATCACGGTCGACAAGCGCAAGGTTCATCTCCCGGACCCGATCAAGAGCGTCGGGACCTACCAGGTCGTCATCGAGGTTGCGGACGGCGTCACTGCGACCGTCAAGACGATGGTCGTCGAGCGCTCGTAGCGCCTCCGTAACGACTTTCCGCACTGAGCGGCAACTTCGCGTTCACGCCGCCGCCGGCCTCGCTAGCTTCGGTGGCGATGAGCGCAGTGCCCTCCAACGGCCACGGACAGGCCCCGTCGATCGGCGCCGCGCCGCCGCACTCGATCGAGGCCGAGCAGTCCGTCCTCGGCGCCGTCCTGCTGTGGGACGGAGCGCTCTACGGCCTCGTGATCGAGGAGGGCCTGCGGCCCGAGGACTTCTACCGGGACCGCCATCGGCTGATCTACGAGTCGATGCTGGCGCTCTACCAGGAGAGCCAGCCGGTCGACCCGCTGACGGTCACCGAGCACCTGCGTTCGCGCGGCGAGCTCGAGAACGCCGGCGGCCAGGCGGAGGTCGACGGCCTGACCGGCGCCGTGCCCGCGGTGGGCAACGCGCTGCGCTACGGCCGCATCGTGCGCGAGCACGCGCTGCTGCGCCGCCTGCTCGCCAAGACCTACGAGATCCAGACGGCGGTGCTCAACCGCAGCGAGCAGCCCAGCGTGCTCGTCGAGATGGCCGAGCGCGGGATCCTCGAGGTCGCCCACGACGACCGCACGAAGGACTTCCGCCAGGTCGGCGAGGTGCTCGAGGTCGAGATCGACAAATGGCAGAAGCTCTCGCGCGAGGGCATCTCGCTGACCGGTACGCCGTCGGGCTTCAGTGACCTGGACGAGATCACGGGCGGCTTCCAGCCCGGCAACCTGATCATCCTGGCCGCGCGCCCGTCGATGGGGAAGTCGGCTCTGGTCACGAACATCGCGGAGAACGTCGCGCTGCACCAGGACCGGGCGCGGCCGGTCGCGTTGTTCAGCCTGGAGATGAGCGAGGCGGAGCTGGCCCAGCGCTTCATCGCCAGCCAGGCGACGATCAAGGGCGACGACCTGCGCAAGGGCCGGCTGAAGGACGAGCGCAAGTGGAAGCGCGTCCTGGACACGCGCGACGCGCTACGACAAGGCGCCGCTGTTCGTCGACGACTCCTCCGACATCGGCATCCTCGAGATCCGGGCCAAGGCGCGCCGGCTGCACCAGCAGACCGAGGGCGGCCTCGGCCTGATCATCGTCGACTACCTGCAGCTCATGCGCCCCGACCGACGATCGACGAGCGCGTGCAGCAGGTCGGCGAGATGTCGCGCGGGCTGAAGATCCTCGCCCGCGAGCTCGGGTCCCCGTGATCGCGCTGTCGCAGCTCAGCCGCGCCGTCGAGTCGGCAGCGCACCGACAAGCGCCCGATGCTGTCGGACCTGCGCGAATCCGGCCAGATCGAGCAGGACGCGGACCTCGTGATGTTCATCTACCGCGACGAGTACTACTTCCCGGAGACCACCGAGCATCCCGGGAGGCGGAGCTGATCATCGCCAAGCACCGCAACGGCGGGCTGGGCAACGTCAACATTTCCGTTCCAGAGCGAGTTCCCGCGCTTCCTCGGGCTCTCGCACCAGGCGGCCTGACCGTGGCGCGGTCCTGCCCCTTCGGCGTCTGCGACGGCAGCGGGATGGTGGTCGACGACGAGCAGCGGCTCGCCGCGCCGTGCCGCTGCCGCGGCCTGATCGTCGGCGAGCGCCGCGCGCGCGGGCTCTCCAACGCGATCCCGAAGAAGTACCGCGGCGTGTCGTTCGACCGCCCGCCGGTGACGGACATGCCGGCGGCACGGTCCAGGTCGTGCGCGCGTATCTGCGCAACCTCGACCAGCGCCTCGAGGAGGGCCGCGGCCTCTGGCTCTACGGCGACGTCGGCACCGGCAAGACGACGCTGGCCATGCTGGTGTCCAAGGCCGCGCTGGAGGCCGGGCGCTCGGTCGCGATCTACTCGCTGCCGCGGCTGCTCGCCGAGATCCGCGACACCTACGAGGAGGGCTCGCGCCACAGCTACACGGACCTGCTCGACCGGCTCGCCGAGGTGGACCTGCTGCACATCGACGACGTCGGCACCGAGAAGACGAGCCCGTGGGTGCTGGAGCAGCTCTACGCGATCGTCAACTCGCGCTACGAGGAGCAGCGCTCGATCGTGCTGACGACCAACCTCGATCGCGAGGCGCTCGCGGAGCAGATCAACCCGCGCACGGTCTCCCGGCTCGAGGAGATGTGCGAGGAGCTGCCGCTGTTCGGCGCCGACCACCGCACGTACGTCGAGCCCGACCTGCGGACTGCCTGAGCCGCGCCCCTGCTCAGACTCTTCGGCGCATGCCAGGCATCTGCATCGTGGGCGCCCAGTGGGGCGACGAGGGCAAGGGCAAGGTCGTCGACCTGCTCGCCGAACGCGCCGAGGCGATCATCCGCTTCCAGGGCGGCAACAACGCCGGGCACACGATCGTGCGCGAGGGCGAGACCTGGAAATTCCACCTGATCCCGAGCGGGATCCTCTACCCGGGCAAGACCTGCATCATCGGCAACGGCGTCGTCGTCGACCCCAAGGTCCTGACCGCCGAGATCGACGGGCTGCGGGCGCATGGCGATCGACGTCAGCGGCCTGAAGGTGTCGGCCAACGCACACCTGATCATGCCCTACCACCTGCTGCTCGATCAGGCCGGCGAGGCGAAGCTCGGCAAGCTCGAGATCGGGACGACGCAAGCGCGGCATCGGGCCCTGTTACGCCGACAAGTCGGCGCGCCTGGGAATCCGCGTGCAGGACCTGCTCGACGAGAAGATCCTCAAGAAGAAGATCGCCGCGGCGCTGGAGCCCAAACAGCTCACCCTGCGGCCCTACGCGAAGGACCCGCGCTCGACCTGCAGTCGATGACCGAGGAGTACCTGACCTACGGCCACCGGCTCGAGCAGCACATCGCCGACACGGCGGCGCTCGTGTGGGACGCGCTCGACGAGGGCGGCGTCGTGCTCTTCGAGGGCGCGCAGGGCGCGCTGCTCGACATCGACCACGGCACGTATCCGTTCGTCACCTGCTCGAACCCGGTCGCCGGCGCGGCCTGCGTCGGCGCGGGCGTCGGGCCCAAGGACATCGACGAGGTCTGGGGCATCACGAAGGCCTACACGACGCGCGTCGGCGCCGGCCCGTTCCCGAGCGAGCTCGACGACGAGGTCGGCGAGGAGATCCGCCAGCGCGGCGGCGAGTTCGGCACCACCACCGGGCGCCCGCGCCGCACCGGCTGGCTCGACCTCGTCGCGCTGCGCTACGCCGCGCGCATCAACGGCCTCACCGCGCTGGCGATCACCAAGCTCGACGTCCTCAGCGGCTTCGACCGCATCAAGGTCGCACGCGCTACCGCGGCGCCGAGGAGGCGGAGTTCGAGACGTTCCCCTACCACCAGTCGGTGCTGCACCACGCGCGCGCGGTCTACGAGGAGCTGCCCGGCTGGAGCGAGGACATCGGCGAGGCGCGGACGGAGTCCGACCTGCCGCAGGCCGCGCGCGACTACCTGCGCTTCATCGAGGAGCACATCGGCGTGCCGGTCGCGCTCGTCGGCGTCGGGCCGGGGCGCGAGCAGGTCGTCTGGAGCGACGACGCCGCTACAGGACCTCTGCCTCTCCCCGCCTCAGCAGCCGCAGCCCCAGCGCAAGGCCGCTGAGCATCAGCATCGCCGTGAGCGTGATCTGCACGCTCACGATCCCGCGCTCGGACCAGTAGACGTCGTCGAGCTCGAGCAGCAGCGCCGACTCGTCGAGCGTCAGCGCGACCCCGGCGCCGAACGGCACCGCCAGCCAGGCGTCGAGCGTCTCGCTCTTCGACGCGACCGAGATGCCGCCCGCGAGGAACGCCATGACGATGCCCGGGATGAAGTGGTGGACGTGGCGGTCGCGGACCTTGACGTTGCGAAACGGGCCGGCGGTGCCGCGCCGGCGGATCGACCAGGTGGAGAGGCGGGCGAGCCCGAACGTGGCGCTGAACGCGAACAGCAGGTTGAAAAGCGCGTTCTCGCGGGCAGTACCAGCTCCTGTAGCCGGCCGCGACGATGTCCACCGCTTCACGCAGGGTCTCGGTCGGCTGCTCCTCAGGATGCAGCGCGCGCAGCCGGCGCCACTCCGCGACCATCACCGCGACAGTGGTGAACACCGCGGCGCCGGTGAGGACCTGCGTCCCGCGCTCGGCGCGCAGATGCGCGGCGGCGCCTCAGGACCATCGCTCGAGGAGCTCTTCCTCGGGCACCTGCTGACGACGCGCGCGGGGACGCCCATGACCAGCGCCCGCGACGGGACGTCGTTGGTCACGACCGCGCCGGCGGCGACGAACGCCTCCTCGCCGACCTCGACGCCCGGCACGAGCACCGCGCCGCCGCCGATCCGGCAGGCGCGCCGCAGCGTGGCGCCCTGCATCGGCTCGTGCGGCAGCCGCCTGGCCATCGTGTCGTCGTTGGTCGTCATCGCGCACGGGCCGACGAAGACGTCGTCCTCGATCACCGAGAACGCCGTGATGTAGACCTGCGTCTGGATCCGGACCCGGGCGCCGATCGTGACGTCGCAGTCGACGGTCGCGCCACGGCCGATCACGCAGCCCTCGCCGATCACGCAGCGCTCGCGCACGAACGCCTGGTCGCCGATGATCGTGCCGCGCCCGATGCGGGCGCCGGCGAACACGATCGCCTGCGCGCAGATCGCCGCGCCCTCCTCGATGACCAGCGGCGCTCGGTGGCGGCGGCCGCCATCGACGAGCGCGGGCTGAGCGTCGGCGCCTTGCCGAGGATCGCGCCGTCCTGGACGACGACGCCGTCGCCGATCACGACCCCCTCGTGGACCACGACGTGCGCGCCGAAGCGCACGCCCTCGCCCACCTGGGCGGTCGGGCTGAGCACGAGGCCGGGCGGACTGTCAGCTGTCATGGCAGATAGCCTACGAGGGCAGTGAGCCGCCGCGATCCCAACACGAGCGCTGCGCGGCGCCGTGCTCGGGCTGGGCATGATCGGCCGCCACCACGCGCGGCTGCTGCAGGCCTCGCCGGAGGTCGACTTCGCCGGAGCGGTGGACCCCGACGGAGACCGCTACGGATCCGTCCACGACCCCGCCAAGGTCTTCGCGTCGATCGACGAGCTGCCGGAGGTCGACTTCGCGATCGTGGCCGTGCCGACGGAAGGCCATCTCGATGCCGTTCGCGCGCTCGCAGCCCGCGGCGCGCACCTGCTCGTCGAGAAGCCGCTGGCGGCGACGACCGCCGAGGCCCAGGAGGTCATCGACGTCGTCCGCGCCGCGGGCGTCCGCGCCGCGGTCGGTCACGTCGAGCGTTTCAACCCCGCGCTCCTCGAGCTGCGCCGGCGCCTCGACGAGCTCGGCGAGGTGCTGCTGATCCGCACGGAGCGCGTCGGCCCGTTCCCCGACCGCGTGAAGGACGTCGGCGTCGTGAAGGACCTCGGGACGCACGATCTGGATCTGGTGTGCTGGCTGGGCCGCTCGCCCGTGGAGTCGCTCGCGGCGCAGACCGGCCACGTGATGGGCCGCGACCACGAGGACCTCGTGCTGGTGACCGGACGGCTGGCCAGCGGCGTCACGTTCAGCTGCAACGTCGACTGGATCTCGCCGACGAAGATCCGGCGCACGCGTGTGCTTGGCGAGCTCGGCATGTTCGAAGCCGACACGCTGACCGCCGACCTCACGCTGTTTCGCAACGGCGACCGCGCGACGGCGCCCTGGCTGCAGCAGCAGCGCGGCGTGACCGAGGGCGACATGACGCGCTTTGCGATCGCCAAGCCCGAGCCCCTGGGCTCCGAGCTGAAGGCGGTGCTCGCGATGGTCCGAGGTGAGGACGAGGCAGGCGTCGTGACGATCGAGGAAGGGCTGGAGACCGTGCGGGTCGCCGAAGCCGTCCTCGAGAGCGCCCGCACCGGCGAGACCGTCGAGCTCTGATGCGCGCCGTCGTCGTCGCGTTGGGTAAGATCGGGCTGCCGCTGGCGTGGGAGATCGCAACGCCGGGCACGATGTGGTCGGGTGCGACATCGACGAGCGCGTGTCGAGCTGGTGCGCGCCGGCAAGGTCCCGTTCCCGAACGAGCCGGGGATCGAGGAGGCGTTGCCGATCGAGGCGACCACACACGGCGGCCGCAGTCGCCGGCGCAGATCTGGCCGTGCTGGTGCCCCCGTTGCTGGTCGATGGGGACGGAGCGCCCGACTGGCGCGCGTTCGACGGCGCCGTCGACGATGTCGCGCGCGGCGTGCAGCCCGGGACGACGGTCGTCATCGAGACGACCGTGCCCGTCGGCACGACGCGCGCGCGGGTGGCGCCGCGGATGCCCGCCGGGGTGCACGTCGCGTTCTCGCCCGAGCGGGTCTCCAGCGGTCGCGTGCTGCGCGACCTCGCCGTCTACCCGAAGCTGGTCGGCGGCCTCGACGCCGACGGCGAGGCGCGCGCGGTCGAGCTGTACCGCTCGTTCATCACCGAGGCCGAGGTGTGGCCGATGGGCAGCGCGGAGGCCGCCGAGCTGACGAAGCTCGCCGAGACGACCTACCGCGACCTGAACATCGCGTTCGCCAACGAGCTCGCGCGCCACGCCGACGCACTGGGCCTCGACGTTCAGCGCGTCATCGACGCGGCGAACTCGCAGCCCTACAGCCACTCCACCGCCCCGGCGTTGCCGTCGGCGGGCACTGCATCCCCGTCTACCCGCGGTTCTACCTCGCCGGCGATGCGCACGCGCAGCTGCCGGGTGTCGCGCGCACGGTCAACGAGGCGATGCCCGCCTATGCCGTCGGGCTGCTCTCAGAGCTGCTGGGCGGCCTCGACGGCGCGCGCGTGCTGATCCTCGGCGTCGCCTACCGCGGCGGCGTGAAGGAGACGGCGTTCAGCGGCGCGTTCCCCCTGCGCGACGCGCTGGTGGGCCACGGCGCACAGGTCATGGCCTCCGATCCGCTCTACGACGCCGCGGAGCTGCGCGCGCTGGGCTTCGAGCCATGGGACGGCGAGCCCGTCGAGGGAGTCATCGTCCAGGCCGACCACCCCGAGTACGAGACGCTCGAGATCCCCGCCGACGGGATCGTCGACGGCCGCGGGATCGTGCGCGATCCCGGCGGCGTCCCGCTCAAGCGGATAGGGAGCTGACGACCCGCTCCCCGGCGCGGCCGTCGCCGTAGAGCTCGGGGCGCTGCGGCCGTCGGCGTCCGTTGCAGCGCGGCGAGCGCGGCGCCCGCGTCGAGATCGACGAGCACGTTCCAGCCTGTGTCGACCGTCTCGGTCCACTCGGTCGTGTCGCGCAGGGTCACGCACGGCACGCCCGCTAGATACGCCTCCTTCTGGACGCCGCCGGAGTCCGTCAGGACCGCGCGGGCGTGCACCAGCAGCGACGTGAAGTCCAGGTACCCCTGCGGGGCGAGCAGCTCGACGCCCGCCGCCAGGCGA
>CAWCEB010000091.1:0-5926 GCA_963794105.1 uncultured Actinomycetes bacterium | reverse complement strand
GCGGGCCTGCCGGTGCCGTCCATCGGCGGCGTCGAGCCGATGTTGCCCGCATGGTCGCGTGCCTGTGCGACGGCGACGTACGTCCCGTCCGGCACCGGCTGGCCGGCATCGTCCGTGCCGTCCCAGTCGCGCTCCTTGGCGGCCGTCCCGAGCGGGAGCGTGCGCACCAGCTTGAACGGCCGCACGTCGGTGCGGAAGATCAGCAGCTTGCGGTCCACGCCCGCCGCGACGACCTTGATCTGCACGCCGCCGTCGCGGTCGTTCGGGAGGTACTCGGGGACCTGGCCGCTGCTGGGCCCGATCGCCACCACGAGTGGGCGCGGAGGCTTGTCGTCGATCGTGATCGGAGCCGACAGGAACACGGCGCGTCCCTCGCGCCGCAGCGTGACGCGCACGGTGTAGAGGCCGTCGGGCGCCACGCTGCCCTCGTCGTCGCGGCCGTCCCACACCAGGCGGATCCGCTGCCGCGCGGCGAGATGGCGGTCCCCGGCGAGCGAGCGGATCAGCGCACGCCGGTCGTCGACGATGTCCACCGACACGTCGTCGGCCTTCTTCAGGAAGAAGCTCATGGGCGACCGGTCCTTGCGCCCGTCGCCGTTGGGGCTGATGATCGCCACGCGCCGGAAGCCCTTGACGACCGAGGGCTCGTTCTTCAGCCGCTGTGCGAGGAAGAACGCGCCGAACGTCGCGACGACCAGCGCGCCGAAGACCGCCGTCGCCGCGCGGGTCAGGGCCTGCCCCCAGTATCCGCGCAGCGGTCACGCGGGTACGCGCCGAGCTCCACGAGCGACGCGTTGGGCACGTCGATCGCCGACAGCCCCTCCCCGCGCGCATGGGTGAGCGCGAGGCGCATCACGCCGCGATGACAGACGACGAGCGCGGGAAGCGCCCCCGCGCGCACGTCGTCGAGCCCCTGCTGGATGCGCTCGCCCTGCTGCGCGAACGACTCGCCGCCGGGGAACGCAAAGGCCGGGTCGGCCGTGATGAAGCGGCGAAAGCCCTCCGGGTCCTCCCGCTCCACCTCGTCGAAGGGGCGATCGGTCCAGTCGCCGCAGTCGGTTTCCGCGAAGCGCGCGTCGGGACGGGGCTCCAGCTCGATCGCGTCGCCGACGATGCGCGCGGTCTCGAGCGCCCGTTCCAGCGGGGAGCACCACAGCGCGGCCCACTCGCGCCCGGCCGCCTCGCGCGCGAGCGCGTGTGCCTGCTCGCGCCCCGTGTCGTCGAGCGGGACCGGCAGGTGGCCCTGGAAGCGGCGCGCGTGGTTGTACGCCGTCTGGCCGTGGCGCGCCAGCCAGATCACAGCTCGCCCACGGTGTCGGCGCGCAGGCCCAGCCGCAGCGTCTCCAGCGAGAGCACGTCGTCGGGCGCGATGTTCCCGAGGTTGACCTCGCGGCCGAAGCGCTTGAGGAACCACACCTGCTGCTCCTTGCGCGGCGCCTCGAACAGCAGCCTGTCGACATCCACCGCGTGGGCGATCTCGTCGATCAGGCCCATCCGGACCTCGCCGTCGGGGCGGTAGATGCCGGCGCTGCCGGTCTCGCGCGACTCGGTGATCACCTTCCACGCCCCTGCTTCGAGCTCGGTCTCGATCTGCTCGACCCAGCGGTACGGGGCCATGATCTCCGCCGCGTCCTTGGAGCCGACCTCGCTGAGGACGGTGAACTCGGCGGCGAGCCTGCGGATCAGGTCGAGCTTCTCGGAGTGCGCGATCGCGAGCGTGCCATCGGAGATCTCGACGTGGCGGATCCCGAGCTCGTGCAGCCACGCCGTCAGGCCGTCGATGCGCCCGTCGCGCAGCGCGATCTCGGTCAGCGTCCCGCCGAGCACCACGGGGATCTCGGCGCGCGCGTAGGTGCGCAGCTTGGACTCGAGGTTGGCGGTGACCAGCGCCGTCCCCCAGCCGAGCTTCACCAGGTCGACGCTCGGGCCGATGACCTCGAGCATGCCCTCGGCCTCGGCGGTCGAGAGGCCCTTGTCGAGCACATGCGTCAGCCCGCGCTCACGCGGCTTGGAACATCGCTCGGGAAGGTCGAGGAAACCGGCCAACGCCGGGCTACTGCGACTGGTCGGCGCCGACGGTGACGACCACGAACGCGTCCTGGCCCGCCACGACGGCGGTGCTCGGGTCGATCGGCTTCACCGCGTCGGTCCCGACCTGGATCAGCCGCGCGACGACGCGGGCCTCGTTCTGGTGGCCGGGCTGGTAGGCGACGACGGTGGCCGAGCGCGCTTGGTCGGGCGCGTTGGTGACGGTGCCGATCTTGAAGCCCGCGTTCTGCAGCTTTGTCGCCGCGCCGCGGGCCAGGCCCGGGACGGTCGTGCCGTTGAGGACGGCGACCGTGACGTCCCCGCGCGAGACCGGTGCGGTCTTGCTCCCGGTCGACTTGGTGGCGGTCTTCGACGACGAGCTCGGCGTGGTCGCGGGCGCGTTGCCGATGGTGTTGGGCGCCTTCTTGCTGTCACCGCCGGAGAAGACGACGAACACCAGCACCAGGACGATCGCGATGACGCCGGCGACGCCGCCGACGATCATCAGCGTCGCGCGCAGCGGCGAGTGGTCGTGCTCGTCCTCGGCGACCGGCACGGATGGCGGCGGGCGCAGCGGCTGGCCGGGCTTCGGCGCGGGCTTCGCCGCCGCCGCCGCCGCCGCGGCAGCCCCGGCAGCCGGCGCCGGGGTGATCTGGGTCGGCTGGTCGACGGCGCCGTTGGACGGCGAGGCGCCGGCCGGCGTGGCGGGCTTGGGCGTGGTCGGCGGCGGCGTCGCTCCGTCGGGCGCCTTCGCCCCGTCTTGCGGCTTGGGCGTCTGTGGCCTGGCGGTGGCCGGCGATGCCGAGGCCGCGCCGGCGGCAGCGGCAGCGGCGGTCGCCGGGGCAGGGGCCGCGACGCCGGGCTGCGCAGGCTGGCCGGGCTTCGCCGCCGGCTGCTGCCCGGGCGTTGCGGTCGCGGGCGCGGCTCCGGCTGCGGCTGGGGCTGGGGCGGGGCAGCCGCCGGCTTCGCGGCGGCCTGGCCCGCGGGCGTCGCGGCAGCTGCGGCGGGCTTCGCCGCAGTCGCAGCGGCGGCAGCGGCCGGAACGGCGGCCGGCGTGGCAGCGCGCTGCTGGGCCTCGGCCGTCACGCGCGCCTGCAGGTCGGCGTCGCGCTCGGGAGCGCGGCCCGCCCACTCGCGCAGGCGCTTGACCTCGCGCGCCTGGGCGAAGTACAGGAGTGCCAGCACGGCGAGCCCGAGCACGCAGGCAAAGCCCGCGTAGGAGCCGTAGTCCTTGATCCTGTCGCTGACGTGCAGTGCAGCGAGGATGGTGGCGGCGTGAGCCGTCATGGACGCCGCAGTCTAGGCGGGATCCCGGAGGGCAGGCGCCTCACGCGCCGCCGACAGGTCCGCCACACGCGACGCGAGCCCCGCCGCGTCGCCCTCCAGCACCAGCAGCCCGATCTGGTCGAACATGTCCTCGACGGCCTTCGGGTCGAGCGTCGCGCGCTCCGCGCGGACGATCTTCTCCGCCGGCGTCGGCTGCGGGCGCTCGTAGGGATTGAACAGCTCCTCGTGCAGCTTCTCCCCCGGGCGGCGCCCCACCACCTCGATGGCGATGTCCCGATCCGGGTCCAGGCCGCTCAGCTCGATCATGTCGCGCGCGAGCTGCATGATCGACACCGGCTCGCCCATCTCGAGCACGTAGACCTCGCCGCCCGTGCCCAGCGACCCGGCGCGGATGATCAGCTGCACGGCCTCCGGGATCGTCATGAAGTAGCGCTTCATCCGCTCGTCGGTGACGGTCACCGGGCCGCCGAGCGCGATCTGGCGGCGGAAGATCGGCACGACCGAGCCCGACGAGCCGAGGACGTTGCCGAAGCGCACCGTTGCGAACGTCGTCGTGGGCCACTTCTGCTGCGCGGCCTCGACGGCCCACTCGGCGAGCGCCTTCGACGCGCCCATGACCGTCGCGGGCGACACGGCCTTGTCGGTCGAGACCAGGACGAAGCGGGCGACGCCCTGCTCGCCGGCGATGCGCGCGCACAGGCGCGTGGCCAGCGCGTTGTTGCGCACCGCCTCGACGGGGTTGAGCTCCATCAGCCCGACGTGCTTGTAGGCCGCGGCGTGGAACACGACCGTCGGGCGATGCTCGGTGAAGACCTCGCGCATGCGCTCGCCCTCCTTGCAGTCGGCGAGCACCGCCGACAGGACCGAGGGGTGGACGTGGCGATCGTCCTCGAGCTCGCGCTGGATGCGGAAGAGGTTGTCCTCGGCGTGGTCGACGAGGATCAGCCTGCGCGGTGCGACGCGCGCGATCTGGCGGCTGAGCTCGGCGCCGATCGAGCCGCCGGCGCCGGTGACCATCACGACCTCGCCGGTCAGGTAGCCGCCGACGCGGTCGAGCTCCATCCGCACCGGCTCGCGGCCGAGCACGTCCTCGACCTGGACCTCGCGCACCTGGCGGACGAAGTTGCCGCTGCCCTGGAGCAGCTCGAAGACGGTCGGCAGCGTGCGGACCGGGATGGCGCGCTTGCGGCACGCCTGGACCACGCGGGCGCGCAGCGTGCCCGGCGCCGAGGGGATCGCGATCGTGACCTCGTCGGGCTCGGCCTCGTCGAGGATCCGCGACAGGTCGTTCGTGCGTGCCCAGGACGCGGATGCCGTCGACGCGCTGGCCGCGCAGGCGCGCGTCGTCGTCGACGAAGCCCACCGGGTTGCAGCGCGAGGCCCGGGTTGCGCACGATCTCGCGCAGGACGAGCCGGCCGCCGTCGCCGGCGCCGACGATCAGGATCCGGCGCGCGTCCTTGCGCGGCCGGAAGCCGCGGGCGCGCGGGTCGTGGAGCAGGCGCGCGGCGAAGCGCGACCCCGCGACCATCGTCAGCGTCAGCAGGAAGAACAGGACCAGGACGCCGAGCGGGATGTTCACCGTGGTGAAGCCCTGGTCGCTGCGGACCTTCACGGGGTGCGTCGTGGCCACGAAGGCCGGGAGGCTCAGCGTCGCGACGACGATCGCCTGGGCGATCGCCACGTAGTCGCGCCCCGTCACGTAGCGCCACCACTTCTGGTAGAGCCGGAACAGGACGAAGATCACCATGCTCGCGACGACCGTCCAGACGATCGTGCGGTTCAGCAGCAGCTGGTAGCGATGCGGGATGCCCGCGTCGAACCGCAGGCGGTAGGCGAGCTCATAGGCGAGCGCGACCATGACCCCGTCCATGGCAAGCTGCGGGAGCGAGTGGCGGTGGAGAGGAAAGGCCGCCGAGCTGAGGCGTCGGCGCATCGTCGGCGGCATTCTAGGGCTCAATTCCGCATGCCTGCGGGCGATGACCTGCAGAGATGATCGCTTTCGCCGCCTGCATGGGCTCGCACGCAGTAAGCTCGCGTTCGCCGCCCCGGGGTTGCGGCGCGTGATGGAGCCCGACTCGGTGTTCGCGCGGCTGTCGACCGACCGCTCGATCCACGAGGCCTACAACGAGGCGCTGGACCACTTCGCGGGCGTCGCCGGCCTCGAGGCGCTGGTGTTGGTGCACGAGGACACCGAGCTGCTGGACGCCGACTTCTGCTCGCGCGTGCGCGCCGTGCTGCGCGACCCGTCGGTGGCCGTCGCGGGCGCGGTCGGCGCCTGTGGCGTGACGTCGCTGCGCTGGTGGGAGGGCGTCCTGGCCGGTCGTGCGGCCGAGACGCGCGGCGTCGTCGCGGGCGCACCCGCGCCGTGCGACGTGGACTGCGTCGACGGCCTGCTGATGGTCCTGTCCCCGTGGGCGGTCGCCAACCTGCGCTGCGACACCGAGCGCTTCACCGGCTTCCACGCCTACGACGCCGACCTCTGCTTCGCGGCCCGCGCCGCCGGCCGCCGCGTCGTGGTTTCGGAGCTCAACGTCTTCCACCACACGAAGGGCGGCTATGGCGACGAGGCGGCGTTCGCCGCGGCAGACGCGACGTTCCCGCGAGAAGTGG
>CAWCEB010000090.1:0-28558 GCA_963794105.1 uncultured Actinomycetes bacterium | reverse complement strand
GCATGCTGTAGTCCCAGCGCCGGCAGCGGCGCAGGACGCCCGCGAGGTTCCGATCGCCCGGCGCGTCGCTGAGGTCCATGCCCATCCGCTTCAGCGGCGTGCCGTGATGGGTCATCACGTGGATCTGGCCGTCGCGCTTGACGACGTGGTTGGGGAAGTTGACGTTGTTGACGAAGTACGTCGCGCGCGCGATGACGTCGTAGTAGGCCTCGGTGCCGGCCACGACGTGCTCGACGCCGTCGGGGACCGAGCCGCCCTCCTTGACCACCCAGACCCCGCGCAGCCCGGGCACCAGCTCCTGCGCGCGCTCGTGGATCGCGCGCGGGTTGCAGGCGTAGCCGCGGTACCAGTAGGCGGCGAAGACGGCGAGGTTCGGATCGAGCGGCTCGCGCAGGCGCGCGCGGTAGTGGCGGCGCAGCGGATCGCGATCGGTCGCGCGGCGGACCCGGCGCCGCAGGCCCCTGGGCGCCTGCCGCGCACGCCCCCGCGCCGTGCGCGCCGCGTCACGCGCAACGAGCTTCGCCGCACCAACCTGCGCGAGCTCTGCCACCCGCCGCAGGAAGCGCCTGCGGTCGGCGCCGCGCAGCCCCCGCCCCAGCCCCTGCCCATGGCGCAGGATCGCCGCGCGCAGCCGCGGCCCGCGATCGCCGAGTGCCGCGTACTGGTCCAGCGCGTCCCACGGCGTGCCGGTCGTCACGGCATTCGGCGGCTGGCGGCGGACGTAGGCGGGCGCGTCGTGGACCGCGATCCGCTGCGCTGCGAGCAGCGCCGGCCAGATCACGGTCAGCTCGTCGTAGCCGGCCGCGCCGAAGCGGGCGTCTCGCACCAGCTCGCGCCGGAAGACCTTGTCGAAGACCTCCGGCGATGCGTCGCCCAGCCCGGTCTGGCGCGGTGCCGGGCTGCGCCGGCCGACCGTGCTCTCCCGGATGGTCTGGAGGCAGCAGCACGTCCGGCTGCTCGGCCTCGAGCTGCGCCAGCACGCCGGGCAGCGACTCGACGAGGTCGGTGGTGCGCACGAACCAGACGTACTCTCCGCGCGCCAGCTCGAGCCCGCGGTTGCGCGCCGCTCCGCGACCCGCGCGCTGCGCGAGGTGCTCCACGCGCACGCGCGGGTCGCGCGCGGCGGCGGCATCGAGCAGTTCGGGCACATGGTCACCGGAGGCGTCATCGATCGCGACCACCTCCAGATCCCCCGCGTCCTGGCCGAGAATCGAGGCCAGGCAGGGCTCGAGGAAGGCCTGCTCGCGATGCGCCACCAGGACGAAGGTCAGCCTGGGGGCCATCGATGGCAAGCTACCCCATGACTGTGAGCGCAAGGGTCTTCGTCGACGTCCCGGTGTTGTGCGGGCATCGCGGCACCGGGCGGGGCGCGGGTGAGAACACCCTGCCGTCCTTCCGGGCCGCGGTTGCAGCCGGCCTGCCATGGGTCGAAGTCGACGCGCGCGTGACCGCCGACGGTGCGCTGGTCGCCTACCACGAGGCCGTCGCGCCCGACGGGCGATACGTGTCGGAGCTGCACTCGCGCGAGACCGACGAGCTCGGGCTCATGCGCGTCGCCGACCTGTTCGAGGATCTCCCGCCCGGGATCGGCGTCGACGTCGACCTGAAGACGTCGCTCGAGGACGCCCAGCGCCCGCGCGAGGCCACCACCGCGGCGCTCGTCGCCGAGCTCGTCGCGCCGCAGGCCGATCGCCGCCCGGTCCTGGTGACCAGCTTCGACCCGGCTGCCCTGCTCATCGTCCGCGAGTTCCAGCCGAGCCTCCCGCTCGGCCTCCTGACCTGGCTGCGCTTCCCGTTGCGCAAGGCGATCCCGGCGGCCGCGCACCTCGGCCTCCAGGTCATCGCTCCCCACGTGGAGTCCTTCGGGCTGCGGCAGAAGGCCCCGCGCCTCGGCGAGCGCGCGATCCCCGACAGCATCCGCGTCGCCCACGCCGCCGGCGTGCAGGTCGTCGCCTGGTGCCCACTCCCCTCCGAGCGCGACATCCTGCTCGCCGCGGGCGTCGACTGCCTCGTCATCGACGACGTCGGGGGTGACAATTGGGTCTGACGCTTTTGTCACCCCTCGCCGTGGCCGCGTGCTGCATCGGGATCCACCTGAACCCCCCGCGCGTCGCCCAGCGCTTCGATCCCGCGCCGATCGCGATCGGGGACTCGGTGCTGCTCGGCGCCGCGCATGAGGTGGCACGCAAGGGCTTCGAGGTCGACGCGCGCGAGGGGCGCTTCATGCGCAACGCGCTGAAGGTGCTGCGCCATCTGCGGCGCGACCATCGCCGGCCGCCCGTGGTCGTGATCGCGATCGGGACGAACTTCCCGGCGACACCAGGCGAGATCCAGCAGGCGCTCGCCCTGCTCGGCCGCGGCCAGACGCTCGCGTTCGTCACGCCCAAGCGCTCCTGGAGCGGCCTGCCCAGCGGTGCGCTGTACGCCGCGCATCGCCGCCATCCCCACCGCGTGCGGATCCTCGACTGGCTGGCGTTCAGCTCAGGCCACGACGACTGGTTCTACGCGGACGGCACCCACGTGCGACCGGCGGGGGCGCGCGGCTACGCGAACCTGCTGGCCACGGCCCTGCGCTGGATCGGACCGGACAACTGCGCCTGCCTGGGCAGGATTCAGACGTCGCCGATGATCACGTCGACGCTGACCTGATCCACCGAGATGTCGCCGGCGACGCTCACCTGCGATCCGTCCGCGAGCGGCGCCACTCCGAGCGGCGCGTCGCTGGGCCCGCCGCACGGCCGGTTCGACGGGGGCAGCGGCTCGTCCGCGTAGGTCGAGACCGGGAGCAGGCACGCCGTGAGCGCCGTGCGCGCGGGCATCGCCGGCGGCGAGCTGACCGTCACCTTCGCGATCCGCAGCCGGCCGTCGCTCGTGATCGCGGGCGAGATGCGCAGCTGACCCTGCAGCCGGATGCCGGGAATCGTGTTCTGCACAGCACCCGTCCATAGCTGGCGGCAGCGCAGGCCGTTGGCGTCGTCGTCCGGATCCACGACGCGCTCGATCGCATTGATGACCGTCTTCAGGCTGAGCGTGACGTCGACGGACACGTTCCTGCCCGGGATGTTCCCGAAGAGGTTCGCCTGGCCACCGGACTGCCCCGCGCCACGGTCGGCCACCTGCAGGCGAAGCGCATTGGTGCGCAAAACCGTGTCCTGCGCCGAGCCTGCCGGGAACGGCTGCTGGCTGGGCCCGAGCCAGTCGTCGTCGCCGACCACGGCGCCGCTCTGAAGCGCGTCGATGGCCTCCACACCGGTGAAGTCCCTGCACCCCTGCCCCATGTCCGAGCTCGACACGTCCGAGTTCCACAGCAGCGGGATCGAGGACGTCCGCAGAACGTTCGTGTCCGAGGGCTGGAACTCGATCCCCACGCTGCCGAGCGCGCCGCCGTCGAACGAGTCACTGAACGTCACTGCCGCAGACAGCGATCCGCCGAGCGCGATCGTGCGCGAGCCCAGCGACGCACCGAGGTCCGCGGTCGCCGTCGGCGCCGGCTCGGGGCGGACGCGCAGCGTCACGGGCAACCTGAACTGCACGAGCCCCGCCCTGCGCAGGAACCACCGCTGCGTGATCACGTCCGGGTGACGCTCGACCGCCCTACTCAGCGACGCACGGATCCGCTCCGCCCGCTGTCCGGAGACGCGCGCAACCGACTGTGCCGGCACGGCGAGTGCCAGCAGAACCAGGACCGCGATCGCGCGCCGGTGTGCCATGAGCGTCCCACGGCCTGGGGGGCAGCCGTTCCATTGCCGACGTCATCGGCGCAAGTCCTGGCTCGGCTCACTTCTGCGATGAAGATGTCAACGCCTGTTGCATCCGGCCGCGGGCGTACCGTCGCGCCATGACGCACATCGTTCGATGCTCGCGGTGCAGGCTGCCGATCGGGTCACGCGGGCGAGCCGGTTTCTCGCTCGGGGACGTGATCGCACTCGAGGAAGGCGACGAGCCCGCCGCCGGCAGGCCGCGGATCGCCCGCCTCTACCACCCCGCCTGCTGGGAGGAGGAGGCCGCAGTGGGCCGGGAGGGTCACGAAGCGGCTGACTGACCAGCGCCCGAATTGCCTGCGGTCACAGTCCGTATTCGCCCGGTGATCGATGTGGAGGACACCGGATGGCAGGCCGCGCCGTGAGCGAGACCCTGAAGCCGATAGCAACGCCCGCGAGGAATCGTCATGGTCGACACGCCGGTCGCCACCAGGTCCACCACCCGCCAGCACCGATCCGCCGCATGGCTGGAGGCCAAGGCTCCGTGGGCGGGCGTCGCACTCGCCTCCATGTGGCTCGCCGTCCTGTTCGTTGGTGTGTTCGGCAGCGACATCGTCACCACGAACGGCGTGAGCCAGGCAACCGGCGACCTCGTGGGCAACGGCTCGAGGGTCCCCTCGGTCATCGTCGTAGCGTTCTTCGCGCTCATCGGGACCTTCTTCGTTGCCCGCTGGGGATTCCGTGATCCTCCGGCGAAGGATTGAGCGCCACGACCCGCCGAGGGCGGCTGCGATCCGAACCTCTCTGTTGTCGCTATGGGCCGTTGTCCTGCGTCGCGGGCGGCGCTGGGGCGCTTGGCTCGCGAGCGCCGAAGTAGATCAGCGCCGCCGCGCCGCCCAGGAGGAGCAGCCCGAACGCCAGCAGGCCGATCGACGCGCCCAGCAGGGCGGGCAGCTTGGCGCCCGCGGCGAGGTCGGCCGACACCCCACGCGAGCCATCGGGGCGCATGACGACGACCGCCCAGCGTCCCTGCTTGACGCTCCACGTGAGCGCCTGGGTCCCCGGCCCTGCCGCGCGGGCGACCCAGAACGTCGCGCGGACCGGCGGAGTCGCCGGCGCGCCGCCGGGCCGGGCGTGGTACGTCGGCTCGTACGTCGTCCCGAACGGGTTCGCGTTGACGTCCGTCACCTCCGAGCGCGCCACGCCGGCCAGGTAGCGGTCGACGTCGTCCTTGCGGGCGATCCCGATGAAGAGCGGCCGGGTCGGATCGGCGCTGTCGCCACGGATGCGCACGTCGCCCAACCAATCGCGGCCGTAGAGGAAGCTGGGCACGTCCGAGCTGATGCGCAGGGTCCTCGTGGCCAGCGCGTAGCTGCCCGTGGCAAAGCGCTGGCTGGAGGTCATCAGGTAGCTGTCCGAGCGCTGGGTCGTGTGCAACCACAGCCCATAGGCGCCGGTGACGATCGCACCGAGCGCGAGGAGCGTCAGAAGGCTTCCCGCCACGACCAGCGCGATCCGCCCGCCGGTCCACCTCGACGGCGGAGCCGGCGCCACGGTCGCCGCCCGCGGTGGCTGCTCGGGCTCGGGCCTCTCCTGAATGACGGGTGGTTCAGCCATGGCTAGAGCACCAGCGTGAGGACGACGGCGATCACGAAGACGCTCTGAACCGAGTGCACGATGATCCCCATCCACGCGCTCTGGTAGCGCTGCGAGGGATAGGCCTCAAGGAAGATGCCCTCGACCAGGGTGGTTGGCATGCTCCACGGCTGGTGCACGTGGTAGAGCGTGAAGAGGACGCCGTTGGCGACCCAGTCGCGCCTTCCGAAGGCGGCCCGCATCCGCGGCAGCAGCAGCCCCCGGAACAGCAGCTCCTCCCCGACGACGGTGTTGAAGACGACAAACACGACGACGAGCGCGAACCAGCCCCACGCGCCGCTGAAGAAATGCTCGGCACGGTCGGCGCCGAGGAAATTGCCGAGATCCCTGGGTGAGGGCCCAGCGATGGCGCCCGCCGCCACCAGCGACCAGACAGTTACGAGGGCGGCGAACAGGAGCGCCCACCACCAGGCCTTCCCGCCGACGCCTCCGGTCTTCGGATCTCGCGGCGGCCGGAGCCACAGGGCGTCGCGCATGCGCGCCCATTGAAGTCCGCCCAGCTCCTGTCTGATGAGGATGAGGACCAAGACGAACTGCCAGATGAGCCCCGCCGTCAGGCAGATCAACAGCGCCTCGACGAACGGGTCGCGGCCCCCGAGCTGGTCCCTCAGCCACGGGGCGACGATCCAGGCAAGCACCCCCATCGGGACGGCCGCAGCCGCCCACACGCCGATGATCTTGGCGAGCGAGTACTGCTGCACGGCGTCATACCGGTCGGCTCCTTGGTCGATCGGCGCCGCCACGGCTCGAGGCGGCTGGGTGACGGTTGCCGCAGACATCGAAGGCCCCTTTCGAGGGATCAGCTGGTCGGCACCAGCGCAGCCTCTCGCGGGGGACCTCGGGGCGCATCTGTACTTCGAGGCCGTTCCGACCGTAGAAACCACGTACGGCGGCGGCCGCTGCTACATGGGCCGGGAAGGATTCGAACCTTCGTCTGACGGATTATGAGTCCGCTGCTCTGACCGCTGAGCTACCGGCCCGAGCGCATTGTCGCGGGCGCGGCGGTCAGGCGGTGCCGAGCGTCACGTCGGCGAGGCTGCCCGCCAGGCGATCGGCGTGACCGGTGGCGCCGATCGCCGTGAAGAGGCGATACGCCTCGCGGAGCTCCAGCTCGCGTGTGTGGTCGTCGCCGTCCTGGCGAGCCAGCTCTGCACGCTGGACGTGGATCGTGGGCTCGACACCCGCCGCGCCCAGGGCCTCGACCAGTTCGTCGGCCCGTGTCAGCGCTGCCTCGATCTCGTCGCGTGCGGTGAGGCCCTGGGACGCAAGCAGCACGCGCGCGAGCGTCACGTCGGCAACGAGCTCCGTCGACTGCTCGCGGCCGCGGAGCAGTGACACGGCCTCTCGGCAGAGCTCCACGCCGCGTTGCCCGTCGCCGAGGCTGGCGTGAGCCTCCCCCAGGATCGTCAGCTGCCAGCCCTCGGAGTCGGCCGCCGCGGATCGCTCGCCGGCGATCGCGCGAGCGTGCTCGATGGCGTCGATCGCCTGCGGCCAGTCCTCCTGCATGCTGGCGGCAAGTGCCAGCAAGACCCACGACCAGGTTCGCGAGAACGCGTCGCCGAGGTGCTCGGCGATCTCGACCGTCTGCTTGGCGTGCGTCATCGCCCGCTCAGCTTCGCCGCACCGATAGGCGTGCCACATGCTCCAGTTGTGGCCCCACCCGACCGTCTCGTGTGCGTCTCGCTCGGCCGCCATCCTCGTCCCGCGCTCGATCAGCTCGCGTGCCTCGTCGAGGCGACCGAGGTCGCACAGGATCCCGCCCTTCTGGAGGAGGCACTGGGCGAGCGGGCACTCGGTGGTGATGTCCGCTCCCATCCCGGGATCGCCGTTGGCGAGCTCGATGGCGCGATCGCACATGGCCAGTCCCTCGGCGTACTCGCCGAGCAGGAAGAAGACATACGACGCCGTGGCGACACACAGGTAGAGCGCCGGGTCGTCGGATTCCGCTGCCAGAGCGCTCGCCTGGCGGGCGAGCGAGGCGCCCTCGAGCAGCTCTCCGCGCGACGTGGTCTTGATCGTCCCGTAGGACGAGAGCAGGAGCGCGCGCGACCACAGGTCCCGTGCTCGCGAAGCCATCCCGTCGGCCTCGGTGAACAGCATCTCCGACTCTTCGGCCGCAATCCCCAGGCGCCACCCGTAGCCGAGGGCAAAGATCCGCGCCGCCAGTCCGAGCTCATCGGTCTGGGCAGAGGCCGGCAGGGAGTCGGTCAGCTCCCGGACCCTGCGCCAGTGATCCAGCGACGCCGTCGGGTCCTTGCTCCCGGCCCAGGCGCCGGCGCGCGCGTGCCATTGCGCAGCTTCGAGCGGCTCGTCCGCACGCTCCCAGTGCTGGGCCAGCAGTGCGGCCCGCTCGTCGAGCCGCTCCGGCTCCAGCGCCTCCACCGCGCGTGCGACCGCCGCGTGGACCGCTGCCCGGCGCTCGCCGAGCTGCGAGTGGTAGGCCACCTCCTGCGTCAGCGGATGCCTGAACGCGTACACCGCGTCGGGGTAGAGCTCCTGCTCGAACACGAACTCGCGCTCGACCAGTTCGTGGAGCGCGTCTTCGAGCGCAGACGGTTCCAGCCCGGCCACGCGAGCGAGGACCGGTTCAGGGAACTCCTTGCCGATCACGGCTGCCGCCTGCAGGACAGCCTTCTCCCGTGCGGCGAGCCGGTCGATCCGGGCGGCAAGCACCGCATGCACGCTCGCGGGCACCCCTGCGCCGGCGACGGGCCGGACGAGCCGGTACGCCCCGCGCTCCCCCTCGAGGCACCCCTCCTCGACGAGCGAGAACACGACCTCCTCGATGAAGAACGGATTGCCGCCGGTTCGCTCGCAGA
Organism: uncultured Actinomycetes bacterium; assembly: GCA_963794105.1. Lineage (GTDB taxonomy): Bacteria > Actinomycetota > Thermoleophilia > Solirubrobacterales > Solirubrobacteraceae > AC-49. Next base: position 20,382 of record CAWCEB010000090.1, on the reverse strand, counting down.
CGAGCTCGCCCAGCCCGCTCAGCGAAGGATCCGAGCCGAGCAGATCCGCAAGCAGTTGATCGACGGCCTCGGGGCCCAGCGGTGCCAGCGCGATCTGCCGGTAGTAGGACTTCGACATCCAGGCCGCGTGGTAGTCCGGGCGGAAGTTGAGGATGGTCAGCCCGCGGCCGCCCTGCGTTGCGTCCAGGTAGTTGGCCACGAAGACCTCACTGCCGGAGTCCAGCCAATGCAGGTCCTCGAACACGCTCACGCCCGGAACCCGCGCACTCTGGGCGTGGACCAGCCGCTTCGTGATGTCGAGAACACGGCGCTGACGCGCCTCGAGATCCATACGCGTGGACGGGCGCTCCGGATCGGGCACCCCGAGAAACTCGAAGAGAACGGGAAGATCATCGGCGAACCGCTCGTCGAGAAGCAGGAGCTTGCCGGCGATCCGCTCGCGCGCCGTCTGGTCGGAGTCAAGGTCGGTGACGTCGAAGTACGAGCGCATGATGTGGAGCACCGGCAGCAACGGAATGGACGTTGCATGTGCCTGCCCTGCCGTGTGGTAGACGGGCATCTCCCGGGCCCTGCAGCGGCGCGCGAACATGTCGCACAGCCGGCTCTTTCCGACCCCCGCCTCGCCGACGATCCCGATCACCTGCGGGCGCCCGGCGGCCGACTCGTCCAACGCCGTCTGGAGGATCCGCAGCTCCTCGTCGCGGCCGACGAACTTCGAGAAGCCTCGCGCCCGAGCGATGTCCAGCCGCCCGCGCGCCGCACCGACGCCGGTCAGCTGGTGGACGGCCAGCGGCCGGCTCGCGCCCTTGATCTGGAACTCGCCGAGATCCGTCAGCTCGAGATAGCCCTGCACCAGGGCCGCGGTGTGCTGGGTGACGTATGCGGTGCCCGGCTCCGCGAGCTGCTCCATGCGCTGGGCCAGGCCCACGGTGTGGCCGATGGCGGTGTAGCTCATGCCGAGGTCCTCGCCGATGGCACCGACCACCACCTCGCCGGAGTTCAGGCCCATGCGCACGGAGAAGCTGAGTCCCTGCTCGCGGCGCAGCTGCGCGGCGTACGGGCCAAGCTCCGCTTGCAGATGCAGGGCGGCGTAACAGGCGCGCTGAGCGTGATCCTCGTGAGCGATCGGCGCGCCGAACAGCGCCATGATGCCGTCGCCCGTGAACTTGTCGACGGTGCCCTCGAACCGGTGCACGCCCTCGCACAGGATCTCGACGAAGCGCTCCATGATCAGTCTCCACGCCTCCGGATCGTGGCGCTCGGCGAGCTCCATCGACCCCATCACGTCGGCGAAGAGCACGGTCACCTGCTTGCGTTCGCCTGCGGCGACGTGGCCCGCGCGGATCCGTTCGGCGAGGTGCTCCGGGATGTCCGGGCGCCGGTCGGCTACGCCGGGCCCAGGCGCGTGCAGCTCACGGCCGCACGCGTTGCAGAAGCGTTGATCGCCGGGGTTGGAGGCACCGCAACCCGGGCACCGGCTCGCGATCATCAGCGACGCAGCACAGTCCCCGCAAAAACGGGCATCCGGCGGATTTGGGCGACCGCAGGTGGGACAGTCCATGGGCTCGGGGCGGGACCTGGTGCTGCGTCCTGCGCGAGCCTACTCCCGCCTCCGGTGCTCAGGAAACCTTTGCGACGGCGGCCTTCAGCTCGTCGACGCTCACGGCGCCCTCGAAGCGCTGGACGACGTTGCCCGTCTTGTCGATGACGAAGATCCACGGCTCGGTCTCGAGGCCGTAGGCGGCAAGCTGCGGTCGCAGGCCCTTGTTCGGGTTGTTGTCGACGTAGACCTCGTTGTGGATGAAGGCGACGTCGGCCTTCGTCTCGGACTTCACCTGCTCGGCGACGTCCACCACCGGCCCGCACACGCGGCTCTGGCAGAGCTGCGGCGTGGCGACGATGAAGACCACCGGCTTCTTGCCGAGCACGTCGTAGAGGTCGTCCTGGAGCATGTCCGTCGCGGGCGGCACGCGCGTGTCGATCGCCTTGGCATTGCCGCCGACGTCGGTGAGCGTCTGCGTGTGCACGCGCGGCGCCGCCTGGCCGACCTGCACCGGAGTCTTGGTGAACTTCGCGCCCAGCGGTGCCGGGCCGGTCGAGACCAGCCGGCCGTCGAGCCGCACCAGCGCGACCATGTTCGCCGGCTTGGTGCTGCGCAGCACCGGGTCGGCGGTGTAGAAGCCCTTCGTCGCCTCCAGGTCGGCCTGCGCCGTCTGGCTGACGAACGCCGGGCTGAGGCCGAACGTGCGCGACGTCGCCGGGAACGGCCCGCGCAGGCCGGTCCCGTCGGGGCGCAGCGTGTAGAGGGCGACCGAGGCGCCCAGAACGGGCTTGCCGTTCTTGTCGATCACCAGGAACGGCATCCGCGTCGGGCCCTTCGTGAGCACGCCGGCGCCGGGCGCGAGCTGCGCGACCGCGGGGTAGCGCTGGCGCAGGTCGTCGAGCGACAGGCCCTTGGCAGACGGGAACTGCTCCGGCTTGGCCGTGCTGGCGGACGAGGACTGGGACTGGGACGAGCTGGTGTCGCTGGAGCTCGATCCGCACCCCGCGAGGGCGGCGACCAGCAGCAGCGCGACCGCGGGAGCGGAGGGACGTCGCATCTCGTTCCACGGTAGCTGATTGGATTGCGACTTCGATCCAGTTGGCGAAAGAGGTCTGACATGGCGGACAAGGCGGCGCTCGTCACGGGCGCATCGAGCGGTATCGGGCTCGCGATCGCGCACATGCTCGGCGAGGAGGGCTACGGCCTGACGGTCGCGGCGCGGCGCCCGGAGAAGCTCGAGGCGGCCGCGGAGGAGCTGCGTGGCAAGGGCTACGAGGTCGAGCACGTGGCCGGCAACCTCGGCGACGAGGAGGTCATCAAGTCCGTCGTCGCCGCCCATCGCGAGCGTTTCGGGCGCATGGACGTGCTGATCAACAACGCAGGCGTCGGCATCGGCGCGCCGGTCGCGGAGATCGAGACCAAGAAGCTCGACATCCAGATCAACACGAACTTCCGCTCGATCCCGCTCTTCTACCGCGAGTCCATCGACATGCTGCGCGCGGCCGGCGCCGAGCACCGCAACGCGCTCGTCGTCAACACGGCGTCGATCGCCGGCAAGCACGGCCAGGCCTGGCTGTCGGTCTACGCGGCGACGAAGTTCGCCGTCGTCGGCTGGACCCAGTCGATGCACCGCGAGCTCGCGGCCGAGGGCATCAAGTCCACGGCGCTGTGCCCCGCGTTCGTCGACACGCCGATGACCGACTTCGTCAAGGGGCAGGTCGAGCCCGCGGACATGATCACGCCGCAGGACATCGCGATGACGGTTCAGCTACTGCTGAAGGTCTCCCCCGCCTGCGTCATCCCCGAGGTCCAGTTCATCCGGCCCTCGGACGACATGTAGGCGTCAGACCGGCTCTTTGATCCTGCTCAGCGCCCGCTCCGCGGCGCGGCGCTCACGCAGCCAGCCGACGCCGACGCGGCGCGCCTCACGCGCGCGGCGCTCGCGCGCCAGCGACTGGTGGTCGGCGACGGCGCCGCCCAGGTCGACGTGCTCCTCGGCGAGCAGGCTGGCCTCGAGGTGCGCGACCAGCACCGTGATCTCGCGCTCGGTGGCGCGCCGCGCTCGCTTGGACCCGGAGAACCGGTCCCACGCGCGTGCGAACGAGATGAAGTTCGTCCGGCCGCCGTAGCGATGCGCTGCCAGCATCGGGCAGATGCCGCCGTGGCGGTCCGAGTAGGCGCCCACGATGATCTCGTTCGCGCGCACCCCGTCGAGCATCGCCTGGCGCGTCCTGACGGGCAGGCAATCGATCGCCAGGCGGAGGTCCTCGATGGTCGAACGGCGGGTGCGGCGCATGGAGTTCTGAAAAGGTACCCGCTCGTCGGGGCTCCCGGCCACTTTCCTTCCCTGACTTGAAAAGGATCCTGCATGAAGCTCGGCGTGCACATCGGGTACTGGGGGCTCGGCCTCACCAGCGAGGACCAGCTGGCAATCGTGCAGGAGGCCGAACGACTGGGCTACGACTCCATCTGGACGGCCGAGGCCTACGGGTCCGATGCGGCCACCATCCTCGCCTGGCTCGCGGGTCAGACCTCCCGGATCAAGCTCGGAGCGGGCATCTTCCAGATCCCGGGCCGCTCCCCTGCGATGACCGCGATGACCGCGGCGACGATCGACCAGCTCTCCGACGGGCGCATGTTGCTCGGCATCGGCTCGTCGGGGCCGCAGGTCAGCGAGGGCTGGCACGGCGTGCGCTTCGCCAATCAGCTCGGCCGCACGCGCGAGTACATCGAGATCATCCGCAAGGCGCTCGCACGCGAGCGGCTCGAGTACGCCGGCGAGCACTTCACGCTGCCGCTGCCCGACGGGCCGGGTAAGGCGCTCAAGCTGACGATCGCCCCGGTGCAGGAGCGGATGCCGATCTACCTGGCGGCGATCGGCCCGAAGAACACCGCTCTGGCCGGCGAGATCGCCGATGGCTGGATGCCGACGCTGGTGTCGCCCGAGCACCTTCCCGACCTGCGCGCGTGGCTCGACGAGGGCGCGGCGCGGGCGGGCCGCACCCTCGACGACGGGTTCGACATCGCGCCGACCGTGAACGTCTTCATCTCCGAGGACATCGAGAAGGGCCGCGACGTCATGCGCCCGTTCATCGCGCTGTACGTCGGCGGCATGGGCTCGCGCGACAAGAACTTCTACAACAAGCTCATCCAGCGCTACGGCTTCGAGGACGCGGCAAAGAAGGTCCAGGACCTGTATCTCGAAGGCCGCCGCGACGAGGCGATGGCCGCGCTGCCGGACGAGCTGATCGACCTCGTCTCGCTCAACGGCCCGGCCGACAAGGTGCGCGACCGCCTGCGCGTCTATCGCGAGGCCGGCGTCGGCACGCTGGGGATCACGCCGATGGCCTGGACGCGCGAGGAGCGCATCGATCAGCTGCAGAAGATCGCGCAGCTGGCGGAGGAGGCGGCATAGCCCGCTCGGGGCCCCCGCTCCGTTCCTTCTCGGGGCGTTCGGCGATCCGGGGCACGCGTTCCCGGTCATCGCGCTCGGCCGCGAGCTCGTGCGTCGCGGGCACGAGGTGACGCTCGAGACCTGGAAGCGCTGGCAGCCGGCGGCCGAGGCCGAGGGCATGGCGTTCGCCGCGGCGCCGGAGTACCACGTCTTCCCCACGCGCGAGCGGCCGCTCAAGCCCTACGAGGTCGTCGTGCGCGCCGCCGCGGTGTCGCGCGAGCTCGTGCGCTCGGTCGAGCCCGACGCCGTCGTGGCAGACATCCTCACGCTGGCGCCGGCGCTGGCGGCCGAGCTCGAGGGCGTGCCCGTGGCCACGCTCGTGCCCCACGTGCATCCCGGGACGCCGCGCGGGTGGGCGCCGTATTCGATGGGCGCGCGGCTGCCACGGACGCCGGTCGGCCGAGCGGCTGTGGCGGGCCACCGATCCGGTGGTGCGACGCGGCCTCGAGCAGGGCCGGGACGAGCTCAACGAGACGCGTCGCCGGCTCGGCCTGGCGCCGTTGGACCACGTGCATGGCGGGCTGTCGCGCCGGCTGTGCCTCGTCGCGACGTTCCCCCAGCTCGAGTACCCGCGCCGCTGGGAGCCGTGGGAGCACGTCGTCGGGCCGCTGCTCTGGGAGCAGCCGTTCGAGGACGTCGAGCTGCCGCCGGGCGACGCGCCGCTGGTGCTGGTCGCGCCGTCGACGTCGCAGGACCCCGAGCAGCGGCTGCTTCGCGCGGCGGTCGAGGGACTGGCGGGCGAGGACGTTCGCGTGCTCGCCTCGACGAACAACCGGCCGCCGGACGCGCCGCTGCGCGCCGCGGCGAACACACGCCTGGTCGACTGGGTCTCCTACGGGCGCACGATGCCGCGCTGCGACGTCGTCGTCTGCCATGGCGGCCACGGCACCGTCGCCCGCGCGCTCGCGTCGGGGTGCGCGGTCGTGGTGGTGCCGGCGGCGGGCGACATGAACGAGAACGCTGCGCGCGTCGACTGGGCCGGCGTCGGCGTTCGGCTGCCGCGGCGACTCGCGACGCCGCGAGCGGTCCGGCTCGCCGTCCGCGCGGCGCTCTCGGACCCGCGGCTGCGGGCGCGCGCACGCGAGCTCGCAGCCTGGTCTGCCGCCCACGACGGGGCGGCGCGGGCGGCCGGGCTGGTCGAAGGCCTCGCTCAGCGCACGCCGCGCAGGAGCGCACCGGCACTCGCGGTGCCGACGTTGCCCGACGCGTCGCGCACGACGGCGTAGCTGCGCACCCGCACCCTGCCGGCGCGGCGCAGCAGCGCAAGCGTCCGCTTCGATATCCGCGTCGTGATCACGGCGGTCCTGCCGCCCGCGATGACGAAGGTCGCGCTGCCGAGCTTGCGCTCGTGGCGCAGCTGGCGGACCTTGGAGCGGCGGTCGGCGGCAGAGAAGGTCGTCAGCGTGCCGCGGCAGAGGGTCTCGGTGACCGGGCAGGTGATCGAGACGACGATCGTCCCGCGCTTGGAGCGCGGCTTGGTCAGCTTCGGCCGCGGGGCGGTCGTGTCGCTGACCGAAGATCCGCTGGTTCCGGAGCTGCCGGATCCCGGCGAGCCGGTCGGCAACGGCACGACGGCGTCGTCGTCGGCGATCGTCGCCGAGGCGGAGAGGTCGTTGCCGCCCGCGGCCGCCCCCGACGCGCCGGACAGCTGCAGGCCGAAGGTCTCGTCACCCTCGCTCACCAGGTCGTCGGTGACGGGAACCGAAACCGTCTTGGCGGTGTCGGCACGCGTGAAGCTGAGCGTGCCGGACTGGGCGGTGTAGTCCGAGCCGGCGAACGCGCTGCCGTCCGTGGTCGCGTAGTGGACCGTGACGGCTCCGGCGCCGTCGAGCGACACCGTGAACACGGCCGCGCCGTCCTTCTCGGACACGTGCGTGCCCGCCACGTGGAGGTGCGGGGCGTCGTCGTTGACGATCGTGGCCTGGCCACTGCCGTCGGCGATCGTGCCCGACGAGGGGTTGCTGAGCACCAGCTGGAACGTCTCGTCGCGCTCGGGCGAGTGATCGCCGTTGACCTGGACCTTCACCGTCGTCGACGACGTGCCGCCGAGGATGTTCCCGACGGTCGCCGTGCCAGACGTGGAACCGTAGTCCCCGGGCGCGCCGGCGCTGCCGTCGGCCGTCGTGTAGTCCACGGTGTCCCCCATGTCCAGGAGCGAGAGGCCGGACGCGGTGATCGTGAAGGTGACGTCCGTCGTCCCGGAGTCCCCCTCCGCGACGACCTGGTCGTCGACCGACCACGTCGGGTCGGCCTGCGCCGCCCCGACGTCCGCGCACAGCACGAGCATCGCGACGACAGCCGCGATCCCCAACCTGCGCCTCCGCCGGGTTCCCTCCCGGTCCCCACCGTGCATCGCGGGCAAGGTAGCGCCTCGAATCGAGCGCGTGCGCCGGTTCACGTCGATCTGCATGCATGACGAATATGGCGAGGGGTGCCATGTTTGTCAGGCAAGTCCCATCGGGCGATTGCCCTAAGCTAGCCGGGCCGTTCGCCCGTGGGGCGGAGCTCCGATCCGGGGTAGCTCAATGGCAGAGCATTCGACTGTTAATCGAAGGGTTGTGGGTTCGAGTCCCACCCCCGGAGCTTCCGAAGTGGAACGTTGGCCCCGACGCCGGGCGCCGGGGCCAACGAGGTATGTCAGTGCGGCGGGGTCCTCGGATTGTCGGGGTTGCTGAAGCCCCTGCAGCCGATGGGGAACTCCTCGCCGGCCCCGTGGCCGGCCGCCCCTGGCGGTCCGTCCGCCGGCGTCTGGGCCGGCTTGTCGGTCTGGCCGTTGATGTAGTCGTTCAACCCGGAGAAGACGCAGGCCGAATTGGCGTGCGAGGTCGCCGCGTCGTTGAAGTTGGTGGCCGGATCGCCGCCAGTCGGCGGGCCCTTCACCTCACCGGCGAGAGCGCCGGAGCCCCCGGCGCCCACAACGGCGGCCACACAAGTCGCAAGCACGAACAGTCGCTTGTCAACTTCAGCCCATCGATGACTGCATGGCCCGCGCGAGCTCGGCCTGAAGCTCGATCCGGCGCCGCGCGAGCTCCGCCTTGGCGCCCGGGGGCGCGTGGTCGCGCTGGCGTTCGACGCCGGCAGCTCGAGCTGCACCCGCAGCGCTCGCAGGTCGCGCTCCTTCACGTCCTCCGGGCTGGCCGACAGCGTCAGCTCCGCGATCAGGGTGCGCAGCTCCTCGTCGTCGCCGGCGATGCCCTCTGCCGGCGACTCAAGGTGCCCGAGCAGGTGGCCGTGGGCGCGGCGCATCACGTCGGACGAGAGATCGCGAGCCGGGTCGATCGCGCGCAGGAGCTCGTTCCCCACGCGCGGGAGCGCGATGCAGTCGGCCAGGAACTCGCGCTCGGGCGCATCGGCGTGCGCGGGCCGTGTGCTCGGCGGAGGCGCGGCCGCGGCGGCGGCCGGCGCTCGCGGCGCCGCGCCCGCAGCCAGCCACGAGGACACGAGCGACGGCACGAGGTCCAGCCGTTCGGAGACCTCGCGCAGCAGGTCCTCACGCAGCGCGCTGGGCGCCAGGACGTCGGGAGCGAACGCGGGCCGCAGCTCGTCGATCGTGCGGTCCTTGCCCTCCGCCGAGGACGTGTCCGCCGCCGCGAGCGTCTTCTCCACCCGGAAGCGGACGAACGGGATCGACGCATCGACGAGCGCCGCGACCGCCTCGGCGCCCTGCGTCTGGACGAGGTCGGCCGGGTCGGAGCCGACCGGCAGCGGCACGACACGGACCGCGAGCTTGCGCTGGCGCGCGAGGCGCTCGGCACGCAGCATGGCCTCCTGGCCGGCCGAGTCCGCGTCGAGGGCGAGCAGCACGGTCGGCGCCAGCCGCGCCAGCTCCCCCACCTGCTCGGGTGTCATCGCGGTCCCCATGATCCCGACGGCGTTCTTCATCCCGGCCTGGTGGAGCATCAGCACGTCGGTGTAGCCCTCGGCGACGATCACCGTCTGCGACTTCGCGGCGGCGGCCCGCGCGATGTCGATCGCGAAGAGCTGGCGGCCCTTGTGGTAGACGTCGCCCTCGGGCGAGTTGAGGTACTTCGGCTGCTGGTCGGCGCCCAGCGCCCGCGCCCCGAATCCGAGCACACGGCCGCGCGCGTCGCACAACGGGAACGTGATCCGCCGGCGGAAGCGGTCGTAGATCCGCCCGGAGTCCTTCCCGCGCACCGCCAGGCCCGATGCCGCGATCTCCTCGTTGGAGAACTTCGCCCGGCGCGAGGCCAGGAGCACGGTGTCCCACGCCGAGGGGGCGTAGCCGACGCGGAACTCGCGCAAGGTCGCCTCGTCCAGGCCGCGTTCGGCCAGGTACCGGCGCGCGCCCGCGGCCTCCTGCGACTCCCAGAGGTGGCGCACGTAGAAGGTCGCCGTCCGCTCGAGCAGCTCGAGCAGCCGCTCGCGCCGTGCGCGCCGCGCGGCCTCCTGCGGATCCTCGGCCTCGACCTCCAGCTCGACGTTGTAGCGGTCGGCCAGGAACTGCATCGCCTCCGGGAAGCGCATGCCCTCGGTCTCCTCGACGAACGTGAAGCAGTCGCCGCCCTTGCCGCAGCCGAAGCAGTGGTAGAGCTTGTTGAGCGGGTCGATCCCGAACGACGGCGTGCGCTCGTCGTGGAACGGGCACAGGCCCTGGTAGCGGTTGGCGCCTGCGCGCTTGAGCTCGGTTCGCGTCCCGACGAGGTCGATCATGTCGACCGCATCGCGTACGCGCTCCCGGGAGTCGGACGAGAACCGCGCCATCAGAGAGCGAACGCGTTGGGCACCGAGAGCTCCTCGAACGCCCGGATGCAGAACCGATCGGTCATGCCGGCGATCCAGTCGGTCACGCGCTGGGCCAGGTCGCCGTCGCTGCCGGGCAGCGTCTCCGGATTCGCGACAAGGTGCTCGAACAGCGTGCGGATCACGGTGTCGATCTTCGCCTGCTCGCGCCGCGCCGTGGGGCTCAGGTAGACCTCGTCGAACATGAACGTCCGGAGGGCGTCCATCGCGCCGCCCGCCTGCGCGCCCTGGACGATGTCACCGGCCGCCGCCGAGTGCTCCACGAGGTCGTGGACGAGCGCGTCGATCCGCTGGGAGCCCGTGTCCCCGAGCGCCGCGATCGGATCGACCGGCAGCGCCGCGGGATCGAGCACGCCCGCCCGGATCGCGTCGTCGATGTCGTGGTTGATGTAGGCCACGCGGTCGACCAGCCGCACGATGCGCCCCTCGAGCGTCCGCGGCTGCGGCGCGCGGCCGGAGTGGCAGAGGATGCCGTCGACGACGTCCTCGGTCAGGTTCAGGTCCTCGAGCACCTGCGCGACCCGCACGGAGTGCTCGTAGTGGCGGAACTCCCGCCCGAAGCGCTCCTGCAGGCACGCGTCGAGCGCGGCCTCGCCGATGTGACCGAACGGCGTGTGCCCGAGGTCGTGGCCCAGGCCGATCGCCTCGACGAGGTCCTCGTTGAGGCGAAGCGCTCGAGCGACGGTGCGCGAGATCTGCGTGACCTCGAGCGTGTGGGTCAGCCGGGTGCGGTAGTGGTCGCCCTCGGGCGCGACGAACACCTGCGTCTTGTGCTTGAGCCGCCGGAACGCCTTGCAGTGCACGATCCGGTCACGGTCGCGCTGCAGGGGCGTACGCAGCGTGCAGTCGTCCTCCGGGCGCACCCGGCGCGCCGGGTAGGAGTGCGCCGCGTGCTCGGACAGCCACGACTCCTCCCATGCCGCCCGCTCCCGCGCATAGGCGGAGGCGACGGGGCCGGCGGTGGCGTCGCGGTGCATGCCCCAAGTCTGCCCTATCGCCTCTCACTGCCGGACGTGGAGCATCCGCGACGCGTCCGCATAGCCGGCACGCTCGTAGACCCGCTTGGCCCCGTCGTTGCCGGGGCTGAGCACCGCGAGGCTGGCACCCGCGGCCAGGCCGCGGCGCGTCGCCTCCGCCGTCAGCGCACCCGCGATGCCCTGCCGGCGATATGCCTCGCGCACGCCGATCCCGGCGACCTCGGTCATGTCGTCGATCACGGCTGTCCAGGATGCCCCGCCGACAACCTCGCCGTCGACCACCGCCGCCACGGCGCGCCCGTTCCAGGTCGCGATCCGCTCGGGCGTCGGCGACGGCTCCTCGAACGCCTCGTACAACGCCTGCAACATCGGGCCGACGAGCGGGGTTCCCTGCTCGACGAGCACGAGCTCGGCCGGCGAGGACAGGTCGACGGGCTCCGCGCAGGTCATGAGCGGTGGCTCGAGCTCGACCTCGAAGCCCGGCAGGTCGCGCACCCACGGCGCACATGGCTCGACCGCCTCGACGCGCGGGATGAGCCCGCGCTCATGCGCGGCTGCCACGAGTGCCGACCCGTCGTCGGGCTCGGCGCCCTCGTTCGGGATCGCATAGTTCAGGAACGGGTGCTGCTTCTCGGTCGGGTGCAGGTAGAGCGTGAAGGCGCCCGCATCGACCGCCTCGCGCTCGGCGGCGACCACGGCGCGCAGATAGCGCTGGATCCGTTGATGCATGGGACGGCACGCTACGCGGCGGGTAGCGTCCAGGGCATGCTCGCCCTCGTCGCCGCCCCGCCGTCAGCCGAAATCCGAGAGGTCCCCGACCCTGAGCCGCAGCGCAACGAGGCGCTGGTCGAGGTCAAGGCGTTCAGCCTGAACCGCGGGGAGACCGTGCGCCTGGCCAGCATGCGGGACGGCGAGCTGACGGGCTGGGACGTCTCCGGCGTCGTCCGCACGGCAGCCGCGGACGGAAGCGGGCCGAAGGCGGGCGCGCGCGTCGTCGGCCTGATGTCCAGAGGCGCCTGGGCACAGCTGGCCAACGTGTCGACCGACTGGATCGCCGAGCTTCCCGACAACGTCTCGTTCGAGCAGGCAGCGACGCTGCCAGTCGCCGGTATCACAGCGCTCAAGACGCTCGACATCGGCGGCAACCCGCTTGGGCGGCGGGTCCTCGTCACGGGCGCGTCCGGGGGCGTGGGCCGCTTCGCCGTCCAGCTGGCGAAGGGAGCGGGGGCGCACGTCACGGCGCTCGCGCGCCGCCAAGGCGGCCTGCGCGAGCTCGGCGCCGACGACGTCGTCGACTCGGTCCCCGAGGGCGCGCAGTACGACATCGTGCTCGACGGCGTCGGCGGGCCCATCCTCGGCGCCGCCATTGGCGCGGTCGCGGCGGGCGGCACGGTCGTGTCCTATGCGTCGACCGTGCCCGAACCGGTCGAGTACGCGACCCGCACGCTCTTCGGCCGCGCCCCCGGCGCGAGGGTCGTGGGCTTCCTCGTCTTCCGCTCCGTGCATGACGGCGCGGCGACACTCTCCCGCCTCGCCGCGCTGATGGCCGACCGGCGCCTTGACGCCCAGATCGACAGCGTGGCGTCGTGGCGCGACGCCGGCCCGCTGATCGAGGACCTGCTCGACCGGCGCGTCGCCGGCAAGGCCGTCCTCACGGTTGACTGACGCCGCGCGCGTTGCGTCGCAGCGCCCGGAAGGCGAACGGGTCGCGGTTCGTCCGTTCCTCACGCCAGGGGTCGCCGTCGTTGTGGTAGCCGTTGCGCTCCCAGAAGCCGGGCTCGTCGTGGTCCAGCAGCTCGATCGCCTGGAGGTACTTCGCGGACTTCCAGAAGTACCGCTGAGGCACCAGCAGCCGCACCGGCCCGCCGTGCTCGTGCGTCAGCGGCTCGCCGTCGGCCGCCCACGCCACGAGCGCGTCGTCGTCGAGCAGCGCGTCGAGCGGCAGGTTCGTCGAGTAGCCACCGTAGGAATGGATCAGCGCGTGCGTGGCAGCCGGCCCCGGCTGCAGCAGCTCCCGGACGCGCACGCCCTCCCAGCGCGTGTCGAACCGCGACCAGCGCGTCACGCAGTGGATGTCGCAGATCTGCTCGACGGCGCGCGGCGCTAGCTCCTCCAGCGTGAACGACGTCGATTCGGCCACCTCGCCGTAGACGAACAGCTGCCAGTCCTCGGGAGCGACCACCGGCGCGGCGCCGACCGTCAGCACCGGCCACTTCCCGGGCGCCGTCGGCGACTGGCCCGGCGGCAGCCGCTCAGGATCGATGCCCTGCTTGATCGCCCGCCTGCGGCCGCGCTCGCCGTAGGCGCGCGAGGTCAGCGACATGCGGCCTGCGCCGCGGCCACGCGGGCGACCGGCACCCGGTAGGGCGAGCACGACACGTAGTCGATGCCGGAGTGGTGGAAGAAGTCGATCGAGTCCGGGTCGCCGCCGTGCTCGCCGCAGACGCCGAGCTTCAGATCGACCTTGGTCTTGCGCCCGAGCCATGCGCCCATGCGCAGCATCTGCCCGACGCCAGGCGCGTCGATGGTCTCGAACGGCGAGCGGTCGAGGATCTTCGTGTCGATGTAGCGCCCCAGGATGCGCTTCTCGATGTCGTCGCGCGAGAAGCCCAGGCCGGTCTGTGTCAGGTCATTGGTGCCGAACGAGAAGAAGTCGGCCTGGTGGGCAATCGAGTCCGCCAGGAAGCACGCGCGCGGCAGCTCGATCATCGTGCCGACCATGTAGGAACCCGGCGCGAAGCCCTCCTCGGAGCCGACGCGCTCGACGAGCCCGCGCAGCAGCTCGAGCTCACGCTCATAGTCGACCAGCGGGATCATGATCTCGAGCTCGGGGCGATGCTCGGCGCCGGCCGCCGCGCGGAAGATCGCGCGCGCCTGCATCTCGTAGATCTCCGGATAGAGGATCCCGAGCCGGCACCCGCGCGTACCGAGCATGGGGTTGGTCTCCTCGAGCTCGCGGACACGGCGCAGCGTGCGCTCGAGCGCCGGAAGGTCGTCGGAGCACTCGATGCGCGCCCGCTCGACATCCTGCTCGACGGCCGCGCGATGCGGCAGGAACTCGTGCAGCGGCGGGTCCAGCATCCGGATGGTCACCGGCAGCCCCGCCATCTCCTCGAACAGGCCGGCGAAGTCGCCCTGCTGGAGCGGCAGCAGCTGCCCCAGGCAGGCGCGCCGGGTCTCAGTGTCCTCGGCGAGGATCACGTCGACCATCTTGTGATGACGGTCCTCGCCGAAGAACATGTGCTCGGTTCGGCAGAGCCCGATCCCTTCGGCGCCGAAGTCGCGCGCCTTGCGCGCGTCGTGCGGCGTGTCGGCATTCGTGCGCACGCCGAGCGTCCGCAGCTCGTCGGCCCAGCGCAGCACGGTGTCGAAGTGTTCGGTGATCTCCGGCTCGATCGTCGGGACCTCCTCGATCGTGATCGCGCCGGTCGTCCCGTCGATCGCGATGTGGTCGCCCGCGTGCAGCACGGTCTCGCCGACGGTCACGGTGCCCTCCTGCAGGTCGATCTGCAGGTCACCCGCGCCCGTCACCGCCGGGACGCCCATGCCGCGCGCCACGAGCGCCGCGTGCGAAGCCTTGCCGCCCTCGCTCGTGAGGATCCCCTTCGCGGCGTGGAAGCCGGCCACGTCGTCGGCCTCGGTGAACGGGCGCACGAGGATGACGTCGTCGGTGGCGGCGACCGCGTCGTCGGCCGTGAACACGATCCTCCCGCTCCCGGCGCCGGGCGAGGCGGCAACGCCGCGGGCGAGCACGCTGAAGCCGGCGTCCGGGTCGAACGTCGGGTGCAGCAGCGCGTCGAGCTTCTCCGCGTCGATGGTCATCAGCGCGGCCTCGCGGGTGAGCAGGCCCTCCGCGACGGCGTCGACCGCGAAGCGCACCGCCGCCTGCGCCGGGCGCTTGGCGCTGCGCGTCTGCAGCATGTAGAGGCGCCCCTCCTCGATCGTGAACTCGGTGTCCTGCATGTCGGCGTAGTGGCGCTCGAGCGTGCGCAGGATCTCCATCAGCTGCGCGTACACCTCAGGCTGCCACTCCCGCAGCTCGCCGATGTCGCGCGGGGTGCGGACGCCGCTGACGACGTCCTCGCCCTGCGCGTTGGGCAGGAAGTCGCCGCTGGGCTCGGGCTCGCCGGTCACCTCATCGCGGGTGAACACGACGCCGGAGCCGGACGTGTCGCCCTTGTTGCCGAACACCATCTGCTGGATGTTGACCGCGGTGCCCCAGTCGTCGGGGATCCGGTTGATGCGCCGGTACTCGACCGCGCGCTTGCCCATCCAGGAGTCGAAGACGGCGCGGATCGCGCCCTTGAGCTGATCCTGCGGATCCGACGGGAACTCGTAGAAGCCCTTGAAAGCCTCGGTCAGCTCGCGCAGCGCATCGACATCAAGGTCGGTGTCCTCGCTGACGCCGCGGTCGCGCTTGATGCGCTTGATCTCGTCCTCGAAGCGCGCGCCGTCCACGCCCATCACGACGTTGCCGTACATCTGCACGAAGCGCCGGTAGGAGTCCCACGCGAACCGCTCGTTGCCGGTCTTCTCCGCAAGCCCCGCGACGGACGCTCCGTTCAGCCCGAGGTTCAGGACCGTGTCCATCATCCCGGGCATCGATTCGCGCGCGCCCGACCGGACCGAGACCAGCAGCGGGTCGCCGTCGTCGCCCAGCCGCTTGCCGGCCTGCTGCTCGAGCCGCGCGATCGCCTCGGCCACCTGCTGCTCCAGCCCATCCGGGAACGCCTTGTCGGCGTTCATGTAGGCGACGCAGGCCTCGGTCGTGATCGTGAAGCCCGCCGGCACGCGCTCCGCGCCGAGGACGCGCGTCATCTCGGCGATGCCCGCGCCCTTGCCCCCGAGCAGGTCGCGCATCTCCCGCGACCCCTCTGCGAAGTCGTAGACCCACTGCGTCGCGATGGCGGTCTCCACGATCGCCGATCCTATCCGGCGGCTGCAGCACGCAAACGAATGTGCCCGTGGTGCTCGGCGAGGTCGGTGATCGCGCGCTCGACCTGGCGCAGCGCGCGGACCTCGACGGCGGGCGTCTGAGCGAGCGGTCGCCCGAGCGCCTCGACCATGAACCCGTGCGCTGCCTCGTCGAGCGGGAACGCCGATGCCTCGCACGCCCCGCAGACCACGCCGCCCGCCGCGCCGGAGAAGCCCGCGAGGTGCTCGCGCTCGCCGCACGACGCACACGCCGACAGCTGCGGCCCGAAGCCCGCCGCGACGAGCAGCTTCAGCCGGAAGGCAAGCTGGTTCGCGAGCGTCGCCATCCCGGGTTCGTCCTCGAGCAGGCGCAGCTCGTTGCACAGCAGGTGGAAGACCTCCGGGTGCGGATCACCGGATTCGAACAGCCGGGCGACGGCGTCGCATGCCCGTCCGGCCGCGTCGAGCGCCGAGCCGTCGTCCCGCAGGTGAGCGTGGGCATGCACGGTGTCGGCGCCGGTGACCGTGAGCAGGTCGCTGCGGCCCTCGTGGAGCTGCAGGTCGACGTGGCTGAACGGCTCGAGGCGCCCGCCGAAGCGGCTGCGCGTGCGCCGCACGCCCTTGGCGATCGCGCTGACGCGGCCGCGCATCGGGGTATAGAGGTGCAGAATCCTGTCAGCCTCGCCGTAGCGCATCGACCGCAGCACGACGGCCTCAGTGCGCAGCGGACCTGGCACGAATCCTCACTATCCTTTGTAAAGCGATGGCACAGATCACCGTGTACACGACCGAACCGTGCTCCTTCTGCGTCCGCGTGAAGCAACTGCTCACCACGCGCGGCGTCGAGTACGACGAGGTCAACCTCTCCAAGGATCCGGAGGGGCGCGCCCAACTCGTGGAGCGCACAGGAATGCTCTCATTCCCCCAGGTCGTCATCGGCGACGAGGTGATCGGGGGCTTCCGCGAGACGTTCGAAGCCGACCGCTCGGGCCGGCTTCGAGAGCTGCTCGCCGCCTGAGCGGGCGTCAGTCGGTCGTCGAGATCGGGACGATCATCGCGCACACCGATGAAGGCCCGTCCGTCGGCAGATCCGACACTGTCGGCGGCTCGTAGGACGCCGCCACTGTCGCTTCGCGCTCGACCATCAGGCCCCCGGGGACTGCTGGACGATCCCGCAAACGGTCGACGGCCCGTCGGCGGGCAGATCCTCGACCGCCGGCGGGTCGTACGCGGGTGGCCGGGCCGGTGTCTCCTGTTCCATGGGCGGCCACGCTATCTGCCGCTCCGGTCGGGAGCAAGCCATCTAGGCTGCCGCGGATGCCGCGGCTGCGCTTCGCCCACTCCGCGCAGCTGCCGGCGCTGCGAGCGCTCCTGAGCCACGACCGGCCGCTGCCGCATGACGACGCAACGACAGCGGCCGCCGCGTACCACCGGCTGCAGGGCTATGCCGTGCGCGCCGATCCGCAGTCGCCGCTGCTCGGCGTGCACCGCCAGGCAGCGCTGTCGACGGCGCTCGTGAGGGCGCAGCTCCCCGCCGCTGCCGCCGGGATCGGCGCTGCGATCGGGCTGCCCGCGGTCGTGGTGAAGGGCCCGGCCGCGGCCGCCCTGCACCCATCGACAGAGCTGCGCCCCTACGGCGATCTCGACCTCGTCGTCCACAAGCCGATGCTGCGTCGAGCCGCGGCCGCGCTGGAGGCGGACGGCTGGCGGCTCAGCCGCGCGCCGCGCATGGGCGTCGCCGGCGGCGAGCCCTGGCGCGGCTTCGCCGAGGCGTACGGACACGAGCTCGGCATGGCGCGCGAGATCGGCGCGCGCGTCGTCGGGCTCGAGCTGCACTGGCGGCTGGTCGACGACCCGCGTGCCGATGCCCTCGACCGCGACGCACTCGCGCGCCACGGCAGCGAACTGGACGGCGCCATCGTCCCGGCCGCACCAGAGCTGCTGCTCGCGCTCGCCCTGCACCTCGTGGCCCATCCGGACCGGCGGCTGCTCATGGTCAAGGACATCGCGCTGGCGGTGCGCTCCGCAGACGCGGACATCCAGCGAACGTTCGAGCTGGCCGCCGAGCTCGGAGCCGGCTGGGAACTGGCGCTCGCGCTCGATGCCGCCGAGGAGTGGTGCGGCGTCGAGGTCGAGCGCCCGGGCCCGCGGCCGCTGCGGCCGGCGCTGGGCCCGCTGCGCGCCGCGCTGTGGCGCGGGCCGCGCCC
This sequence comes from uncultured Actinomycetes bacterium, assembly GCA_963794105.1. Lineage (GTDB taxonomy): Bacteria > Actinomycetota > Thermoleophilia > Solirubrobacterales > Solirubrobacteraceae > AC-49. Next base: position 2,526 of record CAWCEB010000090.1, on the reverse strand, counting down.
GATCGGCGTCCACATCGGGCGCCTTGCGGCGCTCGGCGGCCGCGAGCGGCTGCGCTACGTCGGCGCCGGGCTCAGGTCGCTGCGCCCGCGAGCGCAGCGCTGAACAGCGCCTCGGCGTGGTCGCCGGCGCGGGCGAGGTCATCCGGCATCCGGGCGCGCAGGACCGGGACCCGCTCGACGAGCCGCGCCACCATGGCGAACGTGCGCGCCACCGCCGGGCCGTCCGCCTGGGGCGCGTACGCATAGATGCTCGTCGCGGCGACGAGCGGCTCCAACTCCTCGACCTCGAGCTCATCCCCGCCGCGCTCGGCCAGCTCGACCACCGCAGCGACCTGCACGGGCGCGGTTTGGTCGTGGCCGTTGCGCGCGTGGACGAGCCGCCGCAGCACGCGCTCGCCCGGCCGCCGCAGCCGCGACCCCGACGGTCCCGGCCACACGAGCAGCCCGTCGTCCCCGTCGAGCGACAGCACCGCGCTGTCGTCACCGAGCAGCTCGAAGCCGCGGCCGGCCAGCTGCGCCGCGAGCGTCGACTTGCCGCGCATCGACGCACCGCAGAACGCGACCGCGCGCCCGTCGCGCGCCAGGACCGCGGCGTGCAGCGCAAGGTCCCCGCGCTCCGCGAGCAGCAATGGCAGGACGAGACACGCGAGCCTGTGCTCGAGGAACCCCGCGACGCGCTCGTCCGGATGGACCTCGATCAGCCCGCGCGAGACGTCCGCGTGGTAGCTCCCCGTCCCTGGGCACCACACGAGCAGCCCGTCCTCCGTGCGCGCCAGCGCCCAGATGCTGGGGTCGTAGCGCACCAGGCGGCCAGACCGCTCGAGGAGCTCGGCGCCCGCCGTCCGGACGACGATCGTCCCGCGCGTCGCCGGACCCGTGCGCATTCGCGGCAGCGGCACCTCGGAGTCGATGGCATAGCCGTACAGTGTCGCCCCCATGCGAGGCGACACTGTAGAAGCGACTCAGCGAATCCGGCGCGTGCCCTGGGCTGTCACCGAAACCGTGGCAGGCGAGACCGTCCTGCTCGACCCCGTCGGTGACCGCTACCTGCGCCTGAACGCAAGCGGCGCCGCGCTGTGGGAGCTGCTCGCCGAGCCACGCTCGCCCGAGGAGCTCGCGCAGGCGCTCACCGACCGCCACGCCCTCGAAGGCGAGATCGCCGCCCGCGACGCCAACGCGTTCGTCGCGGCGCTGCGCGAGCGCGAGCTCGTCGAGCCCGCCTAGTACGGAAGGTCGACGGTCCCCTCGGCGGTCGCCGGGGCGTCGCCGGCGGCGAGGGCCGGGCGCAGGATCCCGCGCGCTGTGAGCGAGCGGATCGTCTCGCCGACGTCGTGCTCGATCCGATCGCGCGGTTCGGACGGGTAGGCGGTGGCAAGGGCGCGCACCGCGTCCGCTGCCGTTCCCGGCGAGCAGGCGTCGAGGATCGCCACCGCGGTCGTGTTCAGGCGCGAGATCGAGCCGGTCGCGGGGATCCGCACGTGCTCGCCGTTGACGCGGACCGCTCCGCGGCGATACGCACGCGAGAGGCCCAGCTCGCGGGCGTGGGCCAGGGCACCGTCGACCGTCCCGTAGGGCCCAGGCTCGCGCGCCTTGCTCTTGGCCGGCACCGGTGCGGCCAGTGCCGCCGCCCGCGCGGCCTCTGTGGTCGTCGGCCGGTCGGCGGGGACGTCGTCGTCGAGGTAGGGCACGACATCCTGCTTGGCGTAGTCGCCCATCACGCCCATCCTGCGATCCCACTCCAGGAGCTCGGGCGCGTCGAAGCCCTCGACGATGCGCTCCCAGCAGTGGGCGAGCCCATCGCGACGGGCGTGACCGAACGAGAACGGGTTGACGGACTCGATCCGGACCGCGCCGCTCGGGCGGACCAGGAGACCGAGCGGCGTCCGGCGCGTCGGGGCCATCCCGTCGCCCAACGAGCCGGTGCGCATGATCACGGGCATCCCGGAGTAGCGCCCGGGCGCACTGTCGCTGATCCGCCGCAGCCTCGGCGCGTCGATCTTCCAGTCGCCGCTGCGGGCCGCGGCGCCGGTCGGCACGACCGGCGTCATCTGCACGGAGGTGACGCCGAGCTGCCATCCGAGCTCGATCAGCGCCTCCGTCTCGTGCTCGGTATCGGGCGTGACCACGTGCACGATCCGGACGGGGACGTCGCGCGAGCGCAGCCGGTCGATGGCCGCGACGCCGCGCGCCCAGCCTCCGGGGACGCCGCGGCTGAGTCATGGGTCGCCGACGTCGCGCCGTCGAGCGAGATGAACGCCGAGAGCCCGCGGCACGCCGCGAGGCGGTCGGCGACCGCGTCGTCGACGAACCAGCCGTTCGTGTTCAGCGTCGTGCCGACGCCCGCCGCGTCGAGGCGTTCGATCACCTCGAGCGTCAGGTCGCGGCGCAGCAACGGCTCTCCGCCGGTGATCACGGCCTCGAGCACTCCCAGGGCGATCGCCTCGTCGACGATCGCCAGCCAGTCGCCATCCGACAGGTCCGGCGTGTGCGCCAGCGTGTGGCGAGGGGAGTCGGTGTAGCAGAAGC
>CAWCEB010000089.1:0-20990 GCA_963794105.1 uncultured Actinomycetes bacterium | reverse complement strand
GTCGTCACCAACGGTGGCGGGCTGGGGATCCTGTGCGCAGACGCGTGCCAGGCCGCCCGGCTCGAGGTCGTCCCCGCACCGGACGCGACGCAGCGCGACCTCGCCGCGATGCTTCCCGGCGCGGCGGCCGTCGGCAATCCGGTCGACCTTCTTGCCGCCGCGTCGCCGGCGCAGTTCGAGCAGGCGATCGAGCTCCTTGGCTCCAGTGGCGCCTACGACTGCCTGATCGTGCTTTATGTGCCACCGCTCGTGACGGACCCCGATGCAATCGCGGACGCGGTCCGCCGCGCCGCCGATGCCGCGCCGATCCCGGTGGCTGCGGCCTTCGCGATGCCGCGCGCGCCCGAGGCGACGCGGGGCATGCCGTGCTTCCGCTTCCCTGAGGACGCCGCTCGTGCGCTCGGCCGTGCCGCCCGCTATGGGGCGTGGCGCGCGACGCCCGCCGGGCACGTGCCCGAGATCGAAGCCGACGACGGGCGTGCCGCGGCCATCATCGCGACCGCCCTCGCGCGGGAACCCGGCTGGCTGCCGCCGGAGGACACCTCCGCGCTGCTCGAGTGCTACGGGATTGCGCAACCGCGCCACGCCGTGGTCGCAACTGCCGGCGAGGCGAGCACGCTGCGCCGGCGCTGGCGGCGCCCGATCGCGCTGAAGGGCGTCGCCGAGGGCCTCGTGCATCGCAGTGGAGCGGGGGCGGTCGCGCTGGGGCTGCGCGGGCCGAAGGCCATCGCCCAGGCCGCCGAGACGATGGCGGCACGGATGGAGGCCGCAGGACATCCCCCGACGGCGTTCCTCGTGCAGGAGATGGCCCTGCCCGGCGTGGAGATGCTCGTCGGCGCGGTCGTCGACCCGACGTTCGGGCCGGTCGTCGCGGTCGCCGCGGGCGGCACTGCAACCGAGCTGCTCGGCGACAGCGCCGTCCGGCTGGGGCCCCTGACCGAGCGCGACGCGCACGACTGCATCCGCGAGCTCCGGACGTTCCCGATGCTGGATGGCTACCGCAGTGCCCCGCGGGCGGATGTCGGCGGCGCTCGAGCGCGTCCTGCTGGCGATCAGCGCGCTCACCGAAGCGCACCACGAGGTCGCCGAGATCGAGTGCAACCCGCTGGTCGTCTCGGCCGAAGGGGCCGTCGCGGTCGACGCGCGCGTGCGCGTCGAGTCCGCGCCGCCCGTCCGGCCGCAGCCCTCGCTGTCGCCGGCTTAGACCCGCGCCGGCGCAGCTCGTCGGCGCCCCAGACGATGACGGGGAACGTCGCGATGACGGCCAGCACGTCCCATCCCACAGGCGCCGTGCCGAAGACGTCCTGGAGCGGTGGCGCCCTACGATCAGCGCCGCTGTGAACACGAGCTCGAACGCGATGCCCCCCAGCAGCAGCGGGTTGCTGAAGCACGCCGACTGCGGCAGCGAGACGCGGTCGGTGCGGGCCGCGAACGCCGTGCCGACCTGGCAGGCGACGATGCCGGCGAAGGTCATCGTGGTCGCCTGCAGCAGGCGTCGTGCAGCGGGCGCCCGGCGCCGCGTCGATCGCCGGGCTGCCACCCGGCGCGCAGCAGCACGAACAAGAACGCCGCCATCACGAGCACCGCGGACGCCGCGCCCAGCACGCGCCCAGGCGCGCACGAGCATGCGGGCCGCCGATGAGACGCTCGCTGCGCGGGCGCGGCGGGCGGTCCATCACGCCGCGGCTCGGCTCGCTCGCGCCCCAGCGCCAGCGGCGGGCAGGGTCTCGGTGCCGAGGTCGATCGCGAGGATCTGCATGACGGTCAGCGGCAGCGGGATCGTGCCGCCCGACAGCGCGAAGACCAGGAACGGCACGACCTCGGGCGGCGCGTGGGCGAAGATGTAGAGGATGAACTTGCGGACGTTGTCGTAGACCCGGCGGCCCTCCTCGACCGCGGTCGACGATGCGTCGCGAAGTCGTCGTCGGTCAGCACCATCGTGGCCGCCTCGCGCGCCACGTCGGTGCCGCTGGCGCCCATGGCGACCCCGATGTCGGCGCGACGCAGGGCGGGCGCGTCGTTGACGCCGTCGCCGGTCATCGCCACGACGTGCCCTGCGCGCGCAGGGTGTCGGCGATCCGCAGCTTGGCCTCGGGCGACGCTGCGGGCGAACACGAGCTCGTCGCTCGCGCGGCGAGGAGCGCGTCGAGTTCGGCGTCGTCATCGCATCGAGCTCGTGGCCCGTCGACGACGCGCGGCTGCGGCCCGCCGATGCCGGCGCTGCGGCGCGATCGCAGCCACGGTGAGCCCGTTGTCGCCGCTGATGACGACGATCCGCACGCCGGCGCCATGGCAGCGCTGGACCGCGGCCGTGACGGTCGCGCGCAGCGGGTCGAGCAGCATGACGAGGCCGAGCAGGCACAGATCGCGCTCGAGCTCATCGCGGTCGTCGGGAACGTCGCCGCGAAGGTCTCGCTGGGCGACGGCGAGGATGCGCAGGCCCCGTGCGGCGGCGGCGTCGGCCGTGTCGCGCACGCCGCGCGCGCGCTCCTCGTCGAGCGGCTCCGGCCGGCCGTCGGCGGCGGTGATCGTGGAGCACCTCGCGAGCAGGACGTCCGGAGCTCCCTTGACGTGGGCGACGGCGCCGCCCGGGCGCTCGTCGACGGTCGTCATCAGCTTGCGCCGGGGGTCGAAGTGGAAGATGTGCAGCCGCGCCGCGCGGCGAGCGGCCTCGTCGACATCTGCCCCGAGGTCATGCCCGGCGCGCAGCAGAGCGATCTCGGTCGGATCGCCCGTCGCGCTTCCGTCCGCATGCAGGACCGCGGTCGTGCAGGCGACGGCAGCGCGGGCAAGCGATCGAGCTTTGGCGCCCGGCGTCCAGATGGTGTCGACGCGCATCCGGTTCTCGGTGAGCGTGCCGGTCTTGTCGGTGCAGATCACCGTCGTGGCGCCAAGGGTCTCGACCGCGCTCAGACGCTTGACCAGCGCCCCTCCGCGCGTGAGCCGGCGCACCCCGTCGGCGAGCGCGAGCGTGATCGTCGGCAGCAGTCCCTCGGGCACGTTCGCGACGAGCAATCCGATGGCGAACAGCAGCGCCTCGTGGAACGGAAGCCCGGCGAACATCCCGATGGGCACGAACGCAACGCCCGCGCCCACGGCGATCAGCGCGATCAGCCAGGCGACGCGCCGAACCTCGCGCTGGAGCGGGCTCTCCTCCTGGCGCGTGCGCTGTGACAGCGCGGCGATCCGGCCGAGCTCGGTGGCCATCCCGGTTGCCAGCACGACGCCGCGCGCGTCGCCGGCGGTGCAGGTGGTGCCGCTGAAGATGCGATCCTCGGACTCGAGTGGCGGGGCGTTCGGCGTGCCTCGCCGGCGGATCGTTCGACCGGTGCCGACTCGCCCGTCAGCGCCGACAGGTCGACCTCGACCGCCCCTTCGACCAAACGGGCATCCGCACAGACCCGCTCGCCCTCCTCGACGAGCAACAGGTCGCCCGGCACCACGCTCGGGCGTCGATCTCCAGCTCGTCACCGTCGCGCACGACACGCGCTTGCGCCGGGAGGTAGCGCCCGAGCGCCTCGACCGCCTCCTCGGCATGGCGCTCCTGCACGAACGCGACCGCGGCGTTGACGACGATCACGCCGAGGATCGCCGCCGACAGCGAGGGGAGCCCGCCCGCGAGCGCGAGCGCCGCCGCAGCGAACAGGAGCAGCGCCAGCGGGTGACGGAGTTGCGCGAGCAGCTCGCGCGGCCACGTGCGCTGCCCGCGACGGACGAGCTCGTTGGGGCCGTGCTGCTCGAGTCGCCGCGCGGCCTCCGCGTGTGAGAGCCCGTCGGTGGCGGGCCTCATCCACGAGCACGCGCGTGGGCCGCGCTCAGGTCGAGCGCGACCGCGAGGATCAGCGTCCCCATCCACCCGTTGACCGGATCGAGCACGAGCGGCTCGTTGGCGCCGACGTTGTTGGCGATCAGCCAGACGATGAACCAGATGAAGGTCATGGTGAGACGCTAGGTCCTGCCGTGCCCGCCGCCATCCGCTTGGCGCACGGGTCGCAACGGGGGAAACCCGCAGTCGAACGGCCGCGTTTCCCGGATGCTCTCGGCGCGGTTCGGGCGGATGCTGAGGGCATGCGACTTCTCGTCATAGGAAGCGGCGTTGCCGCTATCGAGGCGGTCCTCGCGCTGGATGCCCTCGCCGAACAGCGCATCGACGTCACGGTCCTCTCTCCGACCGGAGAGCTCGTGCTCCGGGCGCGCCTCCCCGAGCGCTCGCTCTGGGCCGACGAGGCGCCGCGCTACGCGCTGCATCGCCTCGATCAACTCCCGAACGTGACGGTGGTCCGAGACTCGGCGCGCTCCGTCGATGTGGCGGGGCATCGCGTCCGTGGCGCGTCGGGCGCTACGTATGACTGGGACACGCTGCTGGTCGCCACGGGCGCCGTCCCTCGCCCGGCGTTCCCCGGACAGCTCACGCTGGGGGCTGCTCCGGGGGCGATCCGATCGCTCGCCGCGGAGATGGAGCGCGGCCTCGTCGCGACCCTGTCGCTCGTCGCATCGCCGGGCGCCGCCTGGACGCTGCCGCTCTATGAGATCGCATTCCAGCTCGCCCAGCGCGACCACGAGGGCACCAGGCTGGAGCTGTTCACGGCGGAGGCGGCGCCGCTGGCGCTCTTCGGCTCGGACGCCGCGGGCGAGGTCGCCAAGCGACTCGACGCCGCCGGCATCGATGTCCACGCCAACAGCTATTGCGTGCCGGCCGAGGGAGGCCTGCTGGTCCGGCCGGCGGAGCACTACGTGCAGACCGACGCGATCGTCGAACTGCCGGCACCCGCCGCCGTTCCGCTGCCGGGGCTGCCGGTCGACCACGATGGCTTCCTTCAGGTGGACGGCTTCGGCCGTGTGGCCGAGGCCCCCGACGTCTATGCGGCGGGCGACGCGACCGCCTTCCCGGTCAAGCACGGAGGTCTCGCGACACAGCAGGCAGATGCGGCCGCGACGCACCTCGCGGCACGGGCGGGCGCTGATGTGGAGCCGGTGCCGTTCCGGCCCGTTCTCCGGGGCGAGCTCGTGACGCCCGGCGGCGTGCTCTTCCTCGAGACGCCGATCGCCGGTGGCGCCGGAGCTGGGACCGTCAGCGAGCGCCCGCTGTGGGAGCCCGCGACCAAGGTCTCCGGCCGCTACCTCTCGGCGTGGCTTGCGTCGATCGACCCGCGTGCCTCGAGCGCGGTGACCCAGGGACCGCCCGGCCACCTGTCGCTGCGTCCCGATCGTCAGCTCGCGGCCCTCGATGTCGCGCCCTACGAGCCGTTCTCAAAACCGATCTGAAGGAGCGATCCCGCGTGCCATCCACCATCATCGCCGGTTACGACGGGTCCGACGCGTCGCGCGCAGCCGTTCGCTTCGCCACCCGCTTGGGGCAGACCCTCGCCGCGGACGTCGTCGCCGTGAGCGGCTACCCGGTCCCGCCGCACGTGTTCGGCAAGGGCGCCTCCGACGGCACGGACGCCGCACTCGCAGCGGACGCCAGGGCGGATGCCGACCGGACGCTCGCGGCGCTCGACGAGGATGGAGTCTCCAATCGGCTCGTGCGTGCCGGCGAGCCCGCCAGAGCGCTGATCGAGGCCGCCGAGGAGCTGGATGCAGCCGTCATCGCCGTCGGCACGCACCATGCGGCCGGGCTCGGCCGTCTGTCGCCGGGCAGCACGGGTGCACGCCTCATTCACGGCGCGCCGTGTGCGGTCGCGATCGTGCCCTCCACGGCAGCGCAGGGCGAGCTTCGGACGGTCGCCGTCGCCTACGACGCCAGCGAGGGCGCGCGCACCGCGCTCGGGCTCGCGTCCCGTCTGGCCCGCTCGTTGTCGGCCCGGCTGGTGCTGATCAGCGTGATCGACCCGTTGGCCGGCAGTCGCTTCGAGACCACCCAGGACGACGACGAGAGGTACCGGTCGGCGGTGGTCGCAGAGGCCGACCAGGCAGCGCAGGAGCTGGCTCCGGAGCTCGACGTCGAGGTGCGGACCGTTACGGGCGCCCCGGGCGAGGCGGTGGCCGCCGCATGCAAGGAGGCGGATCTGCTCGTGGCCGGATCACGCGGGTATGGCCCGCTGCGGGCGGTTCTGGCAGGCAGCGTGTCGCGATACCTCGCCGACCACGCGCCGTGCCCGCTGATCGTGGTGCCGCGGCAGGTGCACGCGCTGTTGGATGCGCCCACCGTCGCGTGAACCTTGCACAGGAGCTGGTGCGCTCGCTCGGCGGTGACGCGCACATCAAGGAGACCCACGTCTCGTGGGTGGTCATCGCGGGCGACGAGGCGTTCAAGCTGAAGAAGCCGGTGCGCTTCGCGTTCGTCGACCAGTCGACGCCGGAGCTGCGCCGCGCGCTGTGCGAGGAGGAGGTTCGCGTGAACCGAATGCTCGCCGCGCCCATCGTGCGCGGCGTGGCCGCACTGGTGCGCGGACGGGACGCACTCGAGCTGTGTGCGCCCGGAGCGCCCGGAGCGCTCGACCACGTCGTCACGATGCGCCGCTTCGACGACGCCGACACCATGCGTGGCCGCCTTGTCTCGGGTCGTCTGACGCCCGAGCACGTCCGGCGCACGGCCCAGGTGCTGGCCGGCTTCCACGCAAGCACCGACCGCGCGCGCGATCCGGAGGGTTCGGAGCCTCGCTGGCGCCGCAACATGACCGAGCTGGCCCAAGCCTTCAGCGACGCGGACGCGGAGAGCGTCGCAACGCTCGACGCGTTCGGGCCGGCGTTCTGCCGGCGCTGGGCGGCCGAGTTCGCGCGGCGCGCCGATCGCGGTCTCGTGCGCGACGGACACGGCGATCTGCGGGCGGAGCATGTGCTGATCGAGGGCCATGAGATCCTCGTCGTGGATCGCCTCGAGTTCGATCCGGCGCTGCGGTGCGTCGACGTCGCGGAGGACCTCGGTTTCCTGACGATGGATCTCGAGCGCATCGGCGCAGCCTGGGCGGCGGACCTCCTCACCGACGCGTATCGGCAGGCGGGTGGCGACCCGGGACCGCCGGCCCTGCTCGCATTCTTCGCCGCCTACCGCGCGCTGATCCGCGCGAAGGTCTCGGCGTTGGCGGGACGCACCGCTGAGGCGGGCGAGCTCGTGGAGCTCGCTCAGCGGCTCTCGTGGCGTGCGCGCCGGCCGCTGCGGCTGTTGGTCACCGGTCCGCCGGCGTCCGGCAAGACCACCGTCGCGACGGCGATCGCACAGGTGGCCGGCGTGCCGCTGTTCTCGTCCGACGCCGCGCGGCCGCGAGGCGGTGGCGGGCATGGTCGCTACGACCCCGATTCGCGCGCGCGCGTCTATACGGCGCTGGCGGACTCGGCGCGACGTGCCGACAGCTTCCTGGTCGATGCCACCTTCGGTGACCGCGTGCTCCAGGACGCGTTCTTCGACGGGTTCGGCCTTGGGGACGTCGCGGTGGTCGAGTGCACCGCGCCTGGAGAGGTCCTGGCTGTGCGCGCGGCCGATCGCGGGTTCGGCGCTGTCGGCGCGTCGGAGGCCGGGCCCGAGGTCGCGGCCGAGCTGCTGGCGCGCTTCGTCCCGTGCTCGCGGCCGGGCGTGCCGCGCCTCGTGGTCGACACGACGGCTTCGACACGGGTCACGCTCGCGCGCATCGCCGCCTGGCTGGACCGTCAGCGGTTCGCCGGCGGCGGCACGTCGGCATCCAGCGGAACCACCACCACGGCCGCCGTCGATCGCATCGCCACGTCCGCGGCGACGCTTCCGTGATCCGGGTGGCCACACCCGAGGACCAGCACGTCCACGTCGGCGGCGAGGGCGGCGAGCTCGGTCACGGTGTCGCCGTGCAGCGCCTGCACGTCGCAGCGGCACGAGTCGGTGAGATGGTCACGGACGCGGCCGAGGGCGTCGGTCGCCTCTGATTCGTCCTCGCCGGGGCGCAGGACGTGCAGCAACCGCAGCGCGGCGTGCGTGCGCTGGGCCAGTGCGACCGCCCACCGCAGCGCATGAGCGGCGGCGGGGGTGCCGTCCCAGGCGACGCCGACGGTGTGCAGCGCGGCAGGAGCGCGCATCGCCGGCGGCAGCACAGCCACGATGCAGGGCGCCTCGACCACGAGCTCCTCGGCGCGCGACGGCGGGATCACGAGCAGCTCGGCGTCCAGGTTCGTGAGGAGGTCGCCGAGCGTCACGGCGTCCCCGTCGACATGCCGCGCATCCTTGCCGTCGACGAGCATGCGCGCGAAGTTCATGGCGCGCTCATCGACGTCGGTGACGGTGGCGATCATCGGGGAGCCCATGGTGTGCAGTCTGTGCTCACCGCGTGGCCGATCCATCCGGGCAGACCAACGCTTTGCGTGCGGGAAACCCCGGATGGCGGTGGATGCGCGCGGGCGCAAGATTCAATCCATGTCTTCTGCACGGTTCCGCGTTCTCATCGCCGGCGGCGGCGTGGCCGCCATGGAGGCCGCCCTGGCGTTCCAGGAGCTCGATCCCGATCGGGCGCTGACCGTCGAGGTCATCGCCCCCGAGACCACGTTCACGTATCGGCCGCTCTCGGTGCGCGACCCGTTCGGCACCCACGCCACGCGCGCCTACGAGCTGGCGCCGATCATCGAAGCGGCCGGTGCTCGGTTGCGTCGCGGCCGGGTCGAGTCGGTCGACCCGGACGAGCGCCTGGTGACGCTCGGGGACGAGACGCAGCTTCCCTACGACGCGCTCCTCCTGGCGACGGGAGCCGCGCGCGAGCCCGCGGTACGCGGTACGGAAACGTTCGCGGGGCCCCAGGACGTAGACGCCTTCGCTGCGTTCGTGGACTCGCTGTGCGCTGGTGCACTGCGACAGGGTGCGTTCGTCGTGCCGTCGGGTCCGTGCTGGCCGCTCCCGCTCTACGAGCTCGCGCTGCAGGCCGGGACGCGGATGCAGGCTGCGGGCGCCGAGGCCCAGCTGGCGGTGATCACACCGGAGAGCAGCCCCCTCGCCATCTTTGGCGGGGTCGCGAGCCGAGCGGTGGAGAAGGCGCTGCACGACCGCGGCATCGCCGTGCATCCGGGCACCTCCGCGGAATCGCTGAGCGGCGGCCGGCTGCAGCTCGACCCCCAGGGCGCGATCCCCGCGGATGCGGCGTGGGCGGCGCCGCGCCTTGTGCCGCGCGTTCCGGCCGGAGTGCCCGTGTCGGGCGACGGCTTCGTCTCGGTTGACGCCGCCGGCCGGGTGGAGGGCTTCGTGGACCTGCTCGCTGCCGGCGACATGACGTTCGGCGCGCCCAAGCAGGGCGGCATCGCAGCGCAACAGGCTGCGACTGCAGCCCAGGGGATCGCGGCGCTGGCGGGCATCGCGCCCGAGCCGGAGCCCGTGCCGCTGGTGCTGCGCGCGCTGCTGCTGACGGGTGCCAAGCCGCTCTGGCTGCGCGCGGATCCGTTGGCCGACGCACCGTCGGAGGCGTCGGACGAGCCTCTGTGGTGGCCGCCGCACAAGATCTTCGGCACGCATCTGGCGCCCGTGCTCGCCGGCCTTGAGCAGACCGCGGCCCGGGTCTAACCGGCCCCCTCGAGGACATATGCGCGGCCGGCGCCAGGCGAGCCGAGGATGAGGTCGCGCCGAGGACGACCCATGACGTCGCCCGCGCCGGCGCCGGAGATGCGCGCCTCGGTGGCGTTGCGCAGGCCCGTGTACATGATCTCGCGACGCGCTGTGCGCGAGTACAGCCACGCTCCGGCCGCGCGCTCGCTGCGACCGCGGGACAGCACGAGCACGTCGGCCCGCCTGTCGCCGGTCAGGTCGCCCGGTACGGCGACAGCGACACCGGCCGGCCCGCCTTCACGCGGCCCGTTGATGCGCAGCGCCTTGGCGTGCCGTGACGGGACGATCCACGCCCCACCCGGACCGTGGAAGCCGCGCGACGGCGCGCCCGGCGCGCCGGCGACGAAGCCGGTCGCGCCGATCGCAGCGACCGAGAAGCCGAAGCCGTCCAGCGCACGCGGCCCGTCGACTTCATACCCGCCGAAGCTCCTGCCGGGGCGCAGGCGCACGTCGCTCGGTGCGGCGCGGCCATACAGCACGAAGACCACGCCGCGCTCGTCCGACAGGCGCTTGCGGGACGTACCCGGCGCACCGATGAGCAGATCGCCGAAGCCGTCGTGGTTGACGTCGCCCGCCGCAGCGATGCCCTGCCCCAGCAGCATGCCGGCCAGGCCGCCGGTCACACCGAACGCGCCGTCGGCCCCTGTCGCCCGGACGGCGACGGGTGCCGGGTCCCTGCTGCCGAGCACGACCTGCAGGCTGCCGGCATCCTCGTCACCGTCGATGCTCGTGCGCACGGCGACATCGGCGAGGCCGTCACCGTTGACGTCGCCCGCGGCGTGGCCGTCGACGACGGTGAGCCCGTCGCCCACTGACCGGATCACGAAGCCGCCTGTTCCGATGGCGGCGAGGTCGACCGGCGCCGCATCGCGCTTGCCGAACACCACGAAGACGGCGGTCGGCGCGTCTCCGAACTGGCCCGCCTCGCGGCCCGAGACGACGACATCGGCAAGGCCGTCGCCATTGACGTCGCCGGGCGCCGCGACCACCGCGCCGGCGCCGCTGGTCAACGCGCTCGACCCCACGTGACGCATGCGGCCCGGCAGCGACACCGCGCCGTCGATGCGAAAGCCACACGTGCCGAGCGATCCGAGGTTCAACGTGCCGCGAGCGCAGCCACCGAACACCACGTACGCGGCGCCCGCGTCGGTCCGGCCGCTCGGGTCGGCCAGCGACGCGCCGACGATCATGTCGGCGCGGCCGTCGCCGTTGACGTCGCCCGCCCCGGCGACCGAGGCGCCGGCCAGGTCTGTCCGATGCTCGCCGACGAGCACCAGCGCCGCCTTGTCCGGCACGAACACGGTGCGCGCCGGAGCCGCGGACGCCACCAGGAGGAACGCGACCGCGGCCAGCGGAAGGATGCGGAGCCGCGCCGCCACCTGGTCAGGTCCGGGCACCGCGTGCGGCCTCCGCGGTCATGACCGCTGAGAGGCGGCGACGGGAACGAGCACGCGCTCGGCCAGATCGACGAGGCGCGTCGCGTAGCCCCACTCGTTGTCGTACCAGGCGACGACCTTCACCTGCGTCCCGTCCACCACGCTGGTCAGGCCGGCGTCGAAGATCGAGCTGTATGGCGACCCGATGATGTCGGTGGAGACCAGGGGGGCATCCGAGTACTCGAGGATCCCCGACAGCGCGCCGCTGTCCGCGCGCTCCCGGAAGGCGGCATTGACCTCCTCGACGCTCGTGGGGCGCTCGGCCTCGATCGTGAGGTCGACGATCGATCCGGTCGCGACCGGAACGCGCACGGCGAACCCGTGCAGCCGTCCGGCCAGCTCGGGGATCACGAGCCCGACCGCCTTCGCCGCGCCGGTCGAGGTCGGGATCAGGTTGACGGCCGCCGCCCGGGCGCGGCGCAGGTCCTTGTGGGGCGCGTCGTGCAGGTGCTGGTCGGACGTGTACGCGTGGATCGTCGTCATCAGCCCGTGGCGGATGCCGACCGTCTCGTGAAGGACCTTGGCGACCGGCGCCAGGCAGTTGGTCGTGCACGAGGCGTTGGTGATGATGTGGTGGCGCTCAGGGTCGTAGACCTCGTCGAAGTTGACGCCGAGGACCACGTTCGCATCCACCGGCTCGTCCCCCTTCGCGGGCGCCGTGATGATGACCTTGCGCGCGCCGGCCTCGATGTGCTTCGCCGCCGCAGCCCGCGTCCGGAACCGGCCCGTGGCCTCGATCGCGACGTCGATGTCGAGCTCGCGCCACGGCAGGGCGGCGGGATCGGGCTCGGACAGCACGCCGATCTCATGGCCGTCGACGACGATCGCGCCATCCGCGGCCTCGACCGGTCCGGGGAAGGAGCCGTACACGGAATCGCGCGCGAGCAGGGCCGCGAGCGTTGCGGGGTCTGCGACGTCGTTGACGGCGACCACCTCGATGTCGGCGCCCCGCTCGACGGCGGAGCGAAGGAATGCCCGGCCGATGCGGCCGAACCCGTTGATGGCGACGCGAATGGGCATGACGCCGACGCTACGGGCAGCCAACCCGTCCCACATCCGCGCCGACTACGTGCGAGGTTGCGGGGGATCCCGGATGCGGCGCGCCGCCACACGGCTACGTTTGAGCGGATGGCGAAACACCCGGTTATCGCCTGCTACCGCAACGCCGACAGCGCGGACCGTCACGCTCGGGGCGCGGCTGTCGGCGGCCGTGCACGAGCCGCTCCTGCTCGTGTGCGCCTACGACTACGTGCCCGTGCAGATCGTCCCGGGCGTCATTCCCACGTCGTTCAACGACCTTCGCTTCGACGCGGCCCAGGCGCACCTCGACCGTGCCCGCGCGCTGCGTGCCGAAGAGTTCGTGCGGCTGCTCAAGGATCGGGACATGCTCATGCGCAAGGGCTCGACATGGCAACTGCGGGACAGCGCGGAGGTGCCCTTCCCGGACTCGGTGCGTGCCTTGATCGCTGCACGGTTGGACACGTTGCCCCCGAAACCAAGTCGCTCCTGGCCGACGCGGCAGTGGTCGGGAAGGTGTTCTGGGTGGGTGCCGTCGCGCAAATGGGGGCACGCCCGACGGACGATGTCCGAGACGCGTTGCGGGAGCTGACACGAAAAGAGCTGATCCGCGCCTCGCGCCGCTCCTCGATGAAGGACGAGGCGGAATACGCGTTCTGGCACATCCTCACGTGCGACGTCGCCTACGCCCAGATCCCGCGCGCGTCGCGCGCGGCAAGGCACGTGGCGGCCGCAGCATGGATCGAATCCAAAGCCTCGGAGCGCGTGGAGGACCTGTCCGACGTGCTCGCTCACCACTATTCGACCGCACTCGATCGCACCAGGGCAGCCGGCGATCCGGATCAAGCCGTCGAGCTCGAGGCGCCGGCACGGCGGTTCCTCGCGCTCGCCGGCGAACGAGCGCTGGGGCTCGACAACGCTGCTGCACTCACCAACCTCGAACGCGCGCTCGCGCTGACCCCACCCACGCATCCCGACCGGCCGGACGCGCTCGTGCGGTTCGGGGAGGCGGCATCCAATGCCGGCCGCACCGCGGAGGCGAAGGAGGCTCTCGAGGAGGCCATTCCCGCCTTCCATGAACGTGGCGACCTCCCCGCCGTCGCTCACGCCATGCAGTCTCTCGCCAAAGTGCTGTTCCGTTTGGCCGACTCGCGTTGGCTCGACTTGCCAGACGAGGCGCTGGCGCTCTTGGAGCCCCTTCCCAAGGGCCCGGCGCACGTCGCCGCGCTGACCGAGGTGGCGCGCCGCAGCTTCCTCCACGGCAGCAGGGACGCCGCGATCGCATCGGCCAGAAGCGCGATCGCGCTGGCGGACGAGCTGGGACTGGAACGATCGCCCCGCACGCTCGGCTATCTCGGATTCGCCCTCGCCCGGGCCGGCGAAGCGGGCGGCATCGACGATATGCGGGAGGCGATCGCGCTGGCGACGAGCGCCGGCCAGGGACGTGAGGTGGGTGTGCTCCACAACAACCTCGGCATCCAGCTGTCGGCGTTCTGAGGGGCCGCAGGCAGCTCTCAGCGAGCTGGACACGGGGATCGCGTTCGCGACCGCCTGTGGCTTGACGGAGGTGCGTGATCTGGCGACTCTCAGCAGGCTCGATCCGCTGATCGACGCCGGCCGGCTCGACGAGGCGTTCGACGTTGCACAGGGACTTGCCGCGCGACTGGAGGTGGAGGCCCCAGGCGACCTGGTGGACGTTCGCGCCGCCCAGCTGCGAATCCACACGATTCGGGGCACCGGTGCGCAGGCGGCCGAGTGGCTTGAGTGGTTGGAGTCCACCGCCCGCGAGATCGGGCACACCGACGCGCTGGTGATCGGCCTGGGATGCGCTGCCATGGCCCGGGCCGCCCTCTCGCCCGATGCCAAGGCGGCCGCGTTGCTCGAGGAGATCGCCGGGGCACCGGAAACGCGCGAGAGCGAGTACTACGCGGCCTACCTACCCGGGCTCGTTCGCAGCGCGATCGCGATCGGTGATCCGGTCCTCGCAGAGCGGTTCACCACCGGGTTGACGGCGGACACACCGTACAGCGCACATGCACTCGTAACCGCGACCGCCGCGCTGGCCGAAGCGCGGGACGACCTACAAGCGGCGGCGAACGCCTATGCGGACGCCGCGGCACGATGGGAGCGCTTTGGTGTGGTGCCTGAGCAGGGCTACGCCTTGCTCGGATATGCCCGATGCCTCGTCAATGGAGGACAGCTGGGTGATGCAGACGCCGGTACTGCGACAGGCCCGCGTGCTCTTTGAAGCGCTGAACGCGCGGCCGGCAGTCGCGGTCACGGACGTGTTGCTGAAGGACGTCACCGCGCTCAGCTCCTGACGGTGCCGGCTCCTACGCACCGCCCGCCTGCGAGCCGGTGCGGGCGTGGATCGCCTTCGTCAGCTCGAGGATCTGATTGGAGAGATCGAGCAGCTCCTGGTTCTGCTTGTCCTCCTCTTGGACCGTGCGCCATTGCGCTGCGGCGATCACCTGACGCCTGGCGTCGGCCCGGTTCTGGCTGATCATGACGAACGTCGAGAGGAAGATCGCCTCCAGCGAGACGATCATCGTCAGGAGGCCATACGGGTATCCCTCGACCCCGAACAGGATCCAGCAACCGAACCAGAGCAGGTGGAGGTAGACGAAGATCATCGAGCCCGCGAAATCCGTGATCCGATCTGCGATCCGGTTCTGCGCGCTCGCAGCTCGCTCTGGCGTGCTCGACGAGCACGGGGCTCGGCTCGAGTTGCAGGTGCATGCGGGGTTGCGTGGTCGTCGGCTGTTTCATGGCTCTCCCGTCCCGTATTCGGCGCCCGTCCGGCTCACCCTCCCGCACCAAGCCGCGCGGTTGGGTATAGCGTGAGCCGCGTGACGACCGACAAAACCGGGCGCACGAGTGCCGGCATCCTGCTCTGGCGCCGCCGTGGGGATCGCCTGGAGGTGCTCCTCGCCCACCAGGGCGGCCCGTTCTGGGTCAAGAAGGACCACGGCCACTGGACGATCCCCAAGGGCGAGATCGAGCCAGGTGAGGACACCGTCGCGGTCGCCCGCCGAGAGTTCGCCGAGGAGACCGGCCACCAGCTGCCGGACGGCCGGCTCATCGATCTCGGGCAGATCCAGCAGAAGTCCGGCAAGATCGTCCTGGCGTGGGCTGTCGAAGGGGATCTCGACCCCTCGACGGCCTTCAGTAACACCTTCGACCTGGAATGGCCGCCGCGATCGGGGCGGATGCAGGCGTTTCCCGAGATCGACCGGGTTGAGTGGTTCGGCCTCGATGAGGCCCGCCGAACGGCTGAAGGCAGCGCAGACCCCGTTCCTCGACCGGCTCTGTGGGGCGCTCGGAAGCGACGAGTAGCCGATCGGCGATCACCCTGGGGCGAGGCGTAGACTCGGCGGGTGCCGACTTGCGCCGTCTGTGGCCACGAGAACCCGGAGACGAACAGGTTCTGCGGGCAGTGCGCTGCGCCACTGAGCGTCGATCCCGAGCAGGCTCATGAGGTGCGAAAAACGGTGACCGTCGTGTTTTGCGACGTCACCGGCTCGACCGAGCTGGGAGAGAGGCTCGACCCGGAGGCGTTGCGCAGCCTGCTCGCGCGGTACTTCGAGCGGATGAGCTCGATCGTCGAGCGACACGGCGGCAGTGTGGAGAAGTTCATCGGCGACGCGGTGATGGCGGTGTTCGGGGTGCCGGTGGTGCACGGGGATGATGCGTTGCCAGCGGTGCGGGCGGCTACGGAGATGCGCGATGCGCTGCCCGACCTGGGGCTCGGGGCGGATCGGCGTTATGACGGGAGAGGTGGTGTCGGGAACGAAGGAGCGCCTCGCGACGGGTGATGCAGTGAACGTGGCAGCGCGGTTGGAGCAGGCGGCCCGGCCTGGCGAAGTGCTGGTCGGAGCCGCGACCTTCGCGCTCGTACGTGACGCGGCCGACGTCGAGGTGATGGAGCCGCTCAAGCTGAAGGGCAAGTCCGAGCCTGTCCCGACGTATCGGGTCATGCATGTCCGAGACACGCCGGAGCGGCCGCATGACGACGCGGTTCGTCGGGCGAGAGCGCGAGATGCGCTGCTCCTCGATGCGTGGGAGCGCGTGCGGGTCGAGCACCGCTGCGAGTTGGTGACGGTGGTCGGCGAGGCGGGCGTCGGGAAGTCCCGTTGGTCGCGGAATTTTGCCCACGATCGAGGCGCCCGTCGTTCAGGGCCGCTGCCGCCGTATGGAGAGGGGATCACGTATTGGCCGGTGGTCGAGGTGCTGAAACAGTTCGACGTCCTGCCCAGCGAAAAGGCGGCCGCGGCCGCGATCCGCTCGCTGCTGGGTGAGACGCCGAGCGCCGACCTCCGTTGAGGAGATCGCCTGGGCCTTTCGAAAGACGCTTGAGCAGGCTTCGGGGGAGCGACCGCTGGTGATCGTCTTCGACGACATCCAGTGGGGTGAACAGGCATTCCTCGACTTGATCGAGCAGGTCGTGCTCCTGTCCTCCGAGGCTGCGATTCTCTTCTATTGCCTTTCTCGACCCGAGCTCGCGGAGCGCCGCGCTGCGTGGCCGGTGACGCTCCGGCTCCAGCCCCTGGGCGACGAAGACGTCGACGAGCTGATCCCCGGCGAGTCCCCGTGGAGCTGCGCGGGAAGATCGCTCGGGCCGCGGGCGGAACCCGCTCTTTGTCAGGGAGATACTGGCGATGGCCGGCGAAGCGAAGGGCGAGGTGACCGTCCCGCCCAGCTTGCAGGCTTTGCTTGCGGCGCGCCTGGATCAACTTGCGCCGGCCGAGCGGAGCGTGCTCGAGCGAGCGGCGATCGAGGGTGAGGTCTTCCACCGGAGTGCCGTGCAGGCGCTCGCACCCGACCAGCCCGAGGTGACGTCGCGCCTGGCGGCGCTCGTGCGTAAGCAGCTGATCAGGCCGGATAGGCCGCAGTTCGCCGGCGAGGACGGGTTCCGCTTCCGCCACCTTCTGATCCGCGACGCCGCCTACGACGCCATGCCGAAAGCGCGGCGCGCTGAGCTCCACCAGCGCTTCGCCGCATGGCTGGATGAACACGGCGCGGAGCTCGTCGAGCTGGACGAGGTCATGGGCTATCACCTCGAGCAGGCCCTCCGCTGCCGCGCCGACCTGGAGATGCCTCACGACGAGCGACTTGCGGCGGAGGCGCGGCGGAGACTGATGGCCGCGGGCCGCCGTGCCCACCTCCGAGCGGACTACGCCGCCGCCGTGCGCGTGTTCGAGCGCGCCGCCGCGCTCGCACCTTCGGCCGAGCTCGATCTCGCCCTCGAGACCGACCTCATCGACGCGCTGTTCTGGGCCGGCCGGGGCGAGGAAGCGGTACGGCGCGCCCAATCCATGGCCGAGCGAGCCTCAACTGCGGGCGACCGGGTTGGTGAGCTTTGCGCGGGCCTTCAGGTGGGCATCATCGGTATATCGATCGATCCGGAGGGGGCGGACGAGCGGCTGGAGGCGTTGGCCGAGCAGGCCCAACCGGTGATCGAGTCCGCCGATGACGACGTTGCCTTCTACACGTATTACCACGCGCTCGGGGAGGTGGCGCTGGAGCGGGGCCAGATGGACGCTGCGCTACAGGCGTACGAGCACGCTGCGGCGCACGCTCGTCGAGCCGGCCTGCTCCAGGAGTTCCTCGATTGGCGGGCGATCTGCCGCCTCTACGGCGCTACGCCGGTGCCGGAAGCCCTTGCCTGGCTTGATCAGCAGACTCCAGAAGCGGGGCGAGACCACTGGCTCCGCGTATCCCGTGCGTTGTTGTTGGCGATGCTTGGCCGCTTCGACGAGGCGCGTGCGATCCTCGATGAGACGCGCGCGGAGCTGACAGAACGCGGTGGGGGAATCCGGCTCGCGGTGACGACCGCCATCGAGTCCGTCAACTTCGAGCTCCTGGCGGGCGACCCCGCAGCAGCCGCCGAGCTCGGTGCGGCCGGATGCAGCCTTCTGGAGCAGCTGGGGGACAAGGGCTTTCTGTCCACCGCCGCTGGGTGCCTGGGGCAGGCGCTTTACGCACTCGACAGGCTTGACGAGGCGAACGCCTGGGCAGGCCGAGCCGCGGAACTCGGCGCGAGCGGGGACGCGGCTACCCAGCTGTTGTGGCGACTGGTGAGGGCCAAGGTGCTTGCCCGCCGCGGCGACTACGTCGAGGCGGAGCGGCTCGCTCGCGACGCGGTGGCGATCGGCGAACCGATGGACGATCTCAACGCGCGTGGCGACGCGAGCGCCGGCCTCGCCGAGGTGCTCGAAACGGCCGGCCGCCACGAAGAGGCGACGGCCGAGATGGCACGTGCGCGTGCGCTCTATGTGCAGAAAGGCAACGTTGTTTCAGCCGAACGGGCTCACCTCGACTGATCAGGATCTCGCCACACGCTTCGGCCTGTGCTTCAGCCGAGGTGCCGCAGATCGATGACGAGCCGGCCGGTGGCGCCGTTGTCGCCCGACGTATCCATCTGGCCGCCGGCGTCTGAGAACCGATCGGTGCCACCTGTCACGGCGAGCTCGGCGTTTCGATCGTTGACCACGCCGGCCACCGTGATGGTGCCACGGCCGCTGAGACGCAGCGTCGCGTCGCACAGCGCCCCGTTGAAGTGATGCGTGCAGGTCGCCCAGAGCATCCCGATCCTTCGCCCGTCGGCGTTCCATAGCGACTCGCTGAACAGGATGTAGTCGCCGGCCGAGTCGCGGGAGTTGTGGTCGGCATCAACGGCCTTGAAGCGCTCGCTCTTCGTCAGCAAGACAAGCGCACCGTCGGTCGCCGGAGCGGCGAGAGGGACGGCGTCGGCGGAGCGGCCCCAGGGCCGAGGCGCCTGGCCGCCGTTCGACGCCGACGCACCGATGGCGCTGACCGTCACCAGCACCGCCGCCGCGGCGGCCAGCGCGAGCAGGATGGCTATCGACTTCCTCATGTCCAACCTCCAGAGCCGTGGTCTGACGGCAGAGCCAGCCGCCACTGCCAGGCTACCCCGTATCCGGACCGACGAATCGGTACACCGTCGCGAGTCGGCATGGACTGTGACCTGGCCGGGATGGCGAGGGACAGAATCGAACTGTCGACACCGCGATTATGGGTGAAGTCAGGTAAAGAGCTCGCGGAGGTGGTCATTCAGGTAGACGCCGTCGGGATCGAGCCGGCGACGCACGTCGATGAATGCCTGAGCACGCGGGTACCTCGCATGCAGCTGCTCGGCGGTGAGGAAGTGGAGCTTGCCCCAGTGCACCCGCGCGCCGAACCCACCCAGCAGCCGATCGACCGCTCGCAGGTAGGGCCAGTAGTCGGTGCCGGGCTTTCCCGAGACGCTCAGCACCAGGGTCGGCTGCCCGTACTGCGGAGACAGGTAGGCGCTGTCGCCCGCCACCGTGCGTAGCTCGAGCGGGAAGACCGCGTCGGGCTGCGAGCCCAGCATCAACTCGCGCATCGCAAGCACCACCTCCCGGGCGCGGTCGAGGTGGACGAAGTACTCGAGCTCGTGGAAGTTCGGCTCGAGCGACTCGATCGGGTAGAGCCGGTAGCCGCGGTCGACCACGTCGCCGGTCGTACCCTCGTCGAGCGTCTTGACCCACGCCATGTCGGCGGTGTTGACGCCGTCAGGTGACTCCAGGCCGTACATCGACGCCGACTCGGCCGCGGGGCACCAGAAGCACGAGAAGTGGCGGTGGCGCGCCACCCGCTCGTCCCACTCCTCCACCAGCCGCTCAAAGCTCCACCATTCGATCCTCCGCGCCAGGCGGTAGCTGGGCACGACCTCGATCTCGACCTCCGTCATCACGCCCAGCATGCCGATCGCCACCTGCGCCGCGGCCAGCAGATCGGGAGTCGACTGGTCGATCACGACCACCTCGCCGGTGCCGTCCACGATGCGGCAGCTGCACATCGAGGCCGAGAAGCTCTGCAGGTGGACGCCCGACCCGTGGGTGGCGGTACCGATCGCGCCGCTGATGCCCTGCGTGTCGATGTCGCCCTGGTTGGCGAGCGCGAGGCCCGCGTCCCAGAGCGGCTCGCCGAATGCCCCGATCGCCGTCCCCGGCAGGGCCTTCACGCGTCGCCGCGCGGCGTCGATCTGCGTAATCCCGGCCAGGTTGGTGAGATCGAGCATCGTGCCGTCGGTCAGGTGCACGGGCGAGAACGAGTGGCCGGTCGCAACGACGCGCACGCCCTGGCGGGCCGCGATCGCCTCGCGCACGGCGACCTGCACGTCGTGCTCGCTCGCCGGGGACACGCGCTGGGCTGGCGTGCAGGTCTGGTTTCCGACCCAGTTCGTAAACGTCGTCACCGCATCCGCTCCAGCCAGTCGCGTATCAGCGCGTGGAACGGGGCGGGGCGCTCGATCCGGCCCAACCAGTGGCCGGCAACGTCGAGGGTGGCGATCGTTGCGCGGGGAAACTCGTCGCGCAGCGCCCAAGCGGCCTCGTACCCGACCAGCGAGTCCTGGCGTCCGGTCAGGATCACGCTGGGCTGCGTAAAGTCAAGCCCGCGGTGGGCGAGGGCCTCCGGGAGCAGGTAGTTCGACCCGAGCCGCTCGAGGAAGGCCTGATCGGCAAGCTGCATGGCGGGGATCTCGTGCTCCCGGATCTCGAGCACCGCGCGACGGCTCTGTTGGACGAGCCGGTCCGGGATCCATGCCTCGTCTTCGGACAGATCGCCGAACGCTCCGGGCAGCTCCACGAGAGTGGCGTGCGGCGGAGCCTGGCGAGAGCCGTCCGGTGCGGGCAGGTCGGGCACGATCAGCCCTGCGCCCAGCAGCCGTTCAGGGATTGCGCGGACGAGCGCGAGCGTGAGGTATCCGCCGTAGCTGTTTCCGGCAACGGCGAACGGTTCATCGCCGAGGATCGCCAGCAGCGCCTCCTGCAGCACCGTAACCACCTGAGCCTGGCTCTCGAGCCACCGCGGCGCAGGGGTCTGGCCGTGGCCCGGCAGGTCGACGAAGATCCGCCGCCACCCGGAGTCCTCCTCGAACACGGGCTCGAAGTCGGCGTCGAGGGCCCGCCACCACGCCCCGCCCGGCCAAAAAGAGAGAGAGAGAGAGAGAGAGAGAGAGAGAGAGAGAGAGAGAGAGAGAGAAAAAAAAAAAAAAA
>CAWCEB010000088.1:0-8582 GCA_963794105.1 uncultured Actinomycetes bacterium | reverse complement strand
GACCACCGAGGAGCACATCCTCGACACGCCGATCCCGCAGTCGGCCTACGGGTTCTCGAAGCTGACAGGCGAGGTGTACGTGCAGGCGGCCGACGAGGAGCACGGCTTCCCGTACACGATCTGCCGCCCGTTCAACGCCTACGGCCCGGGCGAGATGCCCGACGACGAGCCGGGGATCGCCCACGCTGTGCCCGACCTCATCCGCAAGGTGCTGTCGGGTCAGAAGCCGCTGCAGATCTTCGGCGACGGCACGCAGACGCGAACGCTGACGCACATCGACGACATCGCCGACGGGATCGTGACCGCGATGGGCTCGCCGGCCGGGCTGCGCGAGGACTTCAACATCTCGGCAGCGGACGAGCGCACGGTTGCGGAGATCGCGCGGATCATCTGGGAGGAGTGCGGCGAGGACCCCGGCGCGTTCGCGCTGGAGCACCTGCCGAGCTTCCCGGTCGACGTGGTGCGCCGCTGGCCGAGCGTCGAGAAGGCGCAGCGCCTCCTGGGCTGGGAGGCACAGATCGACGTCCGCACGGGGATCCGCCAGACGGTGGACTGGCTGCGCGGGCACGTCGAGGCGCCCCGCGCAGCAGTAGCTCCGGGCTACTTGACGCTGACCGTCTTCTTGACGACGGCCTTGTTGCCGGCAACGTCGGTGCCGGTCACAGTCACGACGACCTTCGCCTTGCCCTTCACGAGCGACTTGCGGATCGCGCTCAGCGCCTTCTTGTTGAGCTTGAGCTTGATCGTGACGGTCTTGCCCGCCCCGACCTTCTTGGACCCCTTGCCGATCCGGACGAGCTTCTTCTTGCCCTTGCGCGCGTTGGCCTTGATCGCCAGCTTGGCCGACTCGCTGGAGCGCACCTTGAAGCACGAGCCGCTTGGTCTTCAGCGCCTTCTGGAGCTTCTTGGCCGTGAGCTTGAGCTTCGGCGGGGTCTTGTCGCTCGAGGCGGAGCTCGCCGGCTCGTTGTCGGCGATGTTCAGCGCGGCCGCGGCCGGGCTGCCGAGCGACGTGCCGCCACCGGGGTGCGACAGCGCGAGGTTCACGGTCCTGGTGCCCGTGTGGATGTTGTCGTCGGCCACCGGCACCTGGAACGTCTTCGACGCCTCGCCGGCGGCGAACGTCAGCGTCCCGCTCGTGCCATCCGAGCCCGAGTAGTCGACGGTGACCGGACCGCCGAGGCTACCCGGGGTGCGGTTCACGGTGATCGTCGCGGGACCGCCCGTCTCCGAGACGTCGTAGGAGCCGGCGCTGAACTGCACCGGGGCGCTCGCGCCGTCGTCGGTGATGTGGATCACCGAGGCGGCGTTGCGTGCCGAGGTCCGCGCCGTTGGCGGGATTCGAGAGCGCGAGCGAGATCGTCTCGTCGCCCTCCGCGAGCCCGTCCCAGTTGACCGGGACGTCGAACGTCTTCGTCGTCTCGCCGTCCGCGAAGTTCAGCGTGCCGGACGTCGCGGCGTAGTCGCCGGGCGCGCCGGCGGTGCCGTCGCTCGTGGCGTAGTCCACCGACACCGCGCCACCCGAGCCGCCGACGCGGCGGACCGTGATCGTGGCGTGCCCGTCGGTCTCGCTGACGTCGTAGCGCTGCTTGCTGAACTCGAGGTGACCGAAGTCGTCGTCGTCGACGATCCCTCACGGTCGTCGACGCCGGCGAGCCGAGCACCGCAGTTCGTCGGAGCCGACAGCGCGAGGCTGAAGTCCTCGTCGTCCTCGACGACCGTGTCGGGGTGCAGCGGGACCGCGATCGGTCTTGCTGGTCTCACCGACACCGCCGGGCGCGTTCGTGTTCCCCAGGAACGTCAGCGTCCCGCTGGTGTTCTCGTAGTCGGCTGTCCCGTCCGTGGCGGTGGTGCCCGCAGTCGCCGTGCCGTCGGCCGTCGCGTAGTGCACCGTCACGTCGCCGTCGACTGCCTTGCTGAGCGTGACGGTCACCGTGGCGGTCGTGCCGCCCTCGTTGACGCTGTAGGTCGGCTTGGCGAACTGGACGCTCGGCAGCGGGTTGTCGTCGTCGACGATGCTCAGCTGCGCGCTGTCGACAACGTCGGTGCCCTCGACGAGCTGAAGGTTCACCGTCTCGTTGCCCTCGTTGAGAGACGTCGTCGTGGATGGCGACATCGAAGGTCTTCGATGTCTCGCCCGCCGCGAAGTCGACAGTGCCGGAGGCCAGCGTGTAGTCCGCGCCGCCGCCGGTCGCCGTGCCCGGCGTCGCGGGATCGACCCGGTAGCCGATGCTCGCGGCCACGTTGGTGGCGCCGCCGCGCGTGACGGTGATCGACTTGGTGACGTCGGCCTCGTCCACGCTGTAGGTCGCCGAGCTGAAATTGAATGTCGGCACGTCGTCGTCGACGATCGTCAGAAGTCGCCGGGTTGCTCGGCCCGAGCGTCGGCGGCGCCGCCGGGTTCGTCAGGTTCTGCGGGTTCGAGAGCGTGAGATTGACGCCCTCGTCGCCCTCGAAGTCCTGGTCGTCGGCGATCGGCACCTGGAAGGTCTTGGACATCTCGCCGACCGCGAACGTGATGTCGCCCGAGCTGGCGGTGTAATCCGCCGGGCGCGGTCGCCGAGCCGTCGGACGTCGCGTAGTGGACGCTCTCGCTGAGCATCGGGTTGCCGTTGCGCGTGACCGTGACGGTCGCGAGGCCGGCGCTCTCCACCACGCTGTAGGAGGCGGAGCTGAAGTCGATCGTGCCCGGTCCGTCGTTGTCGAGGATGGTGATCGTTGTCTTCGACTGGCCGGCCGGAATGGAGCCAGGCGAGGGGTTCGACAGCTTCAGCACGATCTTCTTGTTCGGCGGATCGAAGGTCGTGTTGTCGGTGATCGTGACCGCGATCGTCTTCGTGGTCTCACCCGACGCGAAGTTGAGCGTGCTGCCGGCGACCGGGTTGAGTGTGAACCCGGTGGCGGTGGTCGCCGCGTCGACATCGAACTTGACCGACGCCGCTACGCGCGCGTTCCCGCTGCGCAGGACGGTCACGTTGACCGTGGTGTTCGCCTCCGTGACCGAGGTGGCCGTCGAACCGAAGCGGTACTTGACGTTCTTGGGCGCCGCGGACGCCGCTGCGGGCAGGGCGACGATGACGAGCACCGCGGCGATGAGCGAGGCGACCCGCGCGAGCGGGTGGGTGCACCTGGGACGCATTGGTTCCTTCCGATTGCGCTGGACCGCCGGTTGCGGCGGCTCACGGTTATGAGGGTGGGACAAACCGCGAGAGCAGGGACTTCCTTGCCCCGGTTTCGCGGCGAAACGTGCCGTTCCTCTACTGGCCCACCGAAACATACGCGGCGTATCGGCCGAATTGAGTGTTCTGTGAGCACTTGGACAGATGGACGAAAGTCGCCCCCACTTTTGTTCGCGGGGTGACGGGAAACGTCCTTCAAACGTCCAGTCAGGAAGGAAATGCGGCGCGCGCCGCATCGAGCGTGGTGCGTATGCCCTGGCCGAGCGAGGTCTTCGCTTCCCAGCCGAGCTCGTCGCGAGCGCGAGCAACGTCGAGGCATGAGCGCTCGATCTCGCCGAGGCGCTCATCGACGAACTGCGGCTCGAAGTCGTCGCGGGCGCCCTCCTGCTTGAGGATCGCCACGAGGTCGAGCACGCTGGTCTCGCGACCGGTGCCGACGTTCACGGCGCCACCGACGTTGGTGGCGTCCGCGGCGGCGAGATTCGCCGCCACCACGTCACCGACGTACACGTAGTCGCGCGTCTGGCGCCCGTCGCCGTAGATCGTCGGGCGCCCGCCGTCCATCAGCCTGCCGCAGAAGATCGCGATCACGCCGGCCTCGCCGAGCGGATCCTGGCGTGGCCCGTAGACGTTGCCGTAGCGCAGCGTGACGGTGCTGAGGCCGTGCAGGCGCGCGTAGAGGCTGCAGTACTGCTCGGCGCAGAACTTGCTGGTCCCGTAGCCCGCCATCGGCGCAGGCGGCGTGCTCTCGGGGCTGGGGATCGTGTCGACGTCGCCGTAGATCGCGCCGCCGGTGCTGGTGTTCACGACGCGGGCGACGTCCGCCCTGCGTGCCGCCTCGAGCACGTTGGCGGTGCCGGCGACGTTGATGCCGGCGTCCCAGCCGGGGTCGCTCACGGACTTGCGCACGTCGATCTGGGCCGCGAGATGGAAGATCGTCTCGGGCTTCGCGGCTTCGACGATCTCGGCGATGCGGGCGGCCTCGCGGATGTCGGCGCGCACCAGCTCGGCGCCGTTGCGGCCGGCGCTGTCGAGATTCGACTCGCGGCCAGTCGAGAGGTCGTCGATGACGACGACCTCGTCACCGCGAGCGATGAGGGCATCGACGAGGTTGCTGCCGATGAACCCGGCTCCGCCGGTGACGAGCGTGCGCATGGCGCGTCAGGTTATTGAGGCCGCCTCGTAGGCGGCTGAGAGCCGTGGCGCCACCGCCTGGGGAGAGGCGCTGGCGCGGGCGGCTTCGATGGCGCGGTTGCCGGCGTGCTCGTCGCCGAAGCGGGCCGTGATCGCGCGGGCGAGCGCGGCGGGATCGCCGGGCGGCACGAGACCATCGGGTTCGACCAGCTCGGAGAGGGCGCCGATGTCGGACGCCACCACCGGCAGGCCGGCCGCCATGGCCTCCGCGGCGGCCAGGCCGAAGGTCTCGGCGCTGCGCGAGGGGACGATTGCGAGAGCGGCCCCGGCGCGCAGGCGCGCGAGCTCGGCGTCGTCGACCCGGCCGACGAAGCGCGCGCCGTCGCGCGGCAGCGGATGCGGGCCGTCGCCGGCGACGACGAGCTCGACCCCGGCGATCCGGCAGGCGTCGATCGCGGTCTCGATCCCCTTCTCCGGCGCGAGCCGCGACGCGACGAGCGCGTACGTGCCGCTGGCGGCGTTGGATCGCTGCGCGAACCCGCGGACGACGTGACCGACGACGTGAGCGTCGTCGAAGGGTGCGCGCAGGGCTGCGAGGCGGTCGGCCGCCGCCTGGCTCGGAACGACGACGATGTCCGCGTTGCGGACGACCGCGCGCTGATGGCCGGCGAGCGCAACGGCGTACGTGAGGGCCTCGACGCGGCTCGTCGCGCGGCAGTTGAGGCGCACGCCGGGCAGCGTGTTCGCGCCCTGGCAGCGCGTGCAGTCCTCGCCGCGCGGGTTGAAGCACGTTCCGACCGCGCACACGAGGCGGTAGTTGTGCAGGTGCAGGACGACGCGGGCGCCCGCCTCGCGTGCGGCGGCGAGCGCGCGCGGGCCGAACGATGGGTTCAGATTGTGCGCGTGGACGATGCGCGCGCCGGTGCGCCGCACGGCCGCGGCGACATCATCGGGATCGAGCCCGCCGCGCAGCAGCCCTTGGGCGGCCCGCGCGCGACCGACGTGGGCGGAGTCCCGCTCGAGCAGCTCGGCCTCCTCGCCGAGCTCTTCCCGGACCAGCGTCATCAGCTCGGCGACGGCGCGCTCCTCGCCCCCAGTCGTGCGGTAGCGGTTGTGGAGAAAGAGGATCAACCGATGGCTGATTTCGTGGCCGCCGTGCTCGGATGGCCGTGGATCGCGGTGACTGGCGCCGCGAGACGCGGGCAGACGGGCGCGGGGGTCGCGGAATCAGTCATCGACGCGCCAAACCTAGACTCCGCGGCGGTTATGGCGTTGACGGCCTCGATTATCGTTCCCACCCGTGAGAGGGCGGGCTACCTCGCGCGCGCGCTCGCGTCTATCGCCGAGCAGGCGCGCGCCGAGGGCGTCGACGTGCTGGTGGTCGACGACGGGCCGGACGCGCAGACGCACGCGGCGGCCGAGCAGGCGGGGGCGCGCTACGTGGCCCACGAGCGCTCGCTCGGGCTCAACGCGGCGCGCAACACGGCGATCACGGCGACGGACGCCGACTGGCTGTTCTTCGTCGACGACGACGTCGAGGTGCGCCCGGGCTGGCTCGCCGCGCTGCTGGCGGCGGCGCGCTCCGCGGATGCGGACGTCGCAGTGCTGGCAGGCGCGATCCACGCGCGGATCGACAACCCGCGCTACCGCCAGTGCGGGCGCGAGGGCGCGCCGATCACGTTCCTGGAGTCCGACCGCGGCGTCGGCTGGGGCGCGAACCTGGGCGTGCGGCGCGCGTGGGTCGAGCGCGCCGGGCCGTTCGACGCGGGGCGCGCGCTCTACGGCGACGAACAGGAGTGGCAGGACCGCGTGCGCGCCGCGGGCGGGCGCGTGCTGTGGGTGCCGGACGCCGAGCTGGACCACGTGCGCACCGGATCCGACGCGACCGTGCGGGCGCTCGCTCGAGCGGCCTACGCGCGCGGGCCAGGCGAGCCGGCGCTACGACGTCTTCAAGGGCCGCGCGCCGAGCCTGGGCGCGGAGCTGCGCTGCTGGCGCGCACCGCGCTCCATGGCCCGCTGCACCGCTGCTCGAACGGGCCGGTCATGGCCGCGCACAGCCTCGGGCGGCTGCGGGCCCCGGACTCAGGGGACAGTCCCCTGAGTCCGGACTTCCTGTCGGGCGAGTCCGGGCATGTCGCCGGGCGGCGCGGAGAACTGCGGCGGATCGCCGACCGGGTGAGCGACGTGTTGCAGGCGCGGCGCGCGCGGAAGTTCGACGGGGCCGACGGACCGCCGCGGCGCGTCCTCGTGCTCGCGGTCGCGCGGCCCGAGCGGGCCCAGACGTGGGCGGCCGCGCGCGCCGAGCTCGAGCGCTCGCGCCACCAGGTCGTGATCCGGGAGACGGCGGGGGCGCCGGGCGCCGGGAAGTTCGCGAACCTCAACGCGCTGCTGGGCGCGAGGGGGGTCGGTGGGACGAGTTCAACTGGCTGATCGTCTGCGACGACGACGTCGTCCTGCCGCGACGGTTCCTGGATCGGTTCATCGCCGCCGCCGAGCAGGCGCAGCTGAAGCTCTGCCAGCCCGCCCACCGCCTGCACTCGCACACCGGCTGGCGGATCACCCGGCGCAGGTTCGGCGCCGCGGTGCGCGAGACGAACTTCGTCGAGATCGGCCCGCTGACCGCGTTTCACCGCGACACGTTCGGCGTCCTCGTCCCGTTCCCGGACCTGCAGATGGGCTGGGGGCTGGATGTGCACTGGGCCGCGCTGGCGGCACAGCACGGCTGGCGCATCGGTGTCGTCGACGCGACGCCGATCCTGCACCTGAACCCAGCCGCGGAGACGTACCCGCGCGACGCGGCGATCGCGGAGGCGACGCAGTTCCTCGACGGCCGGCCCTACGTGCGCCGCGACGAGATCCGCACGCTGAGGACGCACCATTGAAAGCCCTCGTCGTCGCCGAGTTCTATCCGCGCGCGCACGACCCGGTGCTCGGTATCTGGGCCCACCGGCAGGCCGTCGCCGCGCGCGCGGCGGGAGCCGACGTCCGGGTGGCCGTGCTCTACCGGCCGATCCCGCCGAAGGCCAACCCCGGCGCACTGGGGCGCTACCTGCGCCAGCCGCCCCGCACCCAGCTCGACGGCGTCACGGTCGACTACGTCCCCTTCGTGTCGCCGCCGCGGCGCGGCAGCTACGGGCGCTGGGGCGCATGGGCAGCGCCCTCGCTGGCGGCGTACCTGCATGCCCGCCGTCGGACCTTCGACGTCATCCACGCGCACAACGCGGTTCCCGCGGGCGACGCCGTGCGCCGCGCCAGGATCTCCAAGCCGCTCGTGGTCTCCGTCCACGGCGGCGACGTCTTCTTCACCGCGCTGCGCCACGGCGAGCAGAGCGTTCGCCCCGTGTTCGAGTCCGCGCGGCTCGTGCTGGCCAACAGCGGCGGCGTCGGCCAGCGCGCTCGTGACCTCGGCGCGCGCGAGGTGCGGGTGGTGCACCTGGGCGCCGACGTGCCGGAGCACCTCCCGCGCCGCGACCCGCACACGGTCGTGACGATCGGGCACCTCGTCGGGCGCAAGCGCCACGCCGACGTCATCCGCGCGCTGTGGACCCTGCGCGACCGTCTGCCGCTGCGCTACCTGGTCATCGGCGACGGACCGGAACGCGAGCAGCTCGAGCGGCTCGCCGCCGAGCTTGCGGTCGACGTCGAGTTCACCGGGCAGCTGCCGCACGAGCAGGCGCTGGAGCGTGCGCGCGCCTGCGCGGTCATGGCGCTGCCGAGCACCGACGAGGCCTTCGGCGTCGCCTACATCGAGGCGATGGCCGCGCGGGTGCCGGCGATCGGCTGCCGCGGCGAGCCCGGGCCGGAGGAGATCGCCCGCTGCGGCGAGGGCATCCGGCTCGTCCCGCCCGGCGACGTCGAGCTGCTCGCCGCCGAGCTCGAGGCGATCCTGTCCGAGCCCGCCTACCTCGCCGCCCTCGGCGAGCGCGCGCAGCGGACCGTCGCCGAGCACTTCACGTGGGAGTCCTGCGGCCGGGCCACCGTGGCGGCCTACCAGGACGCGCTGCGGTGACCAAGCCCGTCCTGTTCGTGACGAACTACGTGGCGCCCGATCGCGTCGGCGCGTTCGGGGCACTGCACGAACGCATCGGCATCGAGCTGCTGCTGTTCGGCGGGCGATCGCACCACGCCACGCAGGCGGTGGACGACCCCGGCGTGCCGTTCCGCGTTGTCGGCGAGAGCGAGATCGCGCGGCTCGCGAGCGAGGGCCGCGCGGTCGTCTGCGGCACCGCGGGGCGCCGCGCGCTGCCCGCCGCGTACTTCGGGGCGCGCCG
>CAWCEB010000087.1:0-5094 GCA_963794105.1 uncultured Actinomycetes bacterium | reverse complement strand
ACGATGAGGGCGAACAGGACGCGGCGCATGCCCGGTGGTCCGCCGGATGGCGGCGGGCGTTACGCGGCGGGGAAGTCCGGGCGCTCGCGCAGCGACTCGAGGTCCTTGTCCGTCGCCGCCCACTCGCGCGTCTCGGGGCGAAGCTCGATCGCCCGGGTGAGGTGGGCGATCGCGTCGTCGTCGTGGCCGCCCGCGAGCGCCTCGAAGCAGGCGAGGTTGTAGAGCACGCTCGCGTTGTCGGGGTGCTCGTCGAGCGCCTCGCGCACGACCGCAACGGCACGCTGGGGGTCGCCGGCGCGCGCGATCGCCTCGGCGCGGAACGCCGGCTCCCAGGGCGACGGCTCGTACGCCTGGCCCACCGGGCCGCCGACCGCCAGGACGCGCGTGCCGTCCTCGGCCGCGCGTGCCACGCGGCGCACCTTCGGGTCGGCGAGGTGCACGACCGTCCCAGGGGGCGCGTCGAACTCCTCACCGTCGAGCGTGAACGTCGCCCGGCCGCTCAGCACGACGTACACCTCCTCATGGCCCAGGGACCCCTCGTCGTGCTCCTCGACGACGAGGTCACCGGCCTTCGCGGCGGTGTACGCGTTCATGCCGAATGCCCGGATCCCGAGGGTGTGGCGAAGCGGGTGCCACTGCAGTTCGCCGCGGAGCACGGCGAGCGATTCGATGTCGTCGATGCGGATGACGTTCGCTCCCTGAGGCATGGGACCATCCTGGCATGGAGGTCCGTCCCGCGCGCGGCGACGAGGTGCCGCAGCTCGCGGCGATGCTCGCGCGCGCCTTCCACAACGATCCCGTCACGGCGTGGTTCATGCCCAACGAGAGCCGCCGCCCGAAGTACGCGAGGCGCTTCTTCGCCTGGCAGCTGCACCGGCTGCTGGGGCAGGAGCAGGTGTATGTCGCCGGGGGGCACACGCCGCCGGAGGCGGTGGGTCCGTGCACCGGCGCGGCGGTCTGGGCGCTCCCGGGCCAGTGGCGCGAGTCGAACTGGCAGGCGCTGCGGCTGTTCGTCGCGCTGGTGCCGGCGCTTGCGTCGCACCTGCCGGCCGCGACGCGCGGCGTCGAGCGCGTGGAGAAGCGCCACCCGGCGGAGCCGCACCTGTACCTCGCGGTGCTCGGCACGGACCCGTCGGCGCAGGGCCGGGGCGTCGGGACCGCGGTGCTGGGGCCCGGTCTGGAGCTCTGCGATCGCGAGGGCCTGCCGGCATATCTGGAGTCCTCGAAGGAGAGCAACGTCGGCTTCTACGCGCGCTTCGGGTTCCGCGTGACCGAGGAGGTCCGCATGCCGGGCGACGGCCCGACGGTCTGGCTGATGTGGCGGGAACCGGCCTGATGGCTCCCGCCGCGGTGCTGTTCGACAACGACGGACTGCTCCTCGACACGGAGGTGTTGTGGACGCGCGCGGAGGCCGCGCTGTTCGAGCGCTTCGGCCTGACGTTCACGATCGATCACAAGCGCGAGCTGATCGGCACGTCGGGCGCGCGGGCGGAGGCCACGATCTCGCGCCAGCTCGGCCGCCCCGGCGAGGGCGCGGCGCTGATGGCGGAGCTCCACGAGATGGTCATGGAGGAGGCGCTGAAGGGCGTCGAGCCGATGCCGGGCGCGCGCCGAGCTGCTCGACCGCCTCGACGGGGTGCCGGTGGGCGTCGCGTCCAACTCGCCGCGCTCGTTCGTGGAGCGCACGCTCGAGGCTGCAGGACTGCGCGAGCGGTTCGGCTGCGTCCTGAGCGCGGGCGACGTCGGACACCCCAAGCCGGCGCCGGACGTCTACGTCGCGCTCGCTCGGGCCCTGGGCGCCGATCCGGCGGACTGCGTGGCGCTGGAGGACTCCCCGACCGGTGTGGCGGCCGCGCGCGCGGCGGGGGCGTTCGTGCATCGGCGTCCCGTCGCTGGACGGCGTCGTGCTCGACGAGGCCGACCTCGTGGCGGACACGCTGGCGGATCCCCGTGTGCTCGCCCGACTAGCCTGAGCACGTCGTGGTCGCCGACAGCTCCCTGACCTCCTTCTTCGACGCGGTCGGCAAGTTCTTCTCGAGCCTCGCGGACATCGGCTGGGGCGCGCTGGCGCTCGGCGTCGCGTTCCACGTGCTCAACCTGACGTTCCGCGTCGCGCGCGACGTTCAACGTCCTGCGCGCGGCGTATCCCGCCGAGCGCTTCCAGTGGCGGCGGATCTGGGGCGCCTACGTCGCCGGCGTCGGGTTCAACGCGTCGTCCCGGCGCGGGCGGCGACATCATCAAGCTGTTCCTGATCAAGACGCACGGTCCCGAACTCGAGCTACCCGGCGATCGGCGCCGGGCTCGCCGTCGATGCCATCTTCGACTCGTCGGTCGGGATCCTCGTCCTGATCTTCGCGTTCACGCAGGGCGTGTTCCCCAAGCCGCCGGACTTCTCGAAGCTCAACGCGTTCGACCTGTCGTTCTTCGCCAACCATCCGCGGTTCGCGCTGTTCTTCATCACGGCGCTCGCCGTGCTCGCGCTGGTCGCGTTCGCGCTGCTGTGCGCGCGCGTGAAGGCGTTCTGGGCGCGCGTGCGGCAGGGGTTCACGATCCTGCGCGACCGGCGCCGCTACTTCCGCGAGGTCTACGCGGTGCAGGGGCTCGGCTGGATCTGCCGCTTCATCGGCTTCTGGTTCCTGCTCGAGGCGTTCCACATCGGCGGGTCGGTCCGCAACGTGCTGCTGGTCTTCGGCGTCAACGCGGTCTCGACGATCGTGCCGTTCACGCCTGGCGGCGCCGGCGTCCAGCAGGCGCTGCTGGTGAAGGTCTTCGCGGGACCGCGAGCGGCGCGACGGTCGCCGCCTACTCGGTGGGCCAGCAGATCGCGATCGCGGCCTGCGTCGTTCGGCGCTCGGGCTGGCCGCGGTGTTCTTCATCTTCAAGTTGCGCTCGTTCAAGGAGGTCATCCGCGCGGGCCGCGCGGATGAGGAGCGAGAGAAGGCCCGCCAGGCGGGGGCGCCTAGCCCAGACCCTGCCGCGCCTCGCGCACGAGGGTGACGGCCTCTGGGAAGACCGTGGCCATCACGGCGCGGATCTGCTCGGCCTGCTCGGCGGTGGTGCCCTGGATGTTGACGCGGTTGATCGCCGCCACCGTCATGTTCACCGCGAGCTGGATCGCGCTGTCGGCCCAGGCGAGCCGCTGCTGACCCTGTAGGGAGTCCATCGCCTCGGCCATCTGGCGCTGGAAGTCCGGGTCGTTGAAGAAGGCTCCGAAGTCCATGTGCACAATGCTGGCACATGGCTTCCACCGCCGAGGGAGCGGGCGTTGAGCTCGCGTACGAAATCGACGGCTCCGGCACGCCCGTCCTGCTGATCCACGACATCGCCTCGGACCGGCTGGGGCTGCCCGTGGTGCCCGGTGCGCGCTCGCTTCGCTACGACCGCCGTGGCTACGGCGAGTCCGGCGCGCCCGAGCCGTACGTCGGGACGACGGTCATGGAGCAGGCCGAGGACGCCGCGGCGCTCCTGCGCTCGCTCGACCTGCCCGAGGCGGTGGTGGCGGGCATCGGCTTCGGCGCGCTGATCGCGCTGGACCTCGCGGTGCGCCACGGCCCGATCGTCCGGGCGGTCGTCGCCGCCGACCCACCGCTCTACGCGTTCGTCCGTGACGCCAACGAGGAGCTCGCCGAGCAGCGCCGCGTGCTGCAGGACTCGATGGCAACCGGCGGCCCGGACGCCGCGGTCGAGGCGTGGCTCGCCGGCCGCGCCGACGCTGCCGTGCTCGAGCGCGCGAAGGCTTCGCATCAGGGCTTCTTCGCCGACTACGCCGGGCTGGCGTCGTGGCCGGTCACCCGGGCGCAACTGCGCTCGCTGGCGATCCCCGTTGTCCTCGTCACCTCGCCGTCGACCCCGTGGCACGTCGGGCGCGCCGCGGACGCGATCTCCGGCTTGGTGCCCGGGATACAGCGGCGCGAGGACGGCGACGTGGCGGCGGCAGCGGCGGCGCTGGCGTGACCCAGGTGTGGGCCCCCAACGTCGTAATAGTTGCGACGTTCGGGGCCCACCCCCGAACCGATCAGAGCCGGCGGGCGAGGACCGCGATCGTGCCGCCGCGCTGGCTGCGGGCGAAGGCGCGCTCCGCGAGCAGGCACAGCGGGGCGAGCGGCAGCAGGGCCACGGTGATGAGCGCGTCCGGGTGCACCAGGGGCGCGTTGCGCTTCAGCGCGTTGAAGAACCACGACGGCGTCCGGGTGACGCGGTTGACGAGCGACTGCCAGAGGCCGAACGGGTTGTGCTCGAGCAGGGCGTGCTCCTCGCGCTCAACGGTGAAGCCGTGACGCTCCAGCAGCGCCCGCATCCCGGCGGGCGTGAAGTGGGTGCGGTGGCGCGGGAGGTCGAGGTGAAACCAGCGCTCGCGCCCGACGCGGGCCTGGACGGAGGCGAGGTTCGGCACGCCGACGAGCAGCAGCCCGCCCGCGGGCAGGAGCGCCCCGACATGGGCGACGGCGGCCTCCGGGTCCTCCACATGCTCCAGCACGTGCCACAGCGTCACCGCGTCGTAGGTCCCTGACGCCTCAGCCAGCGGCGCGCGCGTGAGCGACACGCCGTAGGCCGCCCGCGCCGCCTGCACGCCGCGCTCGCTCGGCTCGATCCCCGTCGCGGTCCAGCCCGCCGCCGATGCGGCCGCCACGAACCGGCCGCGCCCCGCGCCGATGTCCAGCAGCCGCCCGCGTGGCGGGCCGAGCATCGCCAGCCGGTTGCGGTCGAACCGGGCGAGCACGGGCCCGGCGGCGCGCGCCAGCCGTGGCGAACGCTCGCCGTACGCGCCCGATTCGTAGGCATCCGGCGGGGCCGCCGGCCCCGACGGTGACGGCGCCTCCCGCAGCGCGTGCAGCGCCACAGGTCATAGGTCGTGCGGTCGGAAGGCTCAGATCCGCCCGCCCGCAGCCACGGCGAGATCGGCCCGCCGCAGGCTGGGCAGGCGTTCACGCGACGCAGCGTAGCCGTAGGATTCGCCGCCATGCCGCCGACCCCAACGCAGCTCGCCTGGCGCGGGCGCATCGAGGCCGTGCTGCGCATCGCCGCGCCCGCGCTGGACCTGGTGCTCGCCGCCGGCGACCGCCTCTCGCGCCTGGTCGAGCGCGACGAGCTCG
>CAWCEB010000086.1:0-3373 GCA_963794105.1 uncultured Actinomycetes bacterium | reverse complement strand
CCGGTCGTGTTGACCCGCACGCCGGGCAGCCCTCCGAGCGTGCTCGGGATCACGTGCCGGCGCAGGGTGTCCAGGGCGCGGTCGGATCTTGCGTCGGTGCCGGTGCCGGCCAGAGGGACCGAGACGCGGGCCGCACGGTGCGACGTGCTGATGTCGACCGTGATCGGCTGCTGCATCTGACCGCTGGCCACCGCCGCGCGTTCGAGGCTGCGGATGCCGGCCGCAACCGGCCCAGCGGTCACGTCCCGGGCGCTCACCACGACCAGCGCTGGCAGCGGTCCGCCGGGGAACGCCTTCTGGACGCGCTCGTAGACCTTCATGACGGCGAGGTCACGCGGCAGGCCCTGTGCGCCGGGATTGGTCGTGTGCAAGGTGAAGGCCGGGCTTGCCAGCGCGATCAGCAGCCCGGCTGCGACGCCACCCCAGACCAGCGGTCGGCGCATCACGGCGCCGACGATCGTGGCCCAGAAGCGTGATTCGCCGTCCTTTGCGCGCAACCGCTGCAGCAGCGGCACGCGACCGCGGTCGACCTTGTCGCCGAGCTTGGCCAGCACAGCCGGAAGCACCGTCAGTGACCCGACGATCGAGATCGCGACGACACAGCACGGTGCCGACGGCGAACGAGGAGAACGTGACCGACCCCATCAGGAACATGCCCGACATGGCGATGATCACGGTGAGGCCCGACACCAGCACCGCGCGTCCCGAGGTGGCGGCGGCGGTCTGCAGCGCGTGGGCCGGGCTCAGCCCACGTCGACGCTCCTCGCGCTCGCGGCGCAGGTAGAACAGCGAGTAATCGACGCCGACGGCCAGGCCGACGAGCAGGATCACCGAGCTGATCACCCCGTCCACGTGCATGACGTGGCTGAAGGCCGCCGTCAGCCCGAGCGCGCCCATGACCGCGGTGATCCCAAGCAGCAGCGGGATCCCCGCCGCGACCAGCGCGCCGAACGCGAGCACCAGGATCACCAGCGTCACCGGCAGCGACGTGATCTCCGCTTTCTGGAAATCGTCGCCGAGGCGGCGTGTTGACCGCCTTGTTGATGCTGGCGTCGCCGATCTCGCCGAGCGTGAACTGTGGATGGGCCGCCTGCACCGCGGCCGTTGCAGCCAGCGCAGAACCGACGCGGTCCTGGGCGGTATCGGGATCGCCGGTGACCTGGAAGGTCAACAGCGCCGAACGGCCGTCCTTCGAGACCAGCCCGCCGTTGCCGGCGCTCAACGGGGACTTGATATCTGCGACGGAGCGGACGTGCGAAAGGCGCGCAACCAAGTCAGCGACGGTCGATCGATAGGCGGCGCCGCCAAGGCGTGCGCCGCGGCTCTGGATCAGGACCTGCTCACCGGCGCGCTCGCGCGGGAACTGCTGGCCCAGGATCTGGTTGGCCGCGCGCGACTCGCCGTTGCCCTGGTCCTGCGACTTCAGCGTCACCGTGCCGGCCGCGTTCCCCAGCGCGAACGCTGCAAGTACGAATGCCAGCCAGCCGAGAACCGCCGCCTTGCGGTGCGCCGCGCTCCATCGCGCCGCGCGGGCGGTGAGATTCTCGCTCGCTGTCCCTTCGCGTGGGTCCGCCGCTGGTCGCGGAGTCGTCGTCGTGGGAGTCGACATGGGGACGCCCCTTCAGGGATGAGGGTTCGCGAACCCCCACTCTCTCGCTGGCTGTCCGCCCAACGCATCCGTACTTCGAGGTTCGACGTTCCGTGGGAACTACGGAGAACCTCGTCCCTAGGCTCGCGCGCGATCCCCACGTGATCACCGGGGCGGATGAAGCGCGGCGCGCGGGGTATGCAATGACCATGAGCATCTCCCGAGACCGCGAGCCGGACACTGGGACCCAGTCCCGACCGGACACGTCGCCGAGTCGACGCGCGGCGCCTCAGGGCATGGTGCCGGACGAGGCGGCGGCGCACCAAGGTCGAGCGCGGCTTCATGCGTCTTGTTGCCACCGGGGGCATCATCGGCATCGCCGTGGCCCTCGGCGCGATTCTCGGCAGCCAGGATGTCGCGGGGTGGATCACGGGCCTCGTCGTCGGCTTGACGTCGGTGATCCTGGCGGCGCTGCTCTGGTCGTCGCGACAGCTGTAACCCAGCTCGCCTCGCCCGCGAGCGCCGGAAGCAAGGGCCCGCGACGAGCGGGCCCTTGCTGCGACAGCAGCTAGACGCCGCGGCGTCCGCGCCGGCTGAACCCGAACCCTCCGAGGAGGAGAACGAGCAGCAGAACGATGAGGAGAATGGTGAGCACGAGCGCTGACCGGCCTTTCGATTGGTTGCGCCGGTGCCTACCCGAACGAACCGGCGCGTAGCCAGGGACGCCAATCCGACGCATCGACGAGTGCGGCCACCACCTCGCGCAGGCGGGTCGCGAGGGCCGGATCGCGCAACGCACCGAACGGCAGGAACGCGTCGTGAGCTGTGCCGAGGGCGAGCTCGGCGTCGATGACGCGCGCCCCGGCGCTTCGTAGCGATTTGCGCAGCTCCGCCTGTCCCCAGATGGCTCCGAAGATCCCCGTGCTGGCGCCGATCACCGCGACCGGCTTGTCGCGCCAGGCGTTGTCGGGGAACGGGCGCGACGCCCAGTCGACTGCGTTCTTGAGGACGCCGGGGATCGAGCCGTTGTACTCCGGCGTCGCGATCAGGACCGCCTCGGCCGCGGCGATGGTGCGGCGGAGCCGCACGGCAGCCGCGGGCGCCCGCTCACCGTCGTCGTCCTCGCTGTAGGGCGGCAACGCGGCGATCCCGTCGAGCCACGTGTGGTCGACGCCGCCCGGGAGCGCGTTCGCCGCCTCACGCAACAGGGCGGTGTTGTACGACCCGCGCCGCAGCGAACCCGAGACGAGCAGGACGTCACCCCCCGGCATCTGCGTCCTCTCGCATGAGCAGCAGATCGATGTCCACCTGCACGTCCCAGCTGACGGCGTCGCCACCGCCGGGCAGCTGCGTCTGCCACTCGAACCCGAAGTCGCGGCGGTCGATGCTCGTCTGGAGCTGCAGTCCCGAGGCCTCTCCGAAGCCGGCCTGTCGCGGTGGGGCGTAGCGACCGCTGGCCGTGACCGGGCGCGTGACACCCCTGATCGTGAGCTCGCCGTCGACCTCTGCCCGGCCATCGTCGGCGAGGTGAACCGCGGTCGAGCGGAACGTGATCTCGGGATGGCGCTCGGCGTCGAAGAACTCCGGCCCGAGCACATGCGCCCGGAGCTCTGGGGGTTGGACGATGGAGATCGAGTCAACGCTCGCAGACCCCTCGAGCACCAGAGCCTCGCTGTCGGCGCGCAGCGTTGCCGTGACGTCTGACAGCGAACCGCGGAACCAGAAGACGCCTGAGTGGCGCACCGCGAACGCAAAGGTCGAGGGCTCCGGCTGGGCGCGGTAGGT
>CAWCEB010000085.1:0-4906 GCA_963794105.1 uncultured Actinomycetes bacterium | reverse complement strand
GAACGCGATCAGCCGGCCCGTGCTCACACGCGAGCGCAGCGGCAGGCGCCGGCGTGCGCTGCCGGGCAGCGTGCGCAGGACGCTCGTGGCCTCGCCGGTGGCGCCGCCCGTGCGGGCGGTCTCGATCGACAGCACGTCCTCGAGGTCGGCGATCAGCTGGGTGTCGTCGCTGTAGCGCCGGTCGAGCTCCTTCGCGGTCGCGCGGTCGAGCACCGCGGCGAGCGCGCTCGAGACCTCCGGGCGGCGCAGCTGCACGTCGGGCAGCTCCTCGCGCACGTGCTTCATCGCCACGGCGACCTGGTTCTCGCCGCTGAACGGGACGTCGCCCGTGAGCATCTCGAACATCACGATGCCCAGCGAGTAGAGGTCCGACTGCGGGCCGACCTCGTGGCCCAGCGCCTGCTCGGGGGACACGTAGTCGGTCGTCCCCAGCACGCGCCCGTCGGCCGTCAGTCCCTCCTCGGTCATCGTGCGCGCGATGCCGAAGTCGGTGACCTTCGCGGTGCCCTCCTCGTCGATCAGGACGTTCTGGGGCTTGACGTCGCGATGCACGATCTGGCGCTCGTGCGCGGCGCCGAGCGCGCGCGCCACCTCGATCGCGTAGGCGACGGCCTCGGGGACCGGCAGCCGCCCGAGCCGGCGGATGCGGTCCTTCAGCGTCTCGCCCTCGACGTACTCGAACACGATGTACGGCGTCTGGTCGTCCTCGCCGGCGTCGATCACGCCGACGATGTGCGGGTGGTTGAGCTGGGCGACAGCGCGCGCCTCGCGCCGGAAGCGCTCGAGCTGAT
The DNA here is from genome assembly GCA_963794105.1 of uncultured Actinomycetes bacterium. GTDB lineage: Bacteria > Actinomycetota > Thermoleophilia > Solirubrobacterales > Solirubrobacteraceae > AC-49. The sequence goes on along the minus strand of CAWCEB010000085.1, from coordinate 4,115 downwards.
CGGAGTCCGAGCTCATCTCGCGATGCATCAGCTTGATCGCGACCTGGCGCTCGAGGACGGTGTCGAAGGCGCGGTAGACCGTGGACATGCCGCCGTGCCCGACCTGTGCGTCGAGCCGGTAACGGCCGGAGAGGAGCGTGCCCACGTGTGAGCTCACGGTCCTCCTATTGTGCGCGCCGGGTTCATGGTTCGTCTCACGTACTACACCGATCCTGCCTGCCCGTGGTCATGGGCAGCCGAGCCGGCGTTGCGCCGGCTGCAGATGGAATTCGGCGAGGACGCCCAGATCACCTACGTGACTGGACGCGTCGCTGGAGGCCGCCACCTGGAGCGGGATGGCGGTCGACCCTCGGATCTGGCGTGAGCGCCCACCCGAGAGCACGTACCCGGCATGCCAGGCCGTCAAAGCAGCAGCCGAGCTGTGGCAGCTGGCCGGTCAGTGGCGCGCGCGCCCGAAGCGGGTTGGCGGGTTCGGGGAGCTGTGGACCGCGGCCTAGCCCGACGTCGGAGGAAGCTGCTCAGGGTCCACGGCAGCTGCTGCCGCGTTCTCTTCCTTGACCGAGCGCCAGATCTCCTCGCGATACACCGGGACCGATTTGGGAGCGGCGATGCCAACGCGAACACTGGACCCGCTCACTTCGATCACCTCGACGACGATGTCGTCGCCAAGCATGATCTTCTCGCCCGGGCGCCGGGTGATGATGAGCACAGCGCGTTCCTTCCTTGGAAGAACCTGGATCGAAGGAGCGAGCGTACCCCTTTGGGCGGTTTACGCGGCCCTATCGACAGCAGGCGTTTCGGCGAACAGCGGTGCCCGAAGCGGGGCCCGCGGAGACTGGTTGATGACCTGATACCCGCGGCCCCCTGACACAAGGAGTGGGGCGCGCAGATTTGCGGCGAACTCCTTGAGGGCGCCGTCGAGGCGGACCGTGACGTAGACGGCCGAGTCCCGCGGCGAAGAGGACACCGATCCGTTCGCTCTCTTGCGCCGACAACTCGATCTCGTAGGTGTCGAAGAACCGATGCGGGTCCGCGATCGGGAGGGCGAAAGCAGGGTCGTCCACGCTCTGGAGCCAGGTGAACGAAAGGGTATGGCCGCGAGCAAGCATGACGTATCGGTTCCCTGGCACGCCGATCAGGCCGTGTGGGAATTCGATGACGGCATCGGCGGGGATCTCAACGGTTCCGAAGCGGCTCGAGTTCAAGGTAAGTGGCATAACGACCACTTGGTCGGACGCCCGAAGGCCTACTTGAGCCCCGGCGATGAGTTTCAGGCTCCGCCAGCGTCAAAGGGGCAGGAGCGAAAGGACCCGCGCTGCCCGCAACCCCAATTCCCGAGCCGGCCACAGGGCTGATGGCCCTGCGCGCTGTCACGCGCGCCGACGTGAAGGCGGCATGTGAGCGGCTGCATGCGCTGGCGGGCGGCGAGGAGATCGACGCGATCGCGTGCGACGTCAGCGCCCTCGCCGCGGAGGCGGCCGCCGTGGACGCGTTGGCGCGGCTGGCGCTGGTCGCGCGGCGGCTCGGCTGCCCCCTGAAGGTTCGCCGCGCGTCGCCCGAGCTGCGCGACCTGGTCGAGTTCTGCGGGCTCAGCGACGCGCTAGGCGTCGGGCGGAACGGCGGGTAGGCCGAAGTGCGGGAACAGCTTCTCGACGTCCAGGAACGTGTTGATCCCGACGATCTGCCCACCTGAGATCTCGAGGACGCCGAGTCCCCACGGGTGGTAGCCGCTGCCGTCGGCATTGCGCCGGTACTGGCCGTAGGCGGGGGCGCCGTTCGCCGTCGTGAGGACCAGCCGCGAGCCACGGCACGGCGCGCCGGCGGTGAGGAACCACGTCCGGATGTGCTCATGGCCGCGCAGCCACAGCGCGTACGGCGGCATCGACATCGTCGCGTCCTCGTGCAGCAGCGAGATCAGCGAATCCATGTCGTAGGCCTCGAACGCGGCGACGTAGCGGTCGAGCAGCGCCTGCTTCTCCTCGTCGAGGTCCGACGAGGTCTCGGCGAGCTGCACGCCCGTGTCGTCCAGCGACGCACGCGCGCGCTGCAGCGCACTGTTCACCGACGGCACGCTCGTGTCGAGCAGCTCCGCGGTCTCCGCCGCGCTCCAGCGCAGCACCTCGCGCAGGATCAGCACCGAACGCTGGCGCGCCGGCAGGTGCTGCAGCGCGTTGACGAACGCCAGCCGCAGCGTCTCGCGCTCCTGCGCCAGCTCGGCGGGATCGGAGGTCTCCGGCAGCACGTGCGCATCGGGGATCGGCTCGAGCCACGTCGCCTCGGGCATCGTCGTCAGCGGGCTCTCCGGCGTGTGGACCTCGCTGAGGTCCATCGGCCGCGCGCGCCGCTTGCGCCCGTCCAGCATGTCGAGGCAGACGTTCGTCGCGATCTTGTACAGCCACGACTTGAACGCCGAGCGCCCCTCGAAGCGATCGATGTTGCGCCAGGCCCGCAGCATCGCCTCCTGCACCGCGTCCTCGGCCTCGAACGTCGAGCCGAGCATGCGGTAGCAGTAGCCGGTCAGCGCACGCCGATGCTGTTCGAGCTGGAGCTCGAAGTCCTCGGGAACGCGAGCGCTCTGCTGGACACCTGCCACCCCGCTGATGCTAGCGCGGGGTGGGCGCGAGCTACGCGACGAGGCGAAGAACGTCTGCGTCGGCCTCGAGCGCCTTGCGCAGCTTCTTCTTCATCTCGCCGTGGATCTGGCAGATCCGCGACTCGGAGACACCGAGCACCTCGCCGACCTCGACGAGCGTCAGGTTCTTGACGTAGAGCAGCACGGCGATCTGCCGCTCACGTTGAGGCAGCGCGGCGAACGCGGCGCGGAACTTCTCCTTGGCCTCCGTGGTCGCCGCCGCGTGCGCTGGGTCAACGCGCTCGTCGGTGCTCGCGATGGTGTCGATGCGCTCGATTGTCGTCTCGTCGTCGCCCATGACCAGCGTGTTCAGCGACGTCAGGTCGGATCGTGCGACCTCGTCGCGGCGCCGGAGCAGCTCGTCCGGCTTGACGCCGAGCGCGTCGGACAGCTCCTCCGAGGTGGGCCGGCGGCCATGTAGCGCTGTGAACGCCTCGGAAGCACGTGAGATGTCGCGTTCCCACCGGCGCACCGATCGCGGCGCCCAGTCGGTGCTCCGGAGCTCATCGAGCACGGCGCCATGGATGCGGGTCCATACGTACTGCTGCAGCGTCGCGCCCTTGACTGGATCGAACCGATCGATCGACTGCATGAGGGCTTCGAGGCCGCACGAGATGAAGTCGTCCACCTCGCAACGAGCGGGAATCTCGCGGACCTTCTTGTAGACGATGTATTTGACCAGCGGGGCGAAGGTCAGGACGAGGCGGTCTCGTGCCGCGCGGTCGTTCGTACGGCGATACTCGTGCCAGAGCGCCAAGGTCTCGTCATTTGTGGCGCGGCGGGACGACGGAGGGGCGGGGGTCATGTCGCACTGCTTCCTTGGAGGGTCGGTGTGGGGGACGCAGGGGCTATCGGTCATCGGGGCACGTGGCTACACCCCAGTTTTCTGTCGTCTCGTCCATGTGTCGAGCGGGGCCTCCCTAGAAGCGGGGATGGCTCCCGGATGCCGGACGTCCGTCCGTCAGCTGGGCTGCAGCGCTCAAGACGCGCGCCGTTCGCCCGATGACATCGAGCGAGGGGTCATGAGCTTCAACGTCTTGCCATTCGGAAGCAGGCCGATCGCGGAGAACGCGGCTCGTACCGCGAAGCCTGCCCAGCCGCCGCCCCAGGATGGGAGCTTTGCCGAGGTGGTGGACATCGCGAGCCGCCGCGAAGCCAGCGTCGACGTGCCGGAGATCCCGGATCAGGTGTGGGACGAGGTGGAGGCTGCCTCGCAGCTCTGGCACGAATTGCGTGCCCGCGGTCGCGAGGTGCGATTCGACACCGACGCGGTGACCGGGCGCGTCGTGGTGTCGCTCTGCGATCTCGACGGTCGCGTGGTGCGTCCGCTGCCATTGCGCCAGACCCCAGGGCCGGACGACCTCGGTCCAGGGACCGCCGCGTGAGAACCGGAGCTCTGGCCCTCAAGTCTCACTCGTAGGATCATTGCGCCATGGTCGCGCGGTCCACGAGCGCGCACGAGATCGTCGGCAGGCAGAGGGAC
>CAWCEB010000084.1:0-3163 GCA_963794105.1 uncultured Actinomycetes bacterium | reverse complement strand
CGTCGCCGACGACGGGTTGAAGGCGATGTTCTTCATGTCGATCGTGACGGTGCCGCCGCCACCACCTGACGCCGTGCTCGTCGCAGGCGCAGGCGAGCTCGTGGACGGGGATGACGACGAGGACGAGGAGTTGTTGGAGCTGCCGCACCCCGCAGCGGCCAGCGCCGTCGCGGCCAGCACGAGGAGTCCGATGCGCTTCATGTCTACTGGTGACGACTTCATGGCGTCGATCCTTCCCGTCGGAGCTCGATGACGATGGGGGCGTGGTCGCTCAACTGACCATGCTCCAGTGTTTTCACAGCCGATGCGGCGGTCCATCCCCGCGCCAGGACCCGATCGACCTTGTGGCCGCCGAGGTCGGTCAGCCCGGGCGGGTGCGGGGCGCGCGTGTTGAAGTCTCCTCCGAGGACGACCGGCGCGTCGCCCGCCCACGCGAACACGTGCGCGGTCGCGGTGGCGGCGTCGAGCTGGGCGCGCTCCTCCGACCAGACCTGGGCGTGGACATTGGCGATCCAGGTGTCGCCGAGGCGGATGCCGTGCACCACGCGGCGCTCGGGGCGCGTCCGCAGCACCGCGAAGCGATGGTCGCCGGGCTCTGTGTCCCCGCGGATCAGGATCGCGTTGCAGCCGCCGCCGTTTGACTTGATGACGTCGGGCCAGCGCCGGGCGAGCAGCTTGCGCGCCGGCAGGAACAGGTTGCGCGACGTCAGCGCATGGGCCTCGTGGGCATCGCAATCGGTGGCCAGCAGGGCCGGCCACCACGGCGGGCACTCCTGCAGCAGCGCCAGGTCCCAGGACCAGGCGGACAGCGACGCAGCGAAGGCCGGGTACAGGTCGTGGCCCGCGGGCGGGACCGCGCGGCCGTGGTAGAGGTTCCAGCTGACGACGAGCACAGGTCCTTATCCTTCCCGTCTTGACGCGCCACCTGCTCACCGGTGAGGAGCTCAGCCCCGACGATGTCACGCGCATCGTGACGCGTGCGGGCGAGCTGAAGGCAGATCCGCTTGCGTCGCAGGTGCTGGCCGGGCGCTCGGTCGCGCTCATCTTCGAGAAGCCGTCGACACGCACGCGCGTGTCGTTCGAGACCGGCGTCGCCGAGCTCGGCGGTCATCCGCTCGTCCTGCGCTCGGGCGAGCTGCAGCTCAGCCGCGGCGAGTCGATCCGCGACACGGCGCTTGTCCTGAGCCGCCATGTCGCCGCGATCGGGATCCGCACCGGCCCTGACGCGGACGTCCAGGAGCTCTCCGCCCACGCGAGCGTTCCCGTCGTGAACATGCTCACCGCGGGCCACCATCCCTGCCAGGCGCTGGCCGACCTGCAGACCCTGCAGGAGCGTTTCGGCCGGCTCGACGGTCTGAAGCTCGCCTACGTCGGCGACGGCAACAACGTCGCGCGTTCGCTGGCGATCCTCGGCGCGAAGGCGGGCGTGCAGGTCGCCGTGGCCTCGCCGCCCGGGTATGAGCTTGAGCCCGTCGCCGACGCGCAGCTCACGAACGACCCGGCCGAGGCGGTCGCCGGCGCGCACGCCGTCTATACGGACGTGTGGGTCTCGATGGGCGACGAGGAGACCGCGGACGAGCGCCGCGCAGCGCTGGCTCCCTACCGCATCGACGACGCGCTGCTCGATCGCGCCGCCGACGGCGCGATCGCGCTGCACTGCCTCCCGGCCCATCCCGGCGAGGAGATCACCGAGTCGGTGCTGTACGGCGCTCGGCAGGCCATCTGGGACCAGGCGGAGAACCGCCGCCACGCCCAGAAGGCCCTGCTCGAGTTCCTGCTCAGCGGCTGACGACCAGCGGCCGCCCGGCGTTGCCCTGCTCGTCGACCGCCCGGACCGAGACGCGCTTGCCGCCGGCCGGGACGGGGATCGCCTGTCGCGTGCCCGCCGCAACGGGGGTCGCGGGCGAGCGCGTCCAGCCGTCCTGGTCGAGCACCTCGTAGTGGTCGGCGGTGCCGCACAGCAGATCGTCTCCCGGAGCCGTCATCGTGAGCAGCGTTGCCGCGAGCTTCGGGTCAGCCGGCTTGCCCGGCGGCACCGCATCGCGGGCGTAGTCGCCCGAGTTCGCCGCGTCGTGGTGGAAGCGCGGTGACGACGAGGGCGAGCAGGCCGGGGCCGCTGTGTCGTAGACGAACACGCCGCCGAGCCGCGTCAGGTTGACAACCGTCTTGTGCGTGCCGTCGCCGAACGAACCCAGCAGCGGCGTCGCCACCGTCCAGTCGCCGGTCAGCTTCGGCCACGCGCTGCTCGCCGGCTGGCCGAGCGCGTTGAACGCCTGCAGATCGAGCGACGCCGTGCCCGCGACGATCTCCTCTTCCCGGCACGCCGTCGATGTCGCCGACGCTCGGCCCGGTCAGGAACGCCAGGTCGTTCTCCTGCGCCGGGAAGCCCGGCCGCATCTGGCCCGTCGAGGCGTCCCACGCCGCCGTGAAGTCCTGGCCGCCCACCTGGTAGTCGGGGACGACGAGGTCCAGCGCACGCAGCAGGCCCGCAACCGGCGCGACGAACGTCGGCTGCAGCCCGCCGAGGTCACCGAACGCCGGAAGGCCGACGGCGGGGAAGACCGGATGGTCGACCTGCCCAGCGCCTGCCGAGACGTCGGTCGCCAGGGCGTTGTCGTGCCCGTCCGACTGCCCGTAGCACGACGAGCCGTCCGCGTTGAAGACGTAGCCGGGCCCAGCATCCGGGATGACGCCGACCTTCACGCCCGCGCCGCCCGAGGGGCAGGTGAGCTTCGCCAGGACGGGGCTGCCGGTGATGCCCTCACCCACGTCCGGCAGCAGCTCTGCGTTGATGATCCCGACCTTCGCGGGCCAGCCGGAGATCAGCCCGCCGTCGGCGTTGAACGCGTAGACCCGCGAGTTCGCGTAGCTCAGGACGCCCGCCTGGCCGATCGCCGCGAGCGACGTCGCGTTGATCGCGCCGGCGTTCAGGCCGCCGTCCTTGTCGGCGTCGTACTCCTCGTTGGTGCCGACCACGATCTCCGGCTTGCCGTCGCCGTCGATGTCGCCGATCGCGGGGTGTCGACGATCTTGCCCTGCATCAGGGCGCCGGCGTCCGCCTTGAACGTGACCTCCTCTGAGTCCGCGTCGATCGACGCGACCTTCGAGCGGTCGACGACGAGGAACGGGAATCCACTGACGGCCGAGCCGTCGCCCAGCGATC
>CAWCEB010000083.1:0-5595 GCA_963794105.1 uncultured Actinomycetes bacterium | reverse complement strand
GAGCGGGCGGACGGACGAAGAGCTCGAACGCGGCGTGGAACAGGACGACCGAGATGACCGCGAGCAGCGCGCGCCTGGGCAGCAGGCCGGACACGTAGCCGCCGAGCAGTCCGCCCGCGATCGACGGGGGCGCCATCCAGGCGAACAGCTGCCAGTCGACGCGCCGCGCGCGGATGTGCGCGACCGACGCGGTGGCCGCCGCGACGGCGCTCGCGACCAGGTTCGCGCTCCGGTGCCGGCGGCGGCGTTCGACGCGACGAGCAGCGTCGCCGGCAGGCGCAGGTTGCCGAGCACGAGGCCCACGAGGCCGCCCGCGAGCGCGACCAGGAAGCACCACACGGCGAACAGGACCAGCTCCACGGCGGGGATACTGACGGTCGATGGCCGATCAGTTGTTTCCGGCCGATGAGGACGCGGAGCACGATGTCCACGCGGTCGGCGCCGGATGCCCCGCTGGCCGCCCGCATGCGCCCGCGCACGCTCGACGAGCTCGTCGGCCAGGAGCACGTGCTCGGCGAGGGCAGCGCGCTGCGCACCGCGATCGAGCACGGGCACCCGTTCTCGATGGTCTTCTGGGGCCGCCCGGGCACGGGCAAGACGACGCTCGCCCGGACCTGCTCGGCTCGGCGGATCCGGCGTCGAGGAGCTCAGCGCGGTCAAGGCCGGCAAGGCGGAGGTCGCGGCGTGATCGACCGCGCACCGAGCGCGCCGCGGCAGGGCGCCCGACGATCTTCTTCCTCGACGAGATCCACCGCTTCAACAAGGCCCAGCAGGACGCGCTCCTGCCTGCCGTCGAGGACGGCCTTGTCACGCTGATCGGGGCGACGACGGAGAACCCGTACTTCGAGGTCAACTCCGCGCTGCTCAGCCGCGCGCAGGTCATCGAGCTGCAGTCGCTCGCGCCGGCCGACGTCGAGGTGCTGCTGCGCCGCGCGATCGACCGTGGCGAGTGCGGCGACCACGCGATCTCCGACGAGGTGCTCGACTTCCTGGCCTCGCGGACGGGCGGCGACGCGCGCGCCGCGCTGGCCGCGCTCGAGGTCGCCTGCGACACCGTCGACGGCGAGATCACGATGGACGTCGCCGAGGACGCGCTGCGCCGGCGCGCGGTGCGCTACGACAAGGCCGGCGATCAGCACTACGACTACATCTCCGCGCTCATCAAGTCGATGCGCGGATCGGATCCCGACGCGGCGATCTACTACCTCGTTGTGATGCTCGAGGGCGGCGAGGACCCGCGCTACCTCGCCCGGCGCATGATCGTGCTGGCCTCGGAGGACATCGGCAACGCCGACCCGCACGCGCTGCCGCTCGCCATCGCGACGGCACAGGCGGTGGAACACGTCGGCGCGCCCGAGTGCAGCTACGCGCTCGCCCAGTGCGCGATGTACCTCGCGCTCGCACCGAAATCCAACTCTGCGCTGCGAGCGCTCGGGGCTGCCCGGCGCCACGTGCGCGACCACGGGGCCCAGCTGCCGCCGGATGCGCTGCGCAGCGCGGCGTATCCCGGCGCGGTGTCGCTCGGGCGCGGGCAGGGCTACGACTACCCGCACGACCGGCCGGAGAAGGTGTCCCCGCAGGAGCTGCTGCCGGATTCCGTGGCCGGCGAGCGCTTCGTCGAGCTCGACGCGACCGAGCCCGATCTGCGAGATCGCTTGCAGCGGATCCGTGACGCTCGTCACAGATAGGGGCTTTTTCCAGGGGTTCGGAGTTCGTGTGCAACCCTCGATGACGTGCTGCTCACCCGCACCCACCCGCTCCCGGACGGCACCCGGGTCCGTCTACGGCTCCCCCAGGCGGGCGATCGCGCCGGCCTCGTCGCGCTGCACGATCGGCTCGGGGCGCCGCTGGACGCGCTGCGCATGGCCCGCATCCTGCGGTTCGACCCCCGCGCCTGCGTCTCCGTGTGCGCGACGGTCCTGACCGGCACCGCCGAGCTGCTCGTCGCCTACGGCCACGTGGACCGCGACGGCACGAGCTCGCTCGTCGTGTCCGACGAGTCGGCTGCAGCGGGCGTGACCGAGCTCGTTCGCGCGGCGCTCGCCGAGCGCACGGAGTCGCGGCACGTCGCGTAGGCTCGGCCGGGTGGACGAACCCGTGCCCGCCCGCCTGGAATCGCTCAGCCCGGCAACCGGAGTGGTCCTCGGCTCCGTCCAGGTCACGCCGCCCAAGGAGGTGGCCGCAGCCGTGCGCGGCGCCGCGAGCGCCCAGCGGCTGTGGCGCTCGCTGCGGATCGCCGACCGCGCGCGCTACATGCAGCGCGCCGCCCAGGCCGTCATCGACGAGGCCGACGAGCTGACCGATCTGCTGTGCCGCGAGCAGGGCCGCCCGCGCGCCGAGGCCGAGCTGATGGAGCTCGTGCCGGCCATCGAGACGCTGCAATGGCTGGCCGAGCACGGGCCGAAGATCCTCAGCGGCGAGCGGATCAGCTTCTCGCGCGCGCTGCACCCCGTGAAGCGCGGCCGCTGGAGCTACGAGCCGCTCGGCGTCGTCGGCGTGCTGGGGCCGGCGGCGGAGCCGTTCGCCACGCCGCTGGGAGACGTCGCTGTCGCGCTGATGGCCGGCAACGGCGTCGTCCTCAAGCCATCGCCCTACGCCTGCCTGGTCGGCGACCGGATCGGGCGCGTCTTCGCGCGCGCCGGCCTGCCCGACGGGCTGTTGCGCGTCGTCCACGGCCATGCCGACACCGGCTCCGCGCTCGTCAACGCGCGCGTGGCGCAGGTGCGCTTCACCGGCTTCGCCCACGCCGGGCGGGCCGTCGGCGAGGCGTGCGCGCGCGGTGTCAAGCGCGCGGTGCTGGAGATGGGCGGCAAGGACGTGGCGGTCGTGTGCGCCGATGCTGACCTCGAACGGGCGGCGCGCGGTGTCGTGTGGGCCGCGTTCGCCAACGCGGGCCAGTGCGGCGGCAGCATCGAACGCGCGATCGTGGTGCGCGAGGTCCACGACGGGTTCCTCGCCGCCGTCTGCGCGGGCGCGAGCTCGCTCTCCGTCGGCGACCCGTCGGACCCCACCACGGCCGTCGGCCCGATCGTGTCCCGCGCGCGGGCGGATCGCGTCCGCGAGCTCGTCGCCGAAGCCGTCGAGGGCGGCGCTCGCGTGCACTGCGGCGGCACCGGCGACGGGCCGTACGTCGCGCCGTCGTCCTGACCGGTGTCCGCGACGACATGCGGATCGCGCGCGAGGACGTCCCCGGACCCGTGCTGACCGTGGCGCAGGCCGCATCCGAGGACGAGGCGATCGCGGGCGCCAACGAGGTCTCGCTGGGCCTCGGCGCGTCGGTGTGGACCGCTGATCGCTACAAGGCGCAGCGCATCGCGGCCGAGCTGCGCGTCGGGATGGTGTGGGTCAACGATCACCTCGTCACGCGGGCCGCACCGGAGGTCCCGTGGGGCGGCACGCGGGGTGCCGGGCTGGGACGTGCGCGCGGCGCCATCGCGCTGCGCACGTGCGCTGAGCCGAAGGTCGTCACCTGGGACCCGCCGCGCGGGCGCCCCTGGTGGTGGTTCCCCTACGACGCGGGGCTCGTCAAGGCGGGGCGCACGGTCGCACGGATGCGCTCGGCGCGCGATGCGGACCGCGAGGCCGGACTGCGCGAGGGCGCGGTGCCGACGCTGCGTGTGGCGGCGCGCGCGTTCAGGCGCGGTTCTCGATCAGCCTGAACTTCCCGCTCGCGCTGCTGTCGGCCAGCGTGTCGACGATCTCGACCTGCGGCCGCACGTCGGCGCCGGCCTTCGCGAGTCCCTCGCGCAGCAGCGCCGCGACCCGGTCGGCCACGGCATCGCCGCCCCCGCGCAGCTCGACGAGCACGCGCATCCGGTCGCGCTCCTGGATCACCTTGTAGCGGCGCAGCTCGGCGACGCCGGACAGCGGGCTGCGGATCGCGATCGGATGGACCGCGACCGTGCCGCCACCCGTGGCCGGCAGGTCGAGCACGTCGTCGGCGCGGCCGGCGATCGCCCCGATGCGCGCCAGCGAGCGCCCGCATGCGCACGGCTCCGTGTCGAGCTCCGCGAAGTCGCCGAGCTCGTAGCGGATCAGCGGTTGCGTGTGCCGGATGAAGCTCGTGATGACCAGGCGCCCCTCGACCACCTCCACGAGGCACTGGTCCTCGAAGGCGTGGATCCCCGCGTGCTGCTCGCAGTCGCCTCCGTACAGCGCCTCGGTCGAGCCGAACACATCGAACGGCTCGACACCCCAGGCCGCGCGGATGCGCTCACGGGTCTCGTCGGTGCGCACCTCGCTCGTGGTCGCGACGACCCGCGGCTCGATCGCGAGGCGCCCGTCGAGCTGCTCGCAGGCCAGCAGGCCGATGGCGGAGGCGTAGCCGAGCAGCGCATCGGGCCGGAACGCCTCGAGCTCGGCGCGCAGCTGAGCGACCGGCCGCCCCGCGTCGAGGCGCAGCGTTCGATGCACGCCGACGTCGATGCTCAGGTTGAAGCGCGCGGTCATGTGCCGCGCCCCCGGCGACATGACGCTGGCCACCCGGCGGCGCGGCAGCTTCGGGGCCAGCCCCAGCAGATCGCTCCAGCGCATGAACGCGGCGAGGCACTCGGTCCACTCGTCGCGGTCGAACGCATGCAGCGCTCGCCGACCGGACGTCCCGCCGCTGGGCATGACCCGGAAGGCGTCCATGAAGCGCACGTCCCTGTCGGCGAGCGACTCGACGTGGGCGTCGAGGTCGGCCCCACGCAGGCGCGGGTCGGTGACCCAGTCGTCGAAGCGCTCGACGAGCTGCGCCTTGGAGACCGTCGGCAGCGCGCCGGGCTCGACGTCCCCGGACAGATCGACGCCGGCATAGAGCTCGCGGTACAACGGCGACCGCGCGGCGGCGTGACGGACGGTCTGCAGGAAGCGCTCGCGCTGGAAGCGCAGCAGCTCATTGCGCGGACCGAACTCGAGGTCGCGGCGCGAGCGGTGCAGGCTCATCGCCGCCGCGAGCTGGCGGGCGCGGGCGAGTCGCGTCATGAGAGGAGCCTCGCCGTCACCAGGTCGAGCAGGTCGGCCTGGTCGTCGCCCAGCAGTCCCTCGAGCGCCAGGCCGTTGCCGAGCGCGAGAATCGCCGTGGCGATCCGCTCGCCGGTCATCGGCAGCTGCGTGCCCCCCGCCGCTGCCGCCGCCTCGATCGTGGCCCCCACCGTCCGGCGCCACGACCGATGCGCTGCCGCGAACCGCTTACGCAGCGCCGCGTCACGGCTCGCGTGCACCCAGAACTCGGTCAGCGCGGCCGACCACCCGCGCTGCGAGCGCATGATCTGGCGCCACTCGCCCGACGCCGCCTCCACCGCGTCCGCGAAGGTCCGCGGCGCCATGCTCTCCAGGCGCGCCGCGCGCTCCGCCACGCGGGCCTCGTACACGGCGAGGAAGAGATCGGCCTTGGAGTCGAACGCCGAGTACACGGCGCCCTTCGTGAACCCGGCCTGGTCGGCCACGCGCTCGAGCGTCGCGCCGTGGAAGCCGTCGCGCGCGAAGACCTCCCGCGCGGCGGCGAGGATCGCGGCGCGCGTGTGCAGCTTGGATTCCGCTCGGGTCATTCGCATACTGCGAGTATTCGTATACCGACGGTATACGAATGTCAAGCCGTACGCTTCTGTGGCG
>CAWCEB010000082.1:0-6276 GCA_963794105.1 uncultured Actinomycetes bacterium | reverse complement strand
AGTCATTCGGTCTGGGGATCCGCACGGTCTACACGCTCTACCGTGCCGCCGACCGCAACGAGGCGCGCCGCGGGCGCCCGTCCTTGTTCGCCTCCGTCGCCGATCGGCTCGCGGGGCGCTGACAGCGTCAACCCGCGGCGTCGTAGGCTGGACGCTGCGATGACCGACCTCTTCGACTCGTATCCCTACGCCGATCGCTTCCCCGTCAACCGCGCGCTGCCCGAGCAGCGGCCGCCCGCGCGACGAGATCCTCGCCGAGCTGCGCGAGATGGCCGCCGAGGAGGACCGCGTCTGGGAGACGGGCGCTGCTCGGGGACGATGTACTGCGGCGACCACGAGCACTACGACTTCCTGAACGAGGCGTTCGGCCTGTTCGCTCACGTGAACGCGCTGCAGCGCGACATGTGCCCGAGCGCGACGCGCTTCGAGGGCGAGATCATCGCGATGGCGCTCGACCTGATGCACGCCGGCGCCGTCACCGACGGCAACCCGGCGGGCATGGTCACCGGCGGCGGCACGGCAGCATCCTTCACGCGGTCCTGCCTACCGCGAGCACGCACGCGAGCAGCGCGGCGTCACGCGACCGAACCTCGTCAAGCCCGAGACCGCGCATCCCGCGTTCGACAAGGCGTGCCACCTGTTCGGCGATCGAGCTGCGGCACGGCGCCCGTCGACCCGCGGCCGACGACCGTCGCCGTCGCCGCGGTGGCCGAGCTCATCGACGACAACACGATCGCGCTCGTCGGCTCGGCGTGCAACTACGGCTACGGCACGATCGACCCGATCGCGGAGCTCGCGGAGCTGGCGCTCGAGCCGCGGCGTCGGGCTGCACGTCGACGGCTGCCTCGGCGGGTTCATCCTCCCGTTCGGTGAGGAGCTGGGGCTCGGCATCCCGCCGTTCGACTTCCGCGTGGAGGGTGTGACGAGCATCTCCGCCGACACCCACAAGTACGGCTACGCGCTGAAGGGCACGTCGACCGTCCTCTTCCGCGACCGCGCGCTGCGCAACGCGGCCTACTTCTTCCTGCCCGACTGGTCCGGTGGCAAGTACTTCTCGCCGGGAATGGACGGCTCGCGCTCCGACGGGCTGCTCGCGGCGACATGGTCGGCAATGGTCGCGACGGGCGCGAGGGCTACCGCCGCCATGCCGAGCGGATCTTCGCCACCTCAGCGGCGATGCAGGACGCGGTGCGCTCACATGAGGAGCTGCGCCTGCTGGGCCGGCCGACGTTCCTGTTCGCGTTCACGTCGGACGACTTCGACATCTACCACGTCAACGACCGCATGAAGGAGCGCGGCTGGCGCTTCAACGGCCTGCAGTACCCCAATGCCCTGCACATGGCGGTCACGCGACCGCAGACCCAGGCCGGCGTGGCGGACGCGTTCGCGGCGGATCTCGCCGACGCCGTCGCGTACGCGCGCGAGCACGCCGGCGAGCCGGCGTCCTCGGCGGCGATCTACGGCGGCGTGCCGGGCGGCATGACGCTCGAAGCCGAGGGCTTCCTGCGCACCGTGATGGCGCAGATCCTCGACGCGCAGCAGGACGTCCCTGCGTGAACGCGGGGGGACGGTCCCCCGGGTCCCAGTACGCCCTCGCCGTCGATCTCGGCACGGGCGGCCCGAAGATCGGGCTGGTGTCGCTCACGGGGCGAACGGCCTGGAGGGAGCACCTCCCGGTGCAGACGAGCCACCGCCCGGACGGCGCGGCCGAGCAGGACGCCCAGGAGTGGTGGGACCTGATCGCCGGCGCGGCGCGGCGAGGACTTGCCGGCGGTGCCGTCGCCGCCCGACAGCGTCGTCGCCGTCGCCGTCACGGGGCAGTGGGCCAGCCGCGTGCCGGTCGACGAGCGCGGGCTGCCCGTGGCGCCCTGCGTCATGTGGATGGACGAGCGCGGCCGCGACCACAGCCGCGCGCTCATCGGCGGGCGCGCGGCCGGGTTCAACGCCCGGCGGGCGCTGACCTGGGTGCGCCACAGCGCGGGCGTCCCGTCGCCCGCCGGCTCGGACCCGATCAGCCACCTGCTGTTCCTCGAGCGCGACAGGCCCGAGGTGGCGGGCTCCGCGCGCTGGTTCCTCGAGCCCGTCGACTACCTCGCGATGCGCTTCACCGGGCGCGCGGCGGCGTCGCCGGCATCGATGCTCGCCGCGTGGCTGATCGACAGCCGGCGCCTGGACCGTACACCGGCGTACGACCCCGCGCTCGTGCGCATGGCTAGGATCGACGCGGCGAAGCTGCCGCCGCTGGTGCCGACCGGCTCGGTGATCGGACCGGTGCTCGACGACGTCGCCGCCGATCTCGGGCTGCCCGAGGGCGTGCAGGTCACGACCGCGATCCCCGACCTGCACGCGGCGACCGTCGGATCGGGCGCGCTCGGAGTCCACGCGACGCACATGGCGATCAGCACCACCGGCTGGATCTCGTGCCCTCTGGAGCGCAAGAAGACCGACATCCGCCACTCGATGGCCAGCGTGCCGGGGCTCGGCGATGGCCGCTACCTCCTCGCGAACTCGATCGACTCCGCCGGCATCTGCCTCGAGCTGGGCGCGGCGGCGCAGGTCCTCGACCAGCCGCCGCCCTACGAGGACGTGCTCGCGCTCGCCGCGAGCGCGGAGCCGGGCAGCGGCGGTGTCGTCTTCACGCCCTGGCCGGCCGGCACGCGCTCGCCCGTCGAGGACCGCGGCGCGCGGGCCGGCTGGCACAACCTCTCGCTCGCGACCACCCGGAGCCAGCTGCTGCGCGCCGTGCTGGAGGGCGTGGCATGCCACGCGCGGTGGCTCCACGATGCGGTCGAGCGCTTTGCGGGAGAGCGCCTGGACCCGATCCGCATCGTCGGCGGCGGCGCGCGGTCGGACCTGTGGGCGCAGATCGCCGCAGACGTTCTCGAGCGGCGGATCGAACGGGTGGCGGACCCGACTGACGCGGTGCTGCGCGGCGCCACGCTGCTGGCAGGCGCGGGGCTCGGCGCGATCGCGCTCGACGACGTCCCGGCGCTGGTCGAGGTCGATCGGGTCTTCGAGCCGGACCCGGCGACCCGGGGCGTCTACACCCGGTTGCGGGCGGAACTGCCGCGCCTGCACCGAGCCCAGCGCGGGACTGTCATCGCGGCTCCGGTCCGCTTGACAGTGAGGTCCGCATTGCGGAGTATCGCCTCCGTGCAGAGGCGCCGCTCAGGACGATCGCGCTCGGACTCGCATGCTTGGCGGTTGCCGCAACGAGCGTGACCGCTGCCGCGGCGCCCCCGGCTCCCGGCCGCTGGAAGCTCGTGAGCAGCGTCGCGCCCGGCGAGCCCGGCATCGCCGACGATCCCGGGCTCTACCCAGCGCCGACGGGAGGCTTCACCTCGCGTGGGCCGCAGCGACGGCCCGCTCAACCAGGCACTCCTCTACACGTCGTTCTCGCCTTCCGGTGACATGGCCGCGCCGGGCGCCCCGATCGTGCAGGGATTCACCGACGTCGGTGACGCGGCATTCGTGACGTCGCCCGAAGGGCCGCTCGAGATCTTCTTCGGCGCCCAGCAGTCGACGGCCTCGGGTTCGCCGATCGGCCTGCTGGGCCGCGTTGCAGAACGCGGATGGAAGCTGGGCACGCCGAACGTGTTCACCGACACGTACGGCGTCGTGTCCGCCGTCCAGTTGAAGCAGCCGGTACTTGCCTACGAGTCGCAGTCCACGGTGGCGGTCAACGCGGGCCTCGGCGGCGGTCCCCCGGAGACCCTGAAGAGCGGATACACCGATGGCAGTCCCAACATCGCGACGGACGGTACCCGGGTGCTCGTCGCCTGGTGCGCGTTCGGGGCCAACGCCGGAGGCGTCTACGTGCAGGACGTGAATCCGGGGGGCAAGGGCGTGGGCGACCCGCTGCCAGTGCCCGGCTCGCTTACGTCCTACAGCGGCTCGCAGTACTCGACCTGCGTCCTGCAGACCGAGGTGAGCCGCCGGATCCCGTTCGTCTCGGCGGGCGGCGCGTTCTACACGGCCTTCTCGACCGGGTATCCCACGCTGACGGGCGTGCGCCTCGCGAAGATCGGCGGCGGGTCGCTGACCGCGGTCCAGAAGAAGGCCGTGTCGCACATCGAACCGCAGCTCGCCGCGGACACCAACGGACGCGTATGGGTCGGGTGGATCGAATCCCGCCGACCGGCAAGCGGCTCGTCGTGCGCCGCTCGAACCCGTCCGTGACGGTGCTGGGAGCGCCGGTGCGGATCTCCGCTCCCAAGAAGTTCGCGCTCGGTTCCTTCGAGGCCTCGGCGACCCCGGTCCAGCTCGACGTGATCGGCCAGCTCACGAAGGGAAGCTCCAACAGCGTTCAGCACACGATCGCGCTGCCGGGGCTGACGCTGATCCGTGAGAGCGTCCGCAAGCTGAAGAACGGGCGGCGAAGGATCACCTTCCGCGTGCTCGATGCGGGTGACCCGGTGCCCGGTGCCAGTGTCAGCGCCCAGGGCCGCAGCGCAACGACGGCGGCCGACGGGCGGGCGAAGCTGACCGTCAATGGCTCTCCGCGCGCTCGCGCGAAGAAGGCCGGCTACACGTCGGCGCGCGGCTGAGGCGCGGCGCAGCGGGCGCTACGCTTTCCCCCGCGCGGACGTAGCTCAGTTGGTAGAGCGTCGGCTTCCCAAGCCGAAGGTCGCGGGTTCGAAGCCCGTCGTCCGCTTCACTGGTCGCGCGGGGGAACTACCGACGACGCTGTCGTGATGTACGGATGACCGGCGCTCGCGTGCGATCTAGCGTCCGTCCATGGTGCGCCGCGAGGATTCGTCTTGACCGGCCGCGGCGCCATTGGGTCGTGGCTAGCCGCCGCCGTGCTCGCCCTTATGGCGCTCGCAGGGGTCCTCCCAGCAGAGAAAGCGGTCGCCGGGTGGTCAGGAGGACCGAGCCTGCGCAATACGCACGCGAATCACACGGCGACGCTGCTCGGAGATGGAAGGGTGCTGGTCGTCGGCGGCGGGCCCTCGTTGGGCGCCGGGACCGCGGCCGCCGAGATCTACGACCCGGCCACGAACCGTTTGTCAAGCGCCGGCGACATGGCCACGCCCCGCGCGAGCCACACCGCAACGCTGCTCGTGGACGGCCGGGTGCTCGTCACCGGCGGCCAGGGCCCGTCTGGCGTACTTGCCGGCACCGAGCTCTATGACCCTGTGACGAACAGCTGGTCGAGTGGGGGCAAGATGACGACGCCTCGCGCGACGCAGACCGCGACGTTGCTCGCCGACGGCCGGGTGCTTGTTGCCGGCGGCTACGACGTCTCGGTCCACAAGAGCGCCGAGCTGTATGACCCCGACACGAACAGTTGGTCAGCCACCGGCAGCATGGCGACCCCCCACATGCGCCACACGGCGACGCTGCTGGACAACGGCAATGTGTTGGTTGCCGGCGGCGATGGAACCGCGGCCGCGGAGCTGTACGACCCGGCGACGGGCACCTGGTCCACCGCGGGCAGCATGGCGGACGGCCGACGCTGGTTCACCGCCACCCGCCTGCAGAACGGCACCGTGCTCGTGGCGGCCGGCGAAGGGTCCATCGGCTCGCAATCCATCGGCGTGATCGCCCGCAGCGAGCTCTACAGCCCGGCGGCCAACAGTTGGGCGGCTGCCGCGAGCCTCACGACCCCGCGCCGGTCCCAGACCGCGACGCTGCTCGATGATGGTGAGGTGCTGGTCGTAGGCGGTGAGACCCACGCTGCCTCTGCCCCCGACGGCGGTGCTGACCGCGAACCGGGCAACATCCTTGCGCGTCACCGGCCCGCGCGGGGACGGCACAGCCGAAGTGGTCATGGAGTACGTGCTCGCTCCAGATTCATGTCTCTGTAACCTGACCAGTTCGTCTGCTCGCCGGAACCGGTGGTCGCGCTGTGCGCCACCGCGGCGGCCGCGCTGCTCCTGCTCGCGGCGGCGCGGCGGCAGCTCGCGGTCGCCTGGCTGGCCCTCGGCGTCGCCGGGGGCAGGCGCCGTCGCCGGCGCCGGCGGGGTCGTGCTCGGCGTGCTGGTGGTGGGCTTTCCGCTGTACTGATCGCCGCTTCTCGCGGCGAGCCCGGTTCCGTCCCGGTTCGGCAGACCCGCAGCAAATGGTGATGGCCATGTTATTGTCGTGCTTCGTTCAGTTCGTATTGCTCCTTTGGACTCGTCGAGCAAGCGAAACTGAATGCCGGTCACGTCCGTGTTGATTGCCATTTCTCCGCCGGAGCCATCGATTTCACGGACCATCTCGCCCCTGCACTGGCCGCCGATTGCTGGATTACAGCTCATTTTGGCCGACGGTATCGAGATTGCCAGTGCG
>CAWCEB010000081.1:0-15856 GCA_963794105.1 uncultured Actinomycetes bacterium | reverse complement strand
GTTTCGGCAGTGGCGGCGACGCTTTCCGGCGCTGTCGCCGTCGCGCCGGCCGGCTCGGGCGGCACTGCCCCAGACGTGTTGGCCCTCTGGGGCTCGGGTGCGGCTGTGGCACCGCGGGGTGGGTAGGACAATCAGCGCAACCGTGAGCAGGACACTGCTGCGCAGGCGTCTGCGAACGCCCCCGCGAAGTTGAACGAAGGCACACGAAAGGAGGGGCCCGGCGGCTCGCTGGCGTGTACGCTCAGGCCCGATGCCTGGTTCTGGGTCACCTGCTCTCAATGTGGTCACGCCCTCTCGCTCTCCGACGAGATCTTCGAGCGCAAGGTGGCGGGCAAGGTCGTCTTGGAATCAAGTGCAAGCAGTGCGGCGCATCCGTCTCCGTGGACGGACGCGGCGCCAAGCCCACTTCGCTCGGGGCGGCTCCGACGGCTGCGGCAGCCGATGCTCCTGCTGCTGGCGCCCAGAAGCCCCGGCGCCCGGGGTCGTGCCCAACGTCCGCTCGACGATGCTCGGCTTGCCTGGAGCAGCTCTCGGAGCGACAGATGGACCGCTGCCGCCTGCGCCGGCCGCGCCTGCGCTCGATGCGCCTGGTCCGGCTTCGCCTCCGGCCTCACCGCCCCGCCGCACGGCTCGTACGGCACCCACCGGCACCGAAGGCGCGGCGGCCTCCGCGTGCGCAGCCGCCTCGGCGCGGTTGCGCACGCCGAGCTTGGCCAGGATGCGCCCGACGTGGTGCTCTGCCGTCTTTGGCGCGATCACGAGGCGCTCGGCGATCTCGGTGTTCGAGAGGCCGGCGACGATCAGGTCCAGCACCTCGCGCTCGCGCGCCGTCAGTTCGTCGCGCTCGCCGCGCTGCGCGGCCCGTCCCGCGGCGCCCAGCTCGCGCAGCAGCGCGGCGGCCTGGTCAGCAGTCGGCCCGCGCGCCGAGCCGCTCGAAGATCTCGCGCGCGCGCGCGCCGAGGTGACCGCGAGCGGCGAGCCCGACGCCGCCTGGACGCGCGCGAGGGCGAGCCGGGCGCGTCCTTCCTCGAGCGGGTAGCGCAGCTCCGCGAAGCCCGTTACCGCCTCGTCGAGCGCCTCGACCGCACCGGTGGCGAGCCCCTCGAGCAGCGCCGCCTCGGCCGCCAGATCGGGGCGCGACAGACGGCCGGCGGTCGCACGCACGCGCTGCGCTGCGGCTGCGGCTGCGGCCACGTCGCCGGCGTCGAGGGCCAGCTCGCCCTCGAGGATGGCGTGCGCGTCGCCGCCGCCGCCGCGCTCGAGCAGCGCGCGGGCAAGCTCGCGATCGCCGCGCGCGAGGTGCAGTCGCACGAGCGCGGTGAGCGCCACGGGCTCGTCGTCCAACCCGTCGAGCAGGCTCGCCGCCTCCTCGACGCGGCCCTGGCGCAGCCGCAGCTCGGCGAGCGTCGCCAGCGGCAGCGCCCGGCCGCCGCCGCGACTGCGGGCGGCCGGTTTGGCCAGCGCTTCGGCGAGCGCCGCGTCGGCCCGCACCCAGTCGCCCGCGCGCACCAGGACGCCGCCGTACACCGCCCGGCACCACGACTGGACCGGCGTGAAGCGACGGCGCTCGGTGAAGTCCACGACGGCCTCGCACCACTCGGTGGCCCGCGCGAGATCCGAGAGGCCGTCGCAGACGACCAGCGTCGTGCAGCATGCGTCGCCACACGCGAGCGGATCGCTCGTCTCGCCGCCCAGCGCGACCGTCATCGCCTCGTCGAGCAGCCCGACGCCTTCCTCGACCCGTCCCTGAGACACGACGGCGCGCCCGAGCTGTGCGAGCGCCATGCACTCGACGTCGGGATCGGACAGCGCGTGGGCGATGTCGAGCGCGGCGCGGGCGTGACGTTCGGCCTGCGCCGGATCGCCGGCCCGCTTTGCCTCCTCGACCTCGAGCAGGCCGCGCTCCGCCACGGCGCCGGCGTCGGCGAGGAGCCGCCGCGCCCGGGCGATCCAGCCGGCCGCGGCCGCCGTCTGGCCGTCGATCCGGTGCTCGCCTGCGAGATAGGTCGCCAGGCGCGCCGCGCCGAGGCTGTCGCCGCGCCGCTGGAACGCGGCGTACGCGTCGCGCCGGCGCTCGATCGCCGCATCGCGCTCGCCGAGCCACCACAGCGACTGGCCGAGCCCGTCGAGCGCATCGGGGTCGCTCGGGTCAGCGTTGACGGCGGCTGCGAACGCATCGCGCGCTCCGGCCCAGTCGGCCTGGCCGAAGAGCTGCCAGCCGTTCACGCCAGCTGCTCGATCAGGTCCGCCGCGCGCGCGGTGCCCGGCGCGGCCCGCAGCCCGCGCGACGATCGCGGCCAGCCGCTCGCGCGAGCGCGCCGTCGGCGAGCAGCGGGTCGACCGCGCCGTGCAGCTCGCTCGGGCTCGTGCCCGTAGGTGTCCAGGCGCATGCCGAAGCCGGTCTCGTGCATGCGCTGGGCGTTGTCGTACTGGTCCCAGAACAGCGGCAGCACGACCATCGGCTTGCCGAAGTACAGCGCCTCGGTGACGGTGTTGTTGCCGCCGTGGGTGATGACCGCGTCGACCTGCGGCAGGATCGACGTCTGCGGCAGGAACTCGGCGCCGGCCATGTTGTCGGCCAGGCGCAGCTGGTCGTGCTGGGGGCCCATGGAGACGATCACGCGGATGGGGCGCGTCGGCCAGCGTGTCGATCAGCGCGCTGCATCAGGTCGACGTCGCCGGAGCCGAGCGAGCCGAGGCGACAGGTAGACGAGCGGCGCCGTCGCCGCCGGCCAGCGCCTCGGGGACCGCCCACGGCGCGTCGGTCGCGCGGACGCTGGCCTGGAGGTTGTGCCACGTGCCGCCGAGCGGCGCGGGCGCGCGCGTAGTCGACCGCCGCGCGGATAGAGGTAGAGGTTCAGCGCACGGCGAGCTCGTGCATGAACTCGAGCGTCGGGCAGCGGCGGGCGCGCCGCGCTCGCGGCAGAACGCGTCGAACGACGCGTGCAGGTCGCCGTGCGTGCGGCCGGTACTCCTCCCAGTACTCGTCCCAGCCCGAGCGATCGGCGGCCGGGTAGCCGGAGAACGTCGGGCGGGACGTCGGCGTCCTTCATCTCGGCCGGGTTGCACGACGCGATCCGCACCCACGGCCGGCCGCACGCGCGGCAGCGCCGGGAACGAGCACGACGTTGTCCTCGACGATCACGTCGGGCGCGAGCTCGTCGATGATCTCGCGCAGCCGGTCGTCGACGTAGCGCGCGCCGTCGACGAGCGCCTGCGAACGTCGGCGCGATGAAGTCGCCGAGCTGCTCGATCGTCGGCTTGCGGAACACCGGCGCCGTCTCGCGGATGAAGTCCTTCCAGAACTGGCCGGGCTCCTCGTCGGCTTCGGGCGGCGGCCCGAGGCGCATCAGCCGCTCCTCGAACCCCTGGCGCTCGAGCGTCCCGGCGAACGACTCCTCGACGATGAACACGACGCGGTGCCCGCGGCGGCGCAGGACGTCGCCGATGCCGACGCAGTTGTTGGTCGGGCCGTAGGCGCCCTCGGGGAAGAACGCGATCGTGCTCAAGACTCCAGCAGCCCCTTCAGCGCCTGGAGGTCCTTGCGGTTCGCCCGGCGCATCGCGCGCGCCATCAGCGGCGCCGCGACGTTCGCGAACCCCGAGGGCTCGCCGCGATTGCGCAGGGTCATGTGCGTGCCGCCGGGGCTGTCGCGCCACTCGTAGGTCGTCTCCATCGGGAACGGGCCCTCGGCGGTCGCATGACGAAGCGCTCGCCGCGACGTGCACGCGCACCTCGTAGGTGTAGGCCAGCCGGCGGCCGAGGAAGCGCGCGACGAACGCGAGCCTCGAGCCGACCGCGAGCGGCCGCGGCGTCCGCCACTCGACCGACTCGATGTTCTCGTACCAGCGCGTCGCGTTATCCGGGTCGGCGGCGAAGGCGGCCACCTCGTCGCGCGGACGGGCGATCTCGACCTCCGTCACGACGTCGACCGTCAAGCGGCCTGCTCGAGCAGTCGAACTCGCCAGGGCTCGCAGCGTGCGCGTGTGCTCGAAGTACTCGCGCATGTAGCCAGGCCAGTTGGCCACGATCCGGCCGCTCGTGCGGTACCAGGAGTCGCAGCGCGTCCACGCGGTCCCGGCGAAGCGCGCCTGGACCGCGCGGTCGCTCGCGGCCTCGACCTCGGGCCGCACGTCGATCGCCGCGGCGCCGTGCGCGCGACCTGCTGCGAGCGCCTGGCGGATATAGGACGCCTGCGCCTCGTGGTAGGCGATGATCGAGCCGCCCGAGGTGTTCGTGTTCGGGCCCGTACATGACGAACATCGACGGGAAGCCCGGGATCGCCATCCCGAGGTGCGCATGCGCGCCGTCGGCCCATTCCTCGGGCAGCGAGCGCCCGCCGCGGCCTGTGACCGCCATCGGGAACATGAAGTCGTTCGTGCGAAACCCGGTGCCGTAGACGATGCAGTCGACCTCGTGCTCGCTGCCGTCGGCGGTCACGACGCCGCCCTCGGCGACAGCGGTGATGCGCTCGGCCACGAGCTCGACGTTCGGCCGCTGCAGCGCCGGCAGGAAGTCCGAGCTGAACAGCACGCGCTTGCAGCCGAACGTGTAGTCGGGCCAGACCTTGCGCCGCAGCTCGGGGTCGCGAGCTGCCAGCGCATGAACGCGCGCGGAGCGCAGCTGCCCGAGCCGGCCCCAGCGTCCGCGGGTGGCGGATCATGAACGTCAGCGACTCGCAGTAGTTGAACATGTACCGGCGGCGGAACGCCTGGACGCCGGGCACGTGCTGGATGATCGCCTTGATCGGCGCGGGTACGCGCGGTTCTTGCGCGGCAGGAACCAGTTGCCCGTGCGCTGGAACACGACGAGCCGCGCGGCCTGCTCGGCGATCTCCGGCACGAACTGAACGGCGCTGGCGCCCGTCCCGATCACCGCCACCCGCTTGCCGGCCATGTCGTACTCGTGGTCCCACTGCGCCGAGTGGAAGCTGTGCCCGGCGAAGCGGTCCATCCCCTCGATCGCCGGATAGGCGGGCTGGTGCAGCTGGCCGGTGGCGATGACGATCGCGTCGGACTCCCAGGACCGGCCGTCGTCGCCGGTCGTGCGCCACGTGCGGCTGTCGTCGTCCCAGTCGCACGCGGCGACTCTGGTGTTCGGGGCGACGAGCCGGTCGACCCCGAAGCGTCCCGCCACGTCGCGCAGGTACTCGAGGATCTCCTGCTGGGGCGAGCACAGCCGCGACCAGTCGCGGCGCTGCGCAAAGGAGAACGAGTACAGGTGGCTGGGCACGTCGCAGGCGGCACCGGGGTAGCTGTTGTCGCGCCACGTGCCGCCGAGCTCCGCCGCGTGATCGAGGATCGTGATGTCGTCGAAGCCGTGGCGCCGCAGCTCGATCGCGGCGCCGATGCCCGCCGAAGCCGGCGCCGACGATCAGGACGCGCATGCCTTGAGCTCGTCGAGCGCGCTGCCGAGCGCATCCATCAGCGGCCACGCGTCCGGCACCTGCTCACGGTCGGCAACGATCGCGAAGTCGAGCCGGTCCTCATAGCTCAGCACCGTGATGTTCAGCCCCATGCCGTCGGTCACGGCGGACACCGGGTAGTTCGCGATCAGCCGCGCGCCGGCGCTGTACAGCGGCGTGGGGGACCCGGGCACGTTGGAGATCACGACGTTGAAGATCGGCGAGACGGCGTTGCGCGCGCTCAGCCGCAGCGTCACGCGTGACGCGCGCGCGTGGATCGCCGGGGGGACGAACAGCGTCGCGTCCTGCATGAGCGATGCCGGGACCGCCTTGTGGTGCTCCTTGGCCGAGCGCATCGCCTCGTGTGCGGCCTGGAGGCGCTCGAGCGGGCCGTCGAGGTCCGTGGGGATCGCGACCGCCATCGTCGACACGCGATTGCCGTACGTGCCGCGCTGCTCCTCGGTGCGCACCGACACCGGGATCATCGCCACCAGCGGCGCGTCGGGCAGCTCGCCGCGCCCGTCCAGCCAGCGACGCAGGGCCGCCGCGACGACCGTCACCACGACGTCGTTGACGGTCGTGCCCGTCGCGTTCTTGATGTCCTTCACCGCGGTCAGCGACAGCGACCCGAACGCGACCCGGCGATGCGACGAGACCGGCCCGTTGAAGACCGTGCGCGGCGCCTTGGAGCGCGGCGCCTCGAGCATCCCGCCGTCGCGCGCCGGACGGCCGATGCGCCCGATGCGGCGCGTGACGCGCGCGAGCGTCGGCGCGCCGGGGATGTCCTGCACGCCCGGGATCGCGTCGAGATGGGCGATCGTCCGTGGTAGCGCGTTCAGCGCGCGCAGCTGCTGGCGCGGCATGCCGAGCAGCCCGCGCTGGAGCATCTCGAGCTGCCCGGGCGCCGAGGGCGGACGGCCCTCGTCGGGCGCCGGCGGCAGCACGCGGCCCTCCGGCGACGGGTCCAGCAGGACGCTGAGGATCTCCGCGCCGGACATGCCGTCGATCGCGGCGTGATGGATCTTCGTGAAGACGGCGACCCGGCCCTTGCGCAGGCCCTGGATGACGTACAGCTCCCACAGCGGGTGCGCGCGGTCCAGCGCACGCGCGTGGATGCGCGCGACCTGCTCGGCCAGCTGGCGGTCGTCGCCGGGCTTGGGCAGCGCCAGCTCGCGCACGTGGTACTCGATGTCGAAGTCCGGGTCCTCGATCCAGTAGGGGTGATCGAGCCCGAGCGGCACCTCCGCCAGGCGCCAGCGAAACGGCGGAAGCAGGTGCAGGCGCTCGGTCAGGATGGCGCACATGCCGTCGGCGGTCAGCACGCCGTCGGGCGCCGTCGAGGGGTCGTAGATCGACAGCCCGGAGACGTGCCCGAGGTTGCGGCCGTTCTCGATGGCCAGGAATTGGGCGTCGAGACTGGTGAGCTGCCGCATGTGCGGACCTTAACCAGTTGGAGCGCCGTGGTTGTCGCGCGACCGGTCCGGCCTCTAGAGTCGGCGCAGATGGCGCTCAAGGTCCTGCTGGCAGACGATCACCAACTGGTGCTCGAGGCGATCGAGAACGCCCTTTCGAAGGCGGACGACTTCAAGGTCGTCGCGACGACGAACTCGGGCGCTGACGTCGCGGATCTCGTGGCGCGCCACCACCCGGACATCGTGGTGATGGACCTGCGGATGCCGGGCGTCGACGGCCTGCAGGCGCTGGACCGGATCCGCGCTGCGCGACAAGTCGGTGAAGGTCGTGATCCTGTCGGCGTCGGATCGCCCCGAGGAGATCCAGGGCGCGCTGGCGCGCGGGGCCAACGGCTACATCCTCAAGAGCGTGAACCCGATCGACCTCCCGTCCGCGCTGCGGCAGGTCCACGACGGCACGGTGTTCCATGGCGGCATCGGTGCGACGGCGCCGCGACGTCGCCCGCGGAGGCGGTGGGGCTGACCGAACGGGAGGTCACGCTCGTCCGAGCGCTCGCGCGCGGCCTCTCGAACAAGCAGATCAGCCAGGAGCTGTGGATCACCGAGCAGACGGTGAAGTTCCACCTGTCGAACATCTACCGCAAGCTCGACGTGCACAACCGCACCGGCGCGATGCGCTGGGCGCACGACAACGGCCTCTCGGCGACGGAGGACGAGGCCTAGGCCGAGGCGCGCTGCTCGCTCGGCCGGCGTGTCGGCGGCGGGCCGGTAGTGGGCGAGCCTGACCGACAGACGGGTCGCGCCCGGGCGCGACTTGATCTGCAGGTCGCCGCCGATCAGGCGAACGCGCTCGATCATCCCGAGCAGCCCGATGCGGCCTCGGTGGGAGGCGTCCATCAGCGCCCAGTCCACGTCGAATCCCTTGCCGTTGTCGCTGATCTCGAGCGAGATGTGCGTCTTGAGCACGTTCAGGGACACCGTCACCTCGGTCGCCTCGCTGTGGTCGCAGACGTTCGAGAGCGCCTCCTGCGCGATGCGGTACAGGGTGATGCGCTGTGTGTCGGTCAGGTCGTCGAGCGCCCCTTCGATGACCACGGTGGGCTGGATCGAGCTCTTCGCGGTGAACGTCCAGACCGCGCCGCGCAGCGCCTCGTCGAACGGCCGCGACATGAGCACAGGCGATTCCAGCGACGAGCAGAACTCGCGCAGGTCGGTCTCGATGTTGGCACAGGTACGCGCGCAGATCCTCGAAACGACCGTTGAGCAGGCGCTCGGTCCGGTGGCCGAGCTCCAGCTCGCCAATCGACTCGGTCAGGCGCGTCAGCTCGGCGCCGAGAGCGAGCACGTCCTGCACCGGGCCGTCGTGAAGGTCGAACCCCAGCCGGCGCAGGCGGCGCTCCGCGGAGTGGGCGAGGGCCTCGCGGCCCGACACGTTGCGCTCGATGAGCGTCGAGCGCTCGAAGGCGGGGCCGAGCATGGCCGCGGCCTGGACGAGCAGCGGCTCGGCATCCGCCACGCCGGGGCCCTCGGCGAGCAGCACGGCGTGGCCGCGCTGCCAGCGGGTGATGACCGCCGTCCGGCGGTGCGGCTGGGTCGGCGGCCGGCCCGCGAGCGCTGCGGCCGCAGCCTGGATGCCGTCCGGAGGCATGGTGATGCCGCGGCATGCGACGGACTCGGGCTCGCCCTCCGCCGACGTCCACAGCGAGACGTGGTCCAGGCTGGCCGAACGCGAGCAGCGCCTCGAGCTCGACCGCTGCCAGCGCCATCAGCGGCAGCGCGAGCAGGTCGGGGTTGCCCAGCGCCTGCATGCCGATCAGCGCGCGCGGCGCTTTGCGTGAGCCGCTCGAGCTCGGTCGCCAGCTCGCGGGCGGCCTCGATGTCCCACGACGCGTCGAGCCACAGCGCGCTCATCGCGGAGCCGGCGAAGATCGCCAGGCCGAAGGATCCGGTCTGCGGATCCGGCGTCAGCAGGCCGTTCGCGCGCACCCGCGCGCGGGCAAATGCCTCTTCGACGAGGTCAGGGGCGACCCCGCGACCTCTCAAGGAGGGCATTCTGGATCCGTTGTGCAACGCCGTTGCGGTCTTCCATGCCGATGAGGTTCGCCCCTCGCAAGCCCGAACACTCGCGACCATCCGTGCATCGACATTGTGGACCGATTGCTTAAGCCATTGCAACCCTTGCAGTTCAGCGCCCGGCCGACATCGGCCTGAAGCCGACGTGCACGTGGTTGGCGTGGTCGGGCAGCGAGAGCGTGTTGTCGGCCCCCGGATAGGTCATCAGCGTGATGATCTGGTGGGGCTCCATCAGCCCCTGGAGCCGCAGCAGCCTGCGCACCACGTCGTCGGTGATCGACCCCGGGCCCTGGTTGCCCAGCACCGGCGTGCCGTTGATCGTCGGGATGTCGACCGCGTCGCCCGAGGAGTGCTCGGAGACATTCCCGGACTTCGTCAGGAACGAATGTCCGCACTCCAGCGCCGACACGCTCGGGTCGAAGCCCGCCAGGCGCAGGTACTCCAGCGTGGCCAGCACGCGCGCGTCGATGCGCCCGGCCTCGATGTCCTCGCGGCCGCAGCCGTAGATGTCGACCTTGTCGTCGGCCAGGACGCGCGCGGCGCAGGTCCTTGTCGGACAGCAGCAGCGCCTGGCCGGGCAGCTTGAGCTTGACGTCCTCGCCCACGTAGGAGTCCTTGCCGAGCCGGGCATGCACCGACTCGGTGTCCGCGAAGCCCTCGCGCGTGAGGACGGCGACGAGATCGTCGGGCAGGCCGGCGAACGTCCGAGCGCGGTCGATCACCTGGTCGACGTACCAGCCGGCGTGGTTGTAGGCCCAGATCGCGTTGGGCAGGCTCGACTCCGCGCCCGAGGCGTGCAGGTAGCGCGCCGCGGCGAAGATCGCATCCACCGGATTCCACGGGTCGGCCGTGCCGTCGCCGTCCGCATCGACGCCGTAGCGCGCCCACGTGGATGGCATGAACTGCATCCAGCCGACCGCGCCGGCGCTCGATTCGCGCAGGTTGCTCCCGAAGCCGGTCTCGACCTCGTTGATCGCGGCGAGGATCTCCCAGTGGATGTCGTACTGGGCGCCCGCGGCCTGGTAGATCGGCAGCAGGAACGGCGGCACCGGGAACTGCCGCCACGGTGATCGTTGGGAAGTCGTCGAGGCCCAGCGGGTCCCGGACCGTCCAGTGCATCGCGAGCTCGCCGATACGGGCGACGCATGCAGCGGGTGCTCCTTCGCGCGCCGGCGCGGCGCTCGGGTGCGGTCCTCGGCGGCCTTCTGGCCGGCCTCGCCGTCGCGGTGCGCGACCGGCTGCGCGGCCGGGGGCCGCGACGCCTTCGGGCGGGCGGGTGCCGTCGTCGGAGCGGTGGCCTGATCCTGGCTGACTGCCGCGGGAGCGTCGTTTCCGGCCGGCGTCGGCTCATCCGTGCTCGCCGGGCGGTCCTGCTGGGCCGCGGGCGGCGTCTCACCGGTGGTCGGCGGCGGCGTCTCGCCGGTGGTCGGCGGAGGCGTCTCGCCCGTCGTGGGCGGAGGCGTCTCGTCCGTCGTCCCGGTCGTCGGGCACTCCTCGCCGTCGGCGACGGTCACGACCTGGCCGTCGACGAGCGGCGAGTCGGGGCACGGTGTCCCCGTGACCGTCGTCGATGACCGGTGCGTCGTCGTCGGCGACGACGGACGGCAGCGCGCCGCCGGCAAGGCCGGTCACGCCGGCGAATGTCAGTGCGGCGATGAGCCGCACTCGGCGAAATCCTCGCTCAGGCATCGTGTGGGTTCTCCTTGACGCGTCCGTGCATCGTTGGGGGGCTCAGAAGCTGTTGAACGCGTTCGACGATCTTTGCCATGGCAGGTGTGAGCACGACGATGAACATCGCCGGCAGGATCGTAAGAACACCAGGGGGATCAGGACCTTGACGGGAACCTTTCCGGCCTTTTCCTCCGCGGAGGCCTTGCGGCGCTTGCGCATCTCCTCCGCGAGCGTGCGCATGAGCTGACCGATCGAGACGCCCAGCCGCTCGCCCTGCACGATGGTCTTGACCAGCGAGTGAACCGCCGGTGTATCGCACCGCGCGAGGAGGTTCTCGAGCGCCTCGGTGCTCGACGCGCCCAGGCTCTGCTGCTGAAGCAGCAGTCGCAGCTCCTCGCCGAGCGGGCCATCGATGCGATGCGAGGACGCGCGGATGGCGCCGTTGAAGCCCATGCCACCCTCGACGCCCACCAGCAGGAGATCGACGAGCTCCGGGATCTCGCAGTCGACCTGCTCGAGGCGCATCCGGCTCGGCGGCTCAGGGCCGCCATCGGCACGAGCACGCCGATGAACACGCCGAACGCGATCTCCAAGAGGGCGAGTGCCGGCGAGGCGCCGGTCGTAGACGCGAACCAGACGATCACCGCGGGGACCACGACACGCTCACCGCGTACAGGCCGACGTAGCGCTCGACGCTCGTCGAGTGCAGGCCGGCGCCGAGCATGTTGCGGCGGATCGAGGCGAGCCGCGCCTTCCCCAGCCGGGGGACGACGATGCCGCCGAGGACCTCGATGAGCCCGCGCGGGGGACGTCGTCGAGGACGACGCGATCCGCCGACATGAAGCCGTAGTCCTGGATCTGATCCAGCGCGCGCGCGCTGCGCATGCGCGGCAGCGCGACCGCGTACAGGACCAGCGCGGCCGAGGCCCCGATCAGCAGGATGGCGAGTAGCGCGATACCGACCACGGTGGCCTCCTCAGACCTTCACCTTGACGATTCGGCCGATCCACGCGCCGCCGATCGCGATCAGCACGGCGGCGACGCCGAGCAGCGCGTGGCCGTAGGACGTGTTGAAGAGCGGATCCATGGCGTCTGCCGCCGACGCCCTTCAGCACGAGCGCCGTCGCGATGGGCAGCGCGGTCAGGACGCCCTGGCTGAGCCGGCCCTGCGCGGCGAGGGTGCGGACGAGCCGGCGGATGTCGTCGCGTGCGCGGATGTTGCCGACGACGCGGTCCAGCGCCTCGGCGCCGTTGCCGCCTGTCTCGCGCTGGATCACCGTGACGAGCCCGACCTGCTGCAGGTCGCGGTTGTCCATGCGGGCGACCATCCGGCCGAGGGCGACGTCCAGCGGGACGCCCAGCCGCTCGTCGGCCATCACGCGGCGGAACTCCGACGCCGTCGGCTCCGGAGCGTCATCGACGAGCTGCGAGAGCGCGCCCACGAAGCTGTGGCCCGTGCGCATCGACGATGTGACGCCCTGGATCGAGTCCGCGAGCTGATCGGCGAAGAGCCGGCGCTGCTTGGCGATGTTCCGGCGCACGATCGACGCGGGCGATCAGCGGCCCGGCGATGACCGAGATCACGCCCAGGAAAGCCGTGCCGAAGATGACCGTCGTGAGGATCGCCAGCAGGATGGTCCCGCCGATCGTCTGCGCGATGAACTGCGCGGGGCCGACGTCCATCCGCGCGAGCTCGAGGGCCTCAGCGAGCCTCTCCATCCGAGCTCCGCGATGGCGCCGGCCCGAAGGCAGCGCCTCGTCGTCGGCCGCGACCGGCGTGTTGCCGTAGTCGCTGACGCGGCTGGCGCAGCGCGGCGCGCCGTGCATGATGCTGGAAGGGCAGGCCGATCCCGCCGATGATAAGCAGCAGGACAGCGATCGCCACGATCGCCGCGCCGGCCTTGCTCGACAGGAAGGGCTCGTTGGCGCCGCCGCTGTCCTTGAGCTCCGCCGGCAGCTCGCCGGGCGTGCGAATGGTCGGCGCGGTGTAGCCGGACGTCGCGCGCTCGCCGCCGGCGGTCACGACCACCTTCACGTTGGCACCCGATCGGGACGGACGACAGGTACCGGATCGTGTACGCGTTGGCGAGCTGGTCGCCGAGCGATCGGTAGATCGCGGCAAGCGCGCTCGGGGACGCCGCCCCGAGGTACTCGCCGCCGCCGAGGCCCGCGATCGACCGCAACGAGCTTGGATCGAACAGGCTCGACTGCAGCCCCACGGTGAACAGGCGCGCATGGCGGCGCTCGCGGCGCGGCGATCTGGCGCGGGCGTCGCGGTGCTGCCGTAGTCGTGCCCGTCCGAGAGGACCACCACGGCCGCGGCGTCGTACTTCGCCGGGATCGATCTCGTGCAGCGCAGCGGCGAGCGCGTCGTAGATGTGCGTGCCGCGTGTCAGCGTGGGCCGGTGGCTGAGCGCGCTGCTCAGGCTGTCGCCGTCCGTCGTGGGCTTGCTGAGCACGGACGGCGTGGCGTTGAACGTCACGACCCCGAGCGGCTGCGCGGCGGGCCGCTGGGCCGCGAAGGCCCGGGCGGCTGCCATCGCGCCCGCGGATCGGCTCCCCGCGCATGCTGGTGCTGGCATCGATGACCAGCAGCACGGCGAAGCGGTTGGTGGCGGGACGACGCTGAGGCGCTCGACGGGCTGACCGTCCTCGGTGACCTGCGACCGTCGCAGGTCCACGCAGCATTCGTGGGCAGCGTCAGCACGTACGAGCCGGACCGGGAAGACGCCGCCGCCGGGCGACAGGCGGGCGCCCTGCGCGTGCGCCGCGGGCGCGAGCCCAGCGGCCGCGAGTGCCATGCAGGCGGGAGGGCGCCGCCCGCCTCACTGCACCACCGCCCGCGGGAACGGCTGCGACGCGGCGGCGAACAGGTCGGCGGCAGCGTCAGGCCGTGCTTCTCGAACTTGTGGACGAACGTGGGGCGCAGACCCGTCGGCTGGAGATGGCCGCGCACCTGGCCGGACGCGCCGACCCCGTCGATCTTGAACTCGTAGATGTCCTGCAGCGTGATCACGTCGGACTCCATGCGCTGCACCTCCGTGATCGCGGTGACGCGGCGCGAGCCGTCCTGCAGGCGCTCGAGGTGGATGATCAGGTCGAGCGCCGACGCCACCTGCTGGCGGATCGCCCGCACCGGCAGGTCGAAGCCGGCCATCAGGACCATCGTCTCGACGCGCGACAGCGCATCGCGCGGCGTGTTCGCGTGCAGCGTCGTGAGCGAGCCGTCGTGGCCCGTGTTCATCGCCTGGAGCATGTCCAGCGCCTCGGCGCCGCGCACCTCGCCGACGATGATGCGATCGGGGCGCATGCGCAGCGAGTTGCGGACGAGATCGCGGATCGAGACCGCGCCGTCGCCCTCGATGTTCGCGGGCCGCGACTCGAGCCGCAGCACGTGGCGCTGGTTGAGGCGGAGCTCGGCGGCATCCTCGATCGTGACGATGCGGTCTCCGTCCGGGATCGCCGTCGACATTGCGTTGAGCAGCGTCGTCTTGCCCGAGCCGGTGCCGCCTGAGACCAGGATGTTGAGCTCGGCGGCGACGCAGCGGTCGAGGAACTCGATGGCTTCGGCGGTCAGCGTCCCGAGCCGGACGAAGTCCTTCAGCGCGAGCCGGTTCTGGGTGAACTTGCGGATCGTCACCAGCGGCCCCGACAGCGACAGCGGCGGGATGATCGCGTTGACGCGGCTGCCGTCCGGCAGGCGCGCGTCGACCATCGGCGATGCCTCGTCGATGCGGCGCCCGACCTGGGCGACGATCTTGTTGATGATGCGGCGCAGGTGCGAGTCGTCGGTGAAGCGCATCGCCGTCAGCTCGAGCCGGCCGTCACGCTCGATCCAGACCTCGCGCGGGCCGTTCACCATGACTTCGGACACCGTCGGGTCGGCCAGCAGCTTCTCGAGCGGCCCGTGGCCGAGCGTGTCGTCCGCAGATCGCCTCGGTCAGCCGCTCGCGATCGTCACGCGAGAGCCCCTGCTCCTCCGCGAGCTCGTTGCGGATGACGGCCAGAACGCGGCTGCGCAGGGCAGCAGGGTCCATGTCGTGCTGGTACAGCTGCGGGCCCAGCTCCGCGATGACGTACTGGTGGATCCGGTTCTTGACGCCGGCGAACGGATCCTCCTCGGCGTAGAGGGTCTCGCCCGGCCCCTGCTTGCGCAGCCGCTCGTGCAGTTCCATGGTCAGCCGGCCTTCCTGCCGCGCCGCAGGAACCCGCGCCGCTTCGGCTTCTTGCGCGACGTGGCCGTCTCGGCCGGCGCGGCATTCGTGTAGGACGCCGCGAGCGCCTTGAACGCCTTGCGGGCCTCCGCGTTGCCACCGGACAGGACGATCGGATGGGCCTCGTTCACCGAGCGCGTGATGTCGCGGTGACTGGGCACGCGCACGTCGGGGAACGGCCGAGCAGCGACGTGACGTCCTCGGGTCACCCCCACGCGGCTGTCCGCTCGGTTGAGGACGACCTTGATGCTCGCTGGGTCGTATTCCATGAGCTCGAGCGTCTCGAGCGCGAGCTTGGTGTTCTTCAGTGACAGCGCGTCGAGCATCGCGACCACGCAGATCTGCGTGGACTTGTCGATCGCGGCGATGACCTCGGGCGTGAATCCCGGAGGTGTGTCGACGACGACGTAGTCGGCCATCTGCATGAGCGTGTCGAACAGCTCACGGACGAAATCGACCGTGATCGTGCCGGCATGGTCGGGGCGTCGTGGCGCGAGGAGCGCCTGCATGCCCGACTCGTGCGTGAGCAGGAAGTCCTCGACCTTCTCGGCGTCGAGCGTGCCGCCCGACGTCGCCAGGTCGTAGATCGTCTGGTCGGGCTTGAGCCCGAGGGCGAGCCCGACGTCGCCGAACTGCAGGTCGAGGTCGACGATGATCACGCGCTGGCCGGCCGACGCCAGGGCGCCGGCGAGATTGCACGACGTCAGTGTCTTGCCGGTGCCGCCCTTGGGCCCGAGCACGGCGACCATCTCGCCGGTGCGGACGGGCTCACGCACGGGCGCCTGGACCTGAACCGCCGGCCCACGCGCCAGCGCCTTCTCGAGCGCGAACGCGATGTCGCTGCCGAGCCGGCCGTTGACCGCGCTGCCATGGCTGATGTCACCGGTGACGAGGTCCGCCGCGCCCGCGTCGAACGCCTCGCGCACGAACCCGTTCGCGGTGCCCTCGTACACGACGACGACGGGGCGCTCGGGGTGGTTGGCCACCGCGCCCGAGATGAACGCCAGCGTCTCGTCGGACTCGTCGGCGCACGCCACGACGACCGCCTGATGCGGGCCGTCGGCGAGATGGTCGACCTCGTG
>CAWCEB010000080.1:0-15199 GCA_963794105.1 uncultured Actinomycetes bacterium | reverse complement strand
CACCTGGCTGCCTCGACTGACGCGGCTGCGTGACAGCTGGAGCGCCGCGATCGCTCTCGAGCATCCGGCGGAGACGCTTCGGACGACGCGATGTCATTGTCAGCCCAGGGCGGCGTCTCCACCCGTGGCGGTTTCGCTCGCTCGAGGGACTGATCGAGGAAATCGGGTCATTCGTGGGGCTCGTGGCCCGCTTTCTCGAAGCCGGGACGTGGCGCGAACGCACCGCGCTGCTCCTCACCGCCGCGGAGCAATGGATCGGACCCCATGCCCACCGGGAACTCCTCCTGGAAACCGTCGGCACGCCTGCGGCAAGCTCGATGACCGGCGAACCCTGCCGGACGCGCTCTTCCAGAAGGGCTCGAGGATCTCCTTCTGGAAACCCCTCTGGAGCGTGAACCTCCGGAGCGACGAGCGGTCCACGTGGGGGATGTCCTCTCGGTCCGGGGACTCTCGTTCGAGCACGTGTTCCTTCCTGGGCATGGGGGAGAAGATCTTGCCGGACACCCTTCAGGATCCCGTCCTACCTCGACCGCGAACGGTCGCTCCTCCCATTCGGAATCGACGCCTCTCCCGCTCAAGCGGGACGCTCTCCAGGAGGAAGTCTATCTTCTGGGTGCGGTCCGCGCCGCGGCGCGGCGGCTCGCCGTCTCGTTTTCGCGGATCGAGCCCGCCGAGGGCCGGCCACGTCTGCCGTCGTCATTTGTTCTCCGGCTGGCGGCGCATCGCGAGGGGCGCCTCCTGGACTACGCTGATCTCGAGGCGATCGTCGAACGGGTGCCGCTCGACATGATGGCCCGGGCCGCGGCGCTCGGCCGGAAGGAACCCGGAAGGCCGGTGCCGCTCGATCCCGATTCATTATTCGATCCCGCGATGTCTCTCGATTCCCCGGAATTCGACGCGCTCCTGGCGGCGGCCGCGGCCGGCGCCGGACGCTTCGGGCGGCTCGCCCGGGCTCTGCAACGAGTCACCCGGTTTTGGTGAGAGCGGTTCAAGGAGACGTGGCGCGGTGGCACGACACCCGTTTCACCGCGTTCGACGGCTTCATCGAATCCGCCGAGGGACGGGCGGCCCTGGCCCGGATCCGCCCGCCAGGACAACTCCTACTCGGCGTCCTCGCTCGAAACGTACGCCCGTTGCCCGTTTCGCTACTTTGTCGAGCAGGTCCTGCGCGTGGAATGGGTCGGACTCTTCCCCGAAGATCTGGAGGGAGCGGACCATCGCCGACGCGGGGACCCTCGTTCACGAGATTCTGCGCGAGTTCATGGAGGCCTGGCGCGAGCGGCCGCTGGGTGAGATACCTCGTGACGAACTCCAGGCCTCGCTGCTCGCGGTCGCGGAGAAGAGAATCGCGGCCTTCGAAGAGGACCATGCCACCGGGTTCCGCCTCCGGTGGGCGGTGGACAAGGCGTGCCTCCGGGACGATCTCCTCTCCTGGCTCGATTTCGGAGAGATCGGTCGGACGGCTGCCTCCCGCGGGGTTTTCGAGGTGGCGTTCGGCTCGCGGACGCGCCCGGGTGAGGCGCCGGCGCCCGAGGCCACGAAGAACGCGGCCACTCTCGAGCTGGCCGGTGGCCGCCGCGTCGCCTTCCATGGAAGGTCGGCCCGTTTCCGAGAATCTACGACCCGGCGCGGAAGCGCGCGCGGGTGATCGATTACAAGTCCGGCGAAGTCCGCGCGGATGCCGGCGGCCTGAACGGCGGTCGGAACCTCCAGCTTCCCATCTACCTCCTGGCCCTTGTCCCGGATTCTCGACGACGTGGATTCCGGCGCCGCCGAGTATCTCTTCCTCAGGTCGGAAACGACCGCGGTGCGCTACCCGTCGTCCGATTTCGGCGAGATGCGCCGGGGGACTGGCGCGGATCGTCGGCCCCCTGGTGGAAGGGGTTCGAGCCGGCCGTTCCTTTCCTGGCCCAAAGGATGCGGGTTCAAGAACGAATGCCAGTACCGCTCGATCTGCGGAGTCCGCGCCGCGGACCGGTTCGACCGGAAGTGTGGCGACCCGCGCGTCGCGGACATCCTCGCTCTCCGCGACGGCGGTGACCGATGAGCGGCCAGCTCTCGCTCTGGGACGAGGCCCCGCGGAAGGCGCCCCCTCTCTCCGACGATCCGATCCGCCGCCGGATCGTCGAGGAGGTGGATCGCTCGTGTCTCGTCGAGGCGAGCGCCGGGACCGGAAAGACGCGCCTTCTCGTCGACCGCGTCCTGAATCTCGTGAGGAGCGGCGCGCGCCTGGATCAGCTCGTGGCGATCACGTTCACGGAAAAGGCGGCGAGCGAGCTGCGCGCCCGGATCCGGGACAGGATCCAGGCGGCCTGGCGCGACCAGAGTCTGACGTCGGAGGAAAGAGGGCGCTTCGACGAAGCCTTGAAGAGCCTCGAGTCGGCCACGATCTCGACGATCCATTCCTTCTGCACCCAGATCCTGCGCGCCCGTCCCGTCGAGGGACGCGTCTCTCCCGGCTTCGTTCTCGCCGGTCGGGTCGAGGCGGACCGCCTGAGGGACGAGGCCTGGGAAGTCTGGAAGGAGCGGGAATTCTCCGAGAGTGATTCGCCGCTCCTCCCGGTGCTCGAGGCCGGGGGAAAGCTCGGAAACCTCCGCGACCTGGCCGACGTGATGGTCGAGAACCGGGATCTCCTGGGAGCCGGAGGCCCTCGGCCCGGGACCTGCTGCACGGACCGCTTCCCGAGTGGGGTGACGCCTTCGAGGAGTACCCGCCGGCGCTTCGGATCCGACACGTTTCGCAACATGGAGGCTCTTCTCGAGGATTGCCGCAACAGGACGACGACGAGCTCTGGGATTTCCTGAC
Organism: uncultured Actinomycetes bacterium; assembly: GCA_963794105.1. Taxonomy (GTDB): domain Bacteria; phylum Actinomycetota; class Thermoleophilia; order Solirubrobacterales; family Solirubrobacteraceae; genus AC-49. The sequence continues at coordinate 12,393 of CAWCEB010000080.1, read as the reverse complement.
CCGGGCCCGCTTTCCGCGGCCCGCCGCGCGGGCGCTCCGTGTCGGGAGAGGAGACGCGCGGGCGTCGCTCCTGGCGTTCCGGCCGTCGCCCTTTGCCAGGATCGGACGGCGTGGGGAACCAGAAGAACTGGACGAAGAAGGGGAGAGCCTGGCCCAACTCAAGGCTTTCCTCGCCGAATGACGAACCGCCTGCGCACCGAGGGCACCGACAACATCCTCGCCGCCGCGCGCGAGGTCGGGGCGCTGCCGATCGTGCAGTCCTTCGCGGGCTGGCCCTACGAGCCGGCCGGCGACATGGTCAAGGATGAGGACGCGCCGCTGATGACCAACCCGCCAAAGCCGTTGCGCACCTCGATCGAGGCGATCCGCCACATCGAGACGGTCGTGCCGGCCGCCGGCGGGATCGTGCTGCGCTACGGCGGGTTCTACGGGCCTGGCACCGGGCTCGTGCCGGGTGGCGACCAGTGGGAGATGATCCGCGCCCGCAAGTTCCCGATCGTCGGCGACGGCGGCGGCATGTGGTCGCTGTGCCACATCGAGGACGCCGCGTCGGCCACGCTGGCCGCGATCGAGCACCCCGTTCCCGGCGCGATCTTCAACATCTGCGACGACGAACCCGCACCCGCGCGCGAGTTCCTGCCCGCGATCGCGACGATCGCGGGGGCCAAGCCACCGCGTCACATCCCGCGCTGGATCGCCCGCCTGATCGGCCCGCACCTGGTGCACATGACGGTCACCGCACGCGGCGCGTCGAACGCCCGGGCGAAGAAGGTCCTCGGCTGGGAGCCAAGCGTCCCGACCTGGCGCGAGGGCTTCGCTCAGCTCACCACGGTGTCGTAGAGCGCCTGGATCGCGTCGAGCATGCGCGCGGGCGCGAAGCGCTCGCGGACGTCGGCGGCGGCCGCGCGCCGAGGCGCTCGCGGCGGTCGGGTCGTCGGCGAGTCGGCGAGCCGCCGGCCAGGGCGGCGGGGTCGCCGGCGCGACGAGCACGCCCGGTCTCGCCGTCGCGCAGGATCTCCGGGCAGGCCGCCGTGGGCGCCGCCACGACGCAGCAGCCCGCCGCGGCCGCCTCGAGCGCGGCGTTGGGCAGCGGGTCCGGCTGCTTGGACGGCACGACGACGACGTCGGCGGCGCCGTAGACCTGCGCGACGTCGTCGACGAAGCCCGCGTGCAGACGCGGTCGGCGACGCCCAGCCGGCGGCCAGCTCGTGCGAGCTCGCGCAGGTGGCGCTCCTCGCCGCGCCACGGCGCGCCGGCGATCAGGGCGACGGCGTCGCTCGCCCGCGCAGCGGCGCCTCGCCGAGCGCGCGCACGAGCACGTCCTGGCCCTTCCAGCCCGAGATCCGGCCGAGCACGGCCACGACGAACGCGTCGGCGCGGCAGCCCCAGCGCCTCGCGCGCCGGCGCGCGCTCGGCGCGGCGCGGGCGTCGATCGGCAGGCCGTCGTGCAGCGACGAACGCCGCGGGGCGCGCCGTCGAACTGCTCGCACGTGGCGCGCGACACGCACGGCAGCGCGTCGGCGGTCAGCAGCAGGCGCCGGTAGGCGGGGAACCAGCGCTCGAACCCCGCGTAGATCTCGCGCACGTGCCAGACGTGCGGGACGCCGGCGATGCGCGCCGCCGCCGCCCCGCCGAGCGTCACCGACGTGTTGGTGTGCACGAGCGCGACGTCGCGCGTGCGCGCCAGGCGGCCCAGCCCGCCCGCGTCGGCCGCCCACGCCGCCGCCGACGCGCGAGATGCCGCGCGGCGACATGAGCGAGCGGCGCAGCACCGCGAGCGGCCGGACCTGCACCTCGATCGCCGGCGCGGCGCAGGTCGGCGGCGAGCTCGCCGTGGTCGGGCAGCACGACGAGCGGCCGGTAGCGCTCCGGGTCCAGCCCGGTGGCGAGCGCTGGAGCTGGCGGTCGGCGCCGTAGCGGCCGCTCGAGGAGTGCAGGTAGAGGACGCGTGCGCGGTGAGCTCAGAGCTGGACCTCGAGCGGTCCGGACGCGGCCCTCCGGAAGCTCGACGAGTTCGGGATGCAGCACGTGGGCCAGCAGCTCGAGGCCGTCGACCAGCCGCGGGCCGGGCCGCGAGAAGTACGCCGCCGCGTCCACCGCGACCACACGGCGGGCACCGACGCCGCGCAGCTCGTCGGCGAACTGCTCGGCCTCCTGCAGCGAGCGCGCGGCGTCGTAGCCGCAGGGCATGCAGACGACGACCTCGGGCTGGCCGCCGCGACCACGCTCCCACGTGCGTCTGCTCGGAGTGCTCGCCCGGCGAAGCCGAGCACGTCGATGCCGCCGGCCAGCTCGATCAGCTGCGGCGTCCAGTGGCCGGCGATGAAGACGGGGTCGAACCACTCGATCGCCGCCGACCGTGGGCCGGTCCGCGTCCGCGACCGCGACGCGGACGCGCGTCGATGCGCGCCCGCTGGCGGGCGACGAGGTCCAGCGCGGCGTCGCGCGCGCCGGTGGCGGCGGCGACGGTGCGGATGTCGCCCATCGTCTCGCCGATCGTCTTCGGGTCGAGCGCGATCACCTTCGGGCACGAGGCATCTGCTCGGCCTCCTTGACGCACCTCGTCGTAGGTCACGGCGCAGACCGGGCACAGCTCCTGGGTGACGATCAGGTCGGGCTCGAGCTCGCGCAGGCGCTCGCGTGTCGAGCTCGTAGATCGGCCTCGCCGGCGACCGATGCCGCGCACGGCCGCGTCGATCTCGCCCGGCGGACAGGCCGGCGGCAAGCCGGTCGCTGCGTCACGTGTGGCAGCTCGAGCGCCGCGTGCGGGATGATCGCACTCGTGTGTCACGCGACGACCTCGTCGCCGAGCCCGAGCGCGAAGAGCAGCTCGGTCGCGTGGGGCACGAGCGAGACGATCCGCATTCGGGGATCCTAGAACGATGGCTTTGCTCGACGACAACGAGATCACCCAGCGGCTCGAGAGCTCCGACTGGAGGCGCGAGGGCGACGCGATCGTCCGCGACTTCGACTTCAAGGACTTCGCGGAGGCGATGGACTTCGTCAACGTCGTGGCCGGGATCGCCGAGGAGCGCAACCACCACCCGGACATCCTCATCCACGGCTGGAACAAGGTCCGCCTGACGGTGACCAACCACAGCGAGGGCGGCCTGACCGAGGCCGACTTCGCGCCTGGCGCACGCGATCGACGCCCTGTGAGGCGCGCGCGCCCTCGCCGCCGCGCTGGCGGCACTGCTCGTGGCGCCGGGCGCCGCGCAGGCCAAGCGCGTCCGCGTGTTCGCGGTCGGGCCGCAGTTCGACGTGAGCTGGGTCGACTCGGTCCAGCACTTCCACGACAAGCTGTTCGCGCTGGCCGACACGCGCGAGCGCGGCGCGGGCAAGCCCGACCGTCGTTCGCGGCGCGGGCGACGTCGCGTCACATCTGCGGGCCGACGGCAGCAACCTCGTGGCGTTCCCCGAGGACCTCGGCCTGATGGCGGCGTTCACCGGCACCAAGGGCGCACCAGGCCCGCAGCGCCGACGAGCCTCGTCGGCGCGGTCATCGGGCTGCTCGGCTCCTATGCGCCGGAGATGGACTACTACACGGCGAAGTTCCCGTCGCTCGCGAATCGTCCGCCGCCCCCGACGCGGGCGCTCGCGCTGGCCCTCACCGACACGTTCGCCCGCACCGCGGTCGAGACCTACGCGGAGCTCGCCGCCCGCTACCACGTGTGGCTCGAGGCAGGCGTGAACATGGCCCAGAGCTGGCAGAAGGTGTGCACCGAGCAGGCTCCAGGACTGCGACGAGGTCAACCCGGCGAAGGTCGCCCAGCTGCGCTCGCCGGACGAGCCGGAGCGCCAGTACGCCTACGAGGCGACGACCGACAAGGCCTCGAACATGGCCCTGGTCTTCGACCCGAGCGGGCGACTCGTCTCCAAGCAGGTCAAGGAGTACCTGACACCGACCGAGCTGCCCGGCCAGCTCGACCTCGCCCCAGGCGACGTGATGCACGGCGTGAGCGCGGTCGACACCGGCGTTGGCCGCCTCGGGTTCGTCACCAGCAAGGACGCATGGATGCCCGATCTGACCGAGCGCCTCGACGAGGAGGGCGTCCAGATCCTCGTCCAGCCCGAGTTCTTCGTGAACGACACGATCAAGACGTCCGGCCCGTGGGCGCCCGACAACATCAAGGGCGCGGGCTTCTCCGATCTGTTGCGCTGGCCGTCGATGCAGGCCCTCGTCATGCCACAGCTCACGGGCAACGTCTTCGACTTCTCGGCCGACAGCCAGCAGGCGATCGCGGTCAAGCCGCAGTCGCCGAAGGGCCCCCGCGGCGCGCTCGTGGGCGAGCCGCGCGTCCCGGGCTTCGCCGCCGTGCAGCCGTGGATCGTCCGCGACCCCGTGCGCCGCGGCGAGTCGTTCCGCGCGCGGCGGCTGCGGCTTGGCCGTGCCGGGGCGAAGCTGCTGCCGACATCGAACGTGACGTGCGCCGACGCGCAGACGGTCGGCCCGTGCCGGGGCGGCCAGCCCGAGGGCGTGCTCTTCCATGACGTGACGATCGGGGCGCGAGCGTGGCGTCCGCATCGCTCGCGCGGCGCAGCGCGGCCGCTGGCTCGCTCGCGCGGCGTGCAGCGCAACGTGGCCATCGCGGCGTCCGGCGGCCGGGTCGTCGCAGCATTCGAGCAGGACGGCCGCGTGCTCGTCGCCCGTTCAGGTGACGGCGGCGCGCACTGGGCAAAGCCGGTCGCTCCCCTCGCCGGCACGCGGCAGTGGTGGCCGTCGGTGAGCATCCGCGGGCGCGAGGTCTGGCTCGCCGCCCAGGTCGACGACCACGTCGTCTGGGCGCACTCCGGCGATGGCGGCCAGACGTTCGGCACCCAGCAGCCGGTCGACTCCCCGGCGGAGACGTGGCGGCCGTCCGTGGCGGCGACCGCAGGCGGAGCCGCCTACCTGGCCTGGATCGACACCCGCGATCGCTTCGCGCTCGACGACCTGCCGCAGGCGGGGCTCTACGGCGCGCGGCTGCCGGCCGGGACCCCGGCGCGTCTCGATTCGACCGCGCCGCCGGACGATCTCGCGCGCACGCTCGACAACGCCTGGGCGCCGAGCGTCGCGGCCCGCGGGAAGACCGTCGTGGTGGCGTGGATCGACTTCCACAGCTACGACTGGGACGTCCGCGCGACCTCCTCCGGCGATCGCGGCGCCACGTTCGGCCACGAGAACCCCGTCAATGTCACCCCGAAGGCGATCGAGTCGCTCGAGGCCTCGCCACACGCCGCGATCGGGCGCGACGGGCCCGCTGGTCGCGTTCACGGACTGGCGCAAGTCGCCGAACTCCGCCCACGCGCCGAGCTCGCTCTATGACATCGAGCTCCAGGCATTCGGCGACCATCCGATCAAGATCGACGGCACCGGGCCCACGCACGTCAACGCGTTCTGGCCGGCGGTCGCGGCCGTGCCGCGCGGCGCGCTCGTGGCCTGGCAGGACATGCGCCGTGGAGTGGGCGACATCCGCATCGCCCGCGTCGGGCCGTTCATCGGGCGCTCGCGCCGCATCGACGGCCACGGCAGGGCGGGCAACGCCTGGCGCCCGGCGATCGCGGTGTCGCAAGGCAGGGCGATCGTCGCCTGGGAGGACGACCGCGACGGCCCATCCCAGGTCTACGTCCGCCGGATGCCGCTACCCTTCATCCCGAGTCGCCCGTGAACGACGACCTCCCCCGAAGTAGTGAGCGCCGGTGACGGCGCTTCTCCTCGCCGCCACAGCGGTTCTCATTGCCTTCAACGGGTTCTTCGTCGCGGCCGAGTACGCGCTGGTGCGCGCACGCCGCTCGCGCCTCGAGGCGCTGAAGGACGAGGGCGTCAAGAACGTCGATCTCGTCCTCGCGCAGATCGACGACATCGGCGACTACATCTCTGCCTCGCAGGTCGGCGTCACGCTGATGTCGATCGCGATCGGCGCCGTCGGCGAGCCCGTGCTCGCGGGGCTGTTCGAGGACGTCCTCGGCGACGCGCCCTCGCACGGCCTGGCAGTGCTGATCTCCGTGCTCCTCGCGTACCTGCTGATCACGAGTGCGCACATCGTCGCGGGCGAGCTCGTGCCGAAGTTCTACGTCATCCAGCACGCCGAGGGCGTCGCCCGGCGCGTTGCGCGTCCGTTTCGCTTCTTCCGGCGCCTGTTCGCTCCGTTCATCGTCGTTCTGACCGCGGTGTCGGACCGGGTCCTGCGCCTCCTCGGCGTCGACCCGGAGCTGTCGCCCGAGGAGGGCGGCACGCCCGAGGAGCTGAAGGCGATCATCGCCGAGAGCTACACGGGCGGCCATCTGGATCCGGGCGAGGCGGGCATGCTCGCCGGCGTGTTCCACCTGCACGAGCAGGAGGCGCGCCAGGTGATGACGCCGATCCCCGCGGTCGTGACCGTCGACATCAGCGACGACGTCGAGACCGCGCTGCGCCGCTGCATCTCATCGGGCCACACGCGTCTCGTGGTCACCGAGGATCACAACCAGGACCGCGTCCGCGGCATCGTCCACTCCAACTCGCTGGCGCGACTGCTGATGGCCGAGGGGCCGTCGGCGACGATCGAGTCGATCGTCACCGAGGCGCCGATCGTGCCCGAGACCAAGCCGCTGGACGACCTGCTCGCCGACCTGCAGCGCCAGCGCACGTCGCTCGCCGTGGTGATCGACGAGTACGGGCGCGTCGCCGGGATCGTCACGGTCGAGGACATCATCGAGGAGGTCGTCGGCGAGATCGACGACGAGACGGACCCGGCGGGCGGCGAGGTCCGCCGGCTGGCCAACGGCGACTGGTTCGTCCGCGGCCACGTCGCGGTGACCGATCTCCAGGACTACGGGATGCACCTTCCCGTCGACTCCGACGCCTACAACTCGGTCGGCGGCTTCGTCTTCGCCCAGCTCGGACGGCTTCCCAAGCGCGGCGACACCGTGACGGCGAACGGCTACTCGATCCGGGTGGAATCGGTGCGCGAGAACCGCATCGAAGCGGTCCGGATCCGCGAGCGAAAGGCGCCCTCCCCGTCGGCTGCGGATTGAGCGCAAGTTTTCCCGCGAGGCTGCGTTGGAGCCTTCACTGGCTGCCGCGTGGGACCGGCTCCAGTGACATAGAAGGTGGATCGGGGTGGGTCCACCAGCATGCAGAACAGCGAGCGGCCCGTGGATACGGGCCGCTCGTTTGCTTCTGGGAGGAGGTGCACTTTGCGAGTACGTTCGCATAGAGAATTCTCCGCATCTTCCTCAAGCCGCGCTAAAAGTTCGTCTTATGGAACCGCTTGTCCTCATTCACGGCTTCTCAGGGATCCCCGCCATGTGGGATCCGATGCTCCCCGCGCTGCAGGAGCGCTTCGACGTCCGCTCGCTCGGGCTCGCAGGCCACTTCGGCTGCGCGGCATTCCCCGAAGGCACCGCTCCGAGCGCGCCGGCGCTGTTCGATGCTCTGGAACGCGACCTGGACGCGGGCGGGTTCGAGACGGCGCACATCTGCGGCAACTCGCTCGGCGGCTGGGCCGCACTGGAGCTTGCCAAGCGCGGCCGCGCACGGTCGTGCGTGGCGATCGCGCCCGCGGGCGGCTGGGAGCCCGGCTCCAAGCAGGAGAACCGGCTGGTGCCGCTCTTCAAGCGCCTGCACAAGACATCGGTCTGGGCGAACCCGCACCGCGAGAAGCTCTTCCTGCGCCCCAAGCTGCGCAAGCTGGCGATGCGCGACGTGGTCGAGCACGGCGAGCGGATGACCCCGCGCCAGGCGGCGGACCTGCTGCAGGGCTCGGCCGAGTGCCCGATCTACTGGGAGCTGTTCGAAGCGATCCGCCGCGACGGGCCGCCGACCGACTTCGACGGCATCGAGTGCCCGACGACGATCGTCTGGGGGACGAAGGACCGGATCATCCCGCTGAAGGGCTACTCCGCGCGGATCCGAACGCTGGTGCCGCAGGCGGACTTCATCGTGCTCGAGGGCGCGGGCCACTCGCCGATGGTCGACGAGCCCGAGCGGCTGGTCGGGATCATCGAGGAGACCGCATCACGCACGCGGGAGAGCGTCGCAGCGGGCGATCCAGCCGCGTAGGCGCTCGTAGCCGTCGCCGAGCGCCAGGTGCTCGGCGAGGACATGGTGAAACCGGTCCGGGTCATCCGGCCCGATCGACGCGGCGTATTTCAGGAACGGGAACGCGACGACATCCGCGATCCCGAGGGCATCGCCGAGCAGGAAGGCGCGGCCGTCGAGCAGCGCCTCGAAGCGGTCCAGCGATCCGCGCAGCTCGTCCGCCCATTGCGCCTGCTCGGGAGCGCCGGTTTCCTCGGCCATCCGGTTGGGCGCGACCTTCCAGACGCGGTTGAACCAGTCCACGAACACGTCGGCCTCGGCGCGCCGGGCGGGCTCGGCGGGCCACAGCGGGGGATCGGGCGCCAGGCGCTCGAGCTCGCGCAGGATCACGGGGGAGTCGGCGACCACGCGCCCGTCGAACTCGGCGACCGGCACGAAGTCCTGGCCCGACAGCGCCCGGATCGCGGATCGGTCGGCCGCATCGTGGTCGACCCACTCGATTGCGACGCCCTTGTGCGCCGCCGCCAGCGCGACGCGTTCCACGTTGGTCGAGAACGGGATCCGATGTACGGTGATCGGCATGGCGGCGCGCCATGGTATCGGCGGGGCCCGCGCGCTCGGAGTGGCCGTGATGACCGCCGCGTCGGCGCTGCACGCCGCACCGGCGCTTGGCGCCCCGAGGCATGGGATCAGGGTCGCTGCGAGCGCGCCGGTTCACGTCAGCTCGGCCACGATCAACCGCGCTTCGCCACGCACCCCGCCGCGCCGAGAGCTGCCCGTCCGCCTGGGCGCGACGACACGCGAGCCCAACCCCGTCGCAGCCCGACCCTCGCCGCGGTCGCCACGGCGGACCGGCACGCGCGCTGCATTCGTGTCGCCGCTGAGCTTCGCAGGGCCGAGCCTGTCGGACTCGGGCGCCTTCCCGCCGGACACGCAGGGCGCGGCCGGGCCCAGCCAGTTCGTGGTCGCGATCAACGGGCGCTTTCGGACCTACAGCAAGACGACCGGGCTGCCGGATGGGGCGCTCGACGCGGATCCGGACGTCTTCTTCGCCTCGGTGATGTCCTCCGCGCCGCCCGGGGGCCTCGTGTTCACGTCGGACCCGCACGTCCGCTACGACCGCCTGAGCCAGCGCTGGTTCATCGTGATGATCGACGCGCCGCTCGATGCCGGCCTCAACGCCACCGTGGCCAACCGGATCCTCGTGGCCGTATCCGACGGGCCGGTCCTGACGGGCGCGACGGTGTGGACCGAGTCCTTCATCCCGGTGAGCGGCGTGTTCGCCGACTACCCGACGTTCGGCGTCGACGCGAACGCGCTGTATGTCGGCACGAACAACTTCTCGCTATCGACCGGGGCCTTTCTGTCGAGCGACGGCTACGTCATCAAGAAGTCCTCGGTCGCGTCGGGACCGCTCGTCGTGACGAACTTCGCCGTCCTCGCGACCGCCTCGAGCACCGGCCCGTTCACGCCGCAGGGCGTGGACAACCCCGATCCGAGCGCCACGTCGGGCTACTTCGTGGGGGTCGACGAGATCGCGTTCAGCAAGCTCGACGTCGTGCGGATCTCGAACCCGGGACCGCGTCGCCCACGGCCTCGGGGACGCTCGGGGTGAACGTGCCCACCACGCGGTTTCCCATCAACGTGCCGCACCTGGGGAACACGGGCGGGTCGGCGAACAACCTCGATGCCCTCGACGATCGGCTGTTCGCAGCCTCCATGCGCGGCGATCGGATCTGGACCGCCCACAACATCGCCGTCAACAGCTCCGGCGTGGCATCGGGTCCTTCGTCGCGTGACGGGTCCCGTTGGTACGAGCTCGACGTCTCCGGCACGCCGTCGCTGGTCCAGAGCGGGACGGTGTTCGACAACGCGTCCTCGAACCCGCTGAGCTACTGGATCCCGACGGTCGCGGTCTCCGGCCAGGGCCACATGGCGATCGGCGGCAGCGTGTCCGGCGCGGCGCACCATCCCGACGCGTGGTTCTCGGGCCGGCTCTCGGGAGCTGCGGCCGGGACGGTCGACGTGCCCACGCTCTACACGGCGAGCAGCGCCAACTACAACCCCGGCAACAACCGCTGGGGCGACTACTCCGCGGTCAGCCTGGATCCGGCCGACGACATGACGATGTGGACGATCCAGGAGCACGTCGCGGCGACCAACAGCTGGGGCACCCGGATCGCGCAGCTGCGCGCGCCCGGGCCCGCTGTCCCCGCGTCCGTGTCGCCCCGTGCGCTGACGGGCCAGTCGTCGGCCTCGGTCACGCTCACCGGGACGACCAGCGACGGGCGTGGCTTCTTCGATCCCGGGCCCGGGTTCAGCCGGCCACAGGTCGGCGCCGGTTGCGGCGTCGACGTGACGGCCGTCACCGTGACCAGCCCGAGCCAGGCATCGCTGACGCTCGACACGACGGCGGCGACGGGCGCGCCGTGCGACGTGACGTTCACCAATCCCGACGGCCAGGTCGCCAACGCGGCGGTGAACCTGCTCGAGCGCCCGCCGGTGGCCACGGACGACTCCGGGTCGGTCGCCGAGGACGCGGTGCTGAACGGTTCGTCGGTGCTCGGCAACGACGATGATCCGGACGGCGACGCGTTGACGGCCGCCAAGGCGAGCGACCCGGCGCACGGGGCGGTGACGGTCAACGCGAACGGCACGTTCACGTACACGCCGGCGTCCGGCTACAGCGGCCCGGACTCCTTCGACTACAGCGTCAGTGACGGCACGCTGCAGGACACCGGGACCGTGTCGATCACGGTGACGGCCGTGAGCAACCATGCGCCTGTTGCCACCGATGACGCCTATTCGGTGCCGCAGGACACGGTGCTCAACGGGTCGTCCCTGCTGGCGAACGACACCGATCCCGACGGGGACGCGCTGACGGCGGCGAACGCGGGCGACCCGGCCCACGGCGCGGTGACGGTGAACGCGGACGGCACGTTCACCTACACGCCTGCGGCGGGCTACAGCGGCCCGGACGCATTCACGTACACGGTCAGCGACGGGGCGCTGCAGGACACGGGGACGGCGTCGATCACCGTCGCGGCGGCGCAGCACAGCCCCCGCCGCACGAGCCCCCGCCGGTCCAGCAGCAGCCGGTGGTGCCGGACATGTCGAATCCGATCACCACGCCGGCCCAGCTCACGAAGCTCACGCTCAGGCTCAAGAAGCTCAAGCGGTTCAAGGGAAAGCGTCGGCTGCAGGCCTCGGGTGCCGGTCCGGTCAACGCCGCCATTCGCGTGGTCCTGCGCCGCGGCACGAAGTGGATCTCGGCCCGCACGGTCAGGGCGAGCACCGGCCGCTCGGCGTCGTGTCCGTTCACCGCCACGGCCGGCTCCACCGCGTGACAGCGACCTCGGGCAGCAGCGGTGGGCGCCAGGAAACGGCTGTAGCCGTCAGTACTCGTACAGGCCGCGACCGGCCTTCTTGCCCAGCGCACCTTCCTCGACCAGCGTCCTGACGCGGTCGGGCACCGGCGCGCCGATCTCGTCGCCGATCGCCTCCGCAACGTCGAGCCCGATGAAGTCCAGCAGCGCGAGCGGCCCCATCGGGTGGCCGGCGCCGAGCGTCATCGCGGTATCGACGTCCTTGGCCGCCATCCCGCTCTCCTCGAGGAACTCGACGGCGCTGAAGAGGTACGGGAACAGGAGCCGATTGACGACGAACCCGGGTAGGTCGGGCACCTCGACCGGGACCTTGCCGAGGTGCTCGCACAGCGCCCGTGCGCGGGAGCGCACCTCGGGGCCGGCCTGCTCGGGATAGGCGAGCTCGACGAGCTTCATCTTCGGCACGGGGTTGAAGACGTGCAGCGCGACGAAGCGCTCGGGCGTTCCGCTGGCGTCCGCCAGGCGCTGCACGGACAGCGACGAGGTCGTGGTGGCGAGGATCGTGTCCTCGCCGGCGACGACGGTCAGCTCGCCCAGGAGGCGGCTCTTGAGGTCGAGGTCCTCGGCGATCGCCTCGACCAGGAACGTCGTGCCGTCACCCAGCTGGCCCAGGTCCGTCGACACCTTCACGTGGCCGGCGTTGACCTCGCCGCTCAGGCGGCCGCAGACCTTGTGCACGGTCTCCTCGGCGCGCTCGGCGGAGCTGTCGGAACGCGCCCACAGCAGCACCTCGCCATGGCGCGCGGCGCATGCCGCCAGCCCGCACGCGATCGCGCCGGCCCCTGCGATGCCCAGCCGCTCCGTCATGCGCGGGTACAGTACGTGACGCCGCCGTCACGTACGTCACCGAGAGGAGATCCATGAGTGGACAGCAGGGCCGCGAGGTCGTCATCGTCGATGCCGTGCGCACGCCCATCGGGCGCGGGCACAAGGAGAAGGGCTACTACAAGGACACCCATCCGGCCGACCTGCTCGGGAAGACCTACACCGAGCTGATCAGCCGCA
>CAWCEB010000079.1:0-5163 GCA_963794105.1 uncultured Actinomycetes bacterium | reverse complement strand
CTGCCCTCTACTGGTTCAGTTCGTGTCTGCTCGGCGTCGGTCGCGCCGTTCGGCTACATGCCCGCAACGTTGTTCGCGAGCCCCGGAACGGCGGTGCGCGCCAGCGTCGTCTGGGTCACGGGCGCTCAGGCCACGCAGCTGACCTGGTCGGAGGTTCCCTATCGCCTCGTGCGCCTCGACGACGCTCATTTCCACACCGACGAGACCGATGTGGACATCGATCAGATCTTCGCGTACTCCCACCGTCTCGGCGCGTTCTGCGTCGACGGTTCGCCGGTCGCGCTGGCGTCGATCCCGGCGACGAACCGCACCGCCGCCGCGCTGACGCAGCGCGAGCTCCTCGATATCGCGGCCGGCCTGGTCCTCGGAGCTGATGCACGCGCCGAGGATCTCGTGCGCGCGGTCTTCGAGGACATGGCCGGCGTCACCACGCGCGCGTCGCAGACCATCTGGCCACGCACCCAGCACCTGCAGTCGAGCTGGACACCGTTTCCGGCGCGGTGAGGTTGCGCCCGCGTCGGGGCCTGGGCCCCCGGACTTCGAAGAGTTCGTAGTTCCGGGGCCCACGCACGGAAGCGAGCGCGTGGCCGCGCCACGGCTGCCGGCACCCGCGTCGGAGGGCTAGCCTCCCTGCCGTGCCGCTGCTGCTGTGGGACATCGACGGGACCCTGCTGCTCAAGGCGAGCCTGGAGCACGCTCAGGCGATCCATGCCGCGATCGAGCGCGTGTACGGGGTGGACATCCCGCAGGGCCAGGTCGAGGCTGCGGGACGCACGGACTTCGCGATCGCTCGGTCGATCCTGACGCTCGCGGGCGTCAGCGCCCAGCGGGTCGACGAGCGCCTCGGAGATCTGCGCGCGGCGGCGGTGGAGGAGTACGCGCGCCGCGTCCCGGCTGATCTCAGCGCGCACGTCGCTCCGCACGTGCCCGAGGTGCTCGACGAGCTCGGACAGCGCGAGGACGTCCGCCACTCGCTCGTCACCGGCAACCTCGAGCCGATCGCGCGGATGAAGCTGCGCGCGGCCGGGCTCGGCCATCACTTCGCCGAGGGCCAGGGGGGTTTCGGCTCGGACGCCGAGGACCGCGCGGAGCTGCCGGCCATCGCGCGCGCTCGTGCGGGCAACCACGCGCCCGCCGACACGATCGTCATCGGCGACACGCCGCGCGACATCGCGTGCGCCCGCGCCGACGGCGTGCGCGTGATCGCGGTCGCGACCGGCCCGTTCGGCGTGGACCAGCTCAGTCACGCCGACATTGTCTGCCGCGACGCCCGCGAGGTCCTGGCGAGCCTCTAGGCGGTCGCGGTCCAGAACGCGTCGGTGCCGACCGGCAACTCGCGCGCGCTCGCGCGCACGAGTTGCTCGCGCGCGTCGAGCTGGTCGATGTCCATGACCGCCGCGACCTCCTTCGTCGCGATCGGAACCAGGGCCCAGTCGAGCACCTCGGCGACATCCGACGGGGGCTCGCGGCGCGGCGTGTCCGGAACGAGGTTCGCCGTCACGACGTCGTAGGCCGCGAACGGCTGGAACCCCGGCACCGCGATGCGCACGCCGTCGCTGCGGCGCACGATCTCGTAGCTCGGGCACGTGTAGCGCCGGCCGCCCGACCAGTTGGCGAGTTTCTCGTCGAGCACGCGCGCCGCCGGCAGCGGCTCACGCGCCAGTGCCATGTCCTCCCGCAGCTGGTGGGTGACGGCCTCGTCCTCGGACCACCGCGTGAGCTCCTGCGGATCGAGCCCGGCATCGCGTGCCGCATCGGCGATCGTCGCCTGCTCGTCGAGCAGCTGACCGCTGAAGGTGCGAACCCGCAGGGCGCGCAGCAGGAACCACGCGCGATCGGAGTGCACGCGCGCCGCCACGACTGCGCGGCACGCCGGCAGCGTCGCATGCATGCGCGGCCGCTCGCTCGTGTCCATCGGCATGCCGTGCTCACGCGCGATGCGCTTGAACGACGCCGCCATCTTTGCCGGCGTGAAGCCCTTGTCGAGGTACTCCTGCGGCGACTGCGACAGCACGACCATCCGCGCCTGGAAGTCGATGTGCTCGCCGTACAGCCAGCGCAGCCGCGCGCGAACCGGCTCGGCGGAATACGCCCACGGACATCCGGGGTCCGTGAACTCGGTGATGCAGACGGCGGCGGCCATTGCCAACACCCTGGCAGATGGCCGCCGCCGCGCCGCGCGTCAGCTCTTGGACCAGGTGCCGGTCAGCATGGAGTCCCGGTCGGCGCACGGGTCGCCGTTCGGGACCAGCTGCAGCGAGGACGCGGCCGTCTTGAACCTGTAGGTCGCCTGCGCCGCGATCTCCGGCCCGCAGAACGCCGCGCGGTTCGGATCGACGTAGCTCGTCAGCTTCAGGCTGCCCGGCACGACGTTCATGTCCATGTCGATCGCGAACCCGTCCGGGCCGATGAGCTTGATCACGTCCTGGCCCGTGCCCTTGGCGATCACCAGTCGGTAGCGGCCGGGGGGAGGCGTCGACTGATGAGGCCCGTGCTCGTCGCGGAGCTTCGCGGTGCGCGCGATGTCCTGCTTGGTGACGGAGCGCACGTACAGGCCATACGGTGCGGCGCTCGGGTGCGCCGCGCTTGAGCCGGACGTCGCCGGCTTGTCGTTGCCGCTGCTGCCGCCGCATCCGCCCGCGATGAGGGCGGCGGCGACGATGAATGTGGGGACTCGGTAACTCATGCGACGAGGCTGGCGCCGCTCGCTGCGACGACGCTAACAAACCGCTAACGCCCATTCCAGTCCCAGCGGGCGCGTAGGATCGGGCCCTGAGCGGCACGCTCGACTTCCGTCTGCTCGGCCCCCTCGAGGCAGCCTCGAACGGCCAGGCGCTCCCACTCGGCGGCGCGCGCCGCCGGGCCGTGCTGGCGATGCTCGCGCTGGAGCCGGGAACAGTCGTCGCAGCCGGCAAGTTGATCGAGGGCGTCTGGGATGAGCCGCCCGAGACCGCCACCACCGCGCTGCAGGGACACGTCTCGCAGTTGCGCCGCGTGCTCGGTGACGACGCGATCCTGACGCGCACGCCGGGCTACCTCCTCGATGTCGCGCCCGAGGCGATCGACGCCGTCCGCTGCGAGCGTGCGCTCGAGCAGGCCCGGCGCCGGCTCGCGGAGGGCGACGCAGCCGGGGCGTCGGCGACGCTGCGGGACGCCGCCGCACTGTGGCGCGGCGAGCCGCTGGCGGACCTGGTGGAGGCGCCGTTTGCGCTGGAGGCGCTTCCCGCGCTTCGCGAGTTGCGCGTGGCGCTCGAGGAGGAGCGGCTCGAAGCCGAGCTCGCCCTCGGTCACCACGCCCGGGCGATCGCGCCGCTGCGCGACCTGGTCGCCCAAGAGCCGCTGCGCGAGCGCCCGCGCGGGCAGCTGATGCTCGCGCTGTACCGGGACGGGCGTCAGGCGGAGGCGCTCGACGTCTACGAAGCAGGCCGTCGCGCGCTGTCCGAGGAGCTCGGGATCGAGCCGGGCGAGCGCCTGCGCGGATTGCACGGAGCGATTGTGCGCCAGGACCCGGCGCTCGGACGGCCCCCCGCGGCCACGACGTTGCGGCGCCGTCGCTGGGGGTTGCTCGCGGCTGTTGGCGCCGCGGCCGCGGCGGCGATCGTCATCGTGATCGCGGCGGGCCGTGAGCCCGCTCGACCGCCGGCTCGCGTCGCCAACGGCGTCGTGCGCGTCGGCGCGGGCGGGCAACGCGAGGCAGCCACACCGCTCGACGGCACGCCGGCGAGCATCGCCGCCGCGGACGGCCACGCCTGGGTCCTCGATGCCGACGGGCAGACGGTCACCGAGGTGGACGCGAACGGCAAGCGCCTGCGCACGTTCGCCACCGGAGCGACGCCGATCGACATCACCGCCTCTCGCGGGGGGCTGTGGATTGCGCAGGGTCGTCCGACCGGCTCGCAGTTCCCCGGGGCGCAGACGACCGCGGTCGCGCTCGTGGACCAGCGCACCGCTGCGCTCGTGCACACGACGGATCTGCCGCACGCGTCAGGGCAGATCCTGACGGCGCAGCGCGATCTCATCGCGGCATCCGGCCGCGCGATCTGGGTGCTCCGCCACGACGGTGGCCTTGTCAGGATCGACCCGCTGAGCCATCAGGTCGTGAAGGTCCTCGCCCTGGGTGCAGTCGCGGTGACGGCGACGGCCGATGCGGCGTGGGTGCTCACGCGCGACGGGAGCCTTCTTCGCGTCGCCGAGGAGGGCAGCAGCGTGGGCACGCCGATCGACGTCGGTGACACCGGCGGGTCCTCGCTCGCCGCCGGCGGAGGCGGCGTCTGGGTCGCGGACGCGGCGCAGGGGATCCTCGTGCGCTACGACGATCCGGATGGCACGCGCTCGGCGCCGATCGACGTCGGCGCGGGTGCCGGGCCAGTCGCCTATGGGGACGGCACCGTGTGGGTCGCGCAGGCGGCGCGCGAGACGATCCTGCGCATCGACGCGGGTGAGCACCGCCTTGTCGGCGAGCTGCGGCTCGGCGCGACGCCGCGCGATCTGACGGCCGACGGCGACGACCTGTGGGTCAGCGTCTCCTCGCCGACAGCGACCTTCTCGGCGTGCGGCGCGATGCAGCGCCCAGCTGGCGCCGCCGCCGACGCGGTCGTCGCCGCCGACCTGCCGCTGCGCTCCGGCGGGCGCTCCCCGATCGCGCCGATGGTGTCTGCGATCCAGCAGACGCTGTCACGCCACGGCTACCGCGCCGGCGCGCATCGCGTCGGGCTGCTCGTCTGCGACGACTCCACCGCGGAGCGCGGCACCCACGACCCAGCGAAGTGCCGTGCCAATGCGCGCGCGTATGCCGCCGACCGGCGGATCGTCGCCGAGATCGGGCCCTACAACTCGCCCTGCGCGTATGAGCAGCTGCCGATCGCCGCCGCGGCGCCCGGCGGGCCGCTCGCGGTCGTCTCGCCGACCACCACCGACCCGCTGCTCAACCGGCCCGGCACCGGACGGTCCGCGGGCGCGTACGCGCATGTGGTGGCCGCCGACGACCGCCAGGCGCAGGTGGCGGCGCGGTTCCTGCGCGATCGTGGTCACAGGCATGTCTTCGTGCTCGACGACGGCGATCGCTACGGCCTCGACGCGGCGAGCTACTTCGCGGCCGGCGCCCGCGCGGCCGGGCTGACCGTCGTCGGTCGCGCGACCTGGGGTGGCGCTCGGCGGACCACC
>CAWCEB010000078.1:0-11981 GCA_963794105.1 uncultured Actinomycetes bacterium | reverse complement strand
CCCCACCACCGAGCGTGACCTCGCCGACGGCATCGGCCCCGCACGGCAGCTGCGCGAGGCCGGCGCGCGGCTGTGCGTCGGCTCGGACTCGCAGGCGATGATCGACCTCTTCGAGGAGGCGCGCGCGATCGAGCTCGACGAGCGCCTGGCCACCGGCGTGCGCGGCAACCACACCGCGGCGCAGCTGCTCGCGGCGGCGACCGCCGGCGGCTATGACAGCCTCGGCTGGCCGGGCGGCGGACGGATCGCCGAGGGCGCGCCCGCGGACCTCGTCACCGTGTCGCTCGACGGTGTCGCGCTCGCGGGCACGCGCGAGGACGACGCGGTCGCAGCGACCGTCTTCGCAGCGGGCGCGCGACGTGCGCCACGTGATGGCGGCGGGCCGCTGGATCGTGCGCGACGGCGCACACGTCTCGATCGACGTCGCGCGCGAGCTCAATGAGACGGTGGGGCGGTCCTGAGCCTGGTCGTCGACAACATCGGGTTGCTGGTCACGAACGACGCGGAACTCGGCGAGGTGCGCGAGCGCCGCGCTGGTGATCGAGGACGGCGTCGTCAGCGCCGTCGAGCGCGCGGGCGCGCAGGGCGACGAGCACATCGACGCGGCCGGCCGCTGCGTCATCCCGGGCTTCGTCGACAGTCACACGCACCTCGTCTTCGCCGGCGATCGCGGCGACGAGTTCGCCGCGCGGATGGCCGGCGCGCCGTACGCCGCCGGCGGCATCCGCGTCACGACCGACGCGACGCGCGCGGCGTCCGACGACGAGCTGGCGGCGCTGACCCGCGCACGGCGCGACGAGGCGCGGCGCGCCGGCATCACGCACCTCGAGATCAAGTCCGGCTACGGCCTGACGTCGAGACCGAGCGGCGGCTGTGCGAGGTGGCGGCGCAGTTCACCGACGACGTGACGTTCCTCGGCGCCCACGTCGTGCCCGCGGAGTACGAGGGCCGCGCCGACGACTACGTCGAGCTCGTCGTGCGGCGAGATGCTCGCCGCCTGCGCGCCGCACGCGCGCTGGATCGACGTGTTCTGCGAGACCGGCGCGTTCGACGCCGACCAGTCGGCGGCGGTCCTCCACGCGGGCGCGATCGCGGGCCTCGGGCTGCGCGTCCACGGCAACCAGCTCGGCCCCGGCCCGGGCGTGCGGCTCGCCGTCGAGCTCGGCGCAGCGTCGGTGGATCACTGCACCTACCTCAGCGACGAGGACATCGCGGCGCTCGCGGGCAGCGACACCGTCGCCACGTTCCTGCCGGCGACCGACTTCTCCACGCGCCAGCCGTATCCCGATGCGCGCCGCGCGATCGACGCCGGCGCGACGGTGGCGATCGCGACCAACTGCAACCCGGGGTCGAGCTACACGACGTCGATGGCGTTCTGCATCGCGCTCGCGGTTCGCGACATGCACATGACCGCCGAGGAGGCGCTGCGAGCCGCGACGCTCGGGGGCGCCCATGCGCTGCGGCGCACGGACGTCGGCCACCTCTCCCCCGGCGCGCGCGCCGACGCGGTGATCCTCGACGCGCCGTCCTACGCGCACCTCGTCTACCGCCCGGGCGTGCCCCTCGTGTGGCACACGATCACGGCGTGAAGACGAACGGGTAGTTGTACGTGTCGCAGTAGGACACGCACGTGTCCACGATGCGGCTGTCCAGCGAGAGGAACGCCGACTTCATCGCCCGCGCCGCCGGCGTTCGGCGCACCCACTCGTGCGGGTCGTCGTCGTAGGTGTTGTCCTGCGCGACGTTGCCCAGCGGCGAGGGCCGTGACCCGCCGTCCCAGACGGTGAACACGGAGACGCCGGAGGTGTGCGCGGGATCGACGGGCTGCAGGCCCCACCACGGGTCGCGCTCCCACGAGCGGCCGGGGCGCAGCATGTCGCGCTTGAGCACGCGCGCGCCGATCGTCCGCGCCTCGACTTCCGCCGCGTAGTTGGACACCTGATGGTCCCCGTAGCCGGCCTGCAGCAGCACCTGGTGGCTGGGCGTGTCCGGGTAGGGGTGGCTCGTCATGTGCTGGGCGTAGCCGTCGGGCTCGGCGCGATCCCACAGCATCTGCATCAGCGCGAAGATCAGCTGGCGCTCGTTGAGCTGCGGATAGGCCTGGTACAGCGGGTAGGCGTACTCGAGGCCGTTGGTCGGGTCGCCGGGCGCCGGGGACGGCGGGTGGTCGCCCTTGCCGAAGTCGGTCGAGCGCGTCAGCAGGGTCGAGTAGTTCATGCCGAGCACGCCGAGCGTCGCGCGCGTGAAGTCGGGCGCGACGGCGGTCAGCGCACCGCCGATGATCCCGCCCTGGCTGTTGCCGTCGTAGTACAGCCGCCGCGTGTCGATCAGGCTCCTGCCGTCGGCCGTCTGGAACGCCGGGTCCGTGCCCAGCCCGTCGGGATGGATCATCAGGCGCCCGAGGTAGAGGAAGTTGAGCATCCCCTGCTGGACGCGGTCGGCGAGCGTCGGGAAATTCGACAGGTCGGCGAGGATCGTCGCGACGTTCGGGACGTCCTCCGTCGCCATCCCGGCCCAGGCGGTCGCGCAGTGGATGAAGTCGTGCTCGTCCTCCATCGCCTTGATCTGGTCCTGGTGGATCTCGCCGTAGCCGCCGAACAGCCCGTGCCCGTACAGCGAAGGCCGCGCCTTCCCGGCGCCCTCGGTGAGCGCGCGCTCCGGGATCAGGCATTCGAAGTCGACCTGCATCGTGTTGCCAGGCAGCTGCACCGGCATCCCGGTCCGCGGGTCGAGCAGGAACTGCGAGTGCGCGGGCTGGCAGGTCGGCACGTCGAGGTAGCACGGCACGGTCATCGTGCCCTTCACATCGCGAGCGACGCGCGGGTCGGTGTCGCTCGGGCAGTTGACGTCGACCCCCGGCACGTCGACCGGGAGGCACACGGTGTCCTGGACTCGCTTGAGCGTGAACTGCGGCGCCGCGCCGCTGACCTTCAGGTCCGACAGGTCGTCGTCGCCGAGCTGGTGGAACGCGTCGTTGCGGATGTGCAGCATCCGCGTCGCGAGCGACTGCCACGAGGCGACGGTGAAGTCCCACGCCAGGTAGAGGCTGCCGCGCCGGATCCCCGCGCTGCTCAGCGTCTTGAACACGTGCTCGAAGTGGGTCGCGCGCGCGCCGCCGGCGCTGCCGTCGCGGAACGCCTTGAAGCCCGCGCCCGGTGCGATCGCATGCCCCGGCGCGTCCTTGATCCCGCGCAGCGCGACGATGTAGCGATGGCCCTCGCGGAAGTTCCTCGCGGGCCGGATGCAGGAGCGCGTGGTAGTCGACCGACTGGTCGAGCTCGGTCCAGATCGGCCAGCGCTTGCCACTCGCGGCGTCGATCACGACCACCGGCGCGTCGCGGTCCTTATAGGCGCCGATGTCCGTGATCGGCGACGGCGCCGGTCTTCACGAGGTCGAGGCCCGGCACGTACGTCGTGATCTGCGAACCGGGCGAGAACCCGTCGGCGCGATTCCAGTCGGTCGGATCGATCGGCCGGCCCGCGACGTTGCGCGGCATCGACGTCAGCTCGAACGCGACGCGCCGCCCGGTCGGCGTCGAACGGTCGGCCTTCGTGAAGAAGTCGTTCGGGAACGGCAGCATGCACGCCGACGGGTCGATCGGGTCGCACGCAGCCGACGCAACTCCAGGGACAGTCCCCACAGCTGCGCCGAGGGCGACCGCCGCCGCCAGGAGGGTTCGCTTCCGCATGGAAGCCAAGACGTCCGGCACACCGGAAACTTGCTCAGTTCAGCGGGTCGCGGCGCACCGGACACGACATGCAGCGCGGGCCGCCGCGGCCGGTCCCGAGCTCACTGCCGGAGATCGCGACAACGTCGATCCCGGCGTCGCGCAGCCGCGCGTTCGTCTCGCGATTGCGTTCGTATGCGACGACGCAGCCGGGGCCGAGCGCGAGCGTGTTGTTGCCGTCGTCCCACTGCTCGCGCTCCGCCGTCACCGGATCCAGGCCGGTGTCGATCACGCGCAGGCTGCGGCGATCCCCATCGCCTCCGCCGCTGCTTCGAGGAACGGCGACGGCCCCTCGACCGTTCCGTCCGGCGTGAGGGTGAACGCGGTGAGCGTGGTGGCGACCTGCGGGTACATGACGACCGCGTCGCGGTCGACCATCGTGCAGATCGTGTCGAGGTGCATCGTCGCGCGGTCCTGCGCGATCGGCACGGCAAGCACGCAGCGCGCCGCGCCCGCCGCGAACAGCCGCTGGGCGAAGCTCTCCACGCCCGCCGGCCGCGTCCGCTGCCCGACGCCGACCGCCAGCACGCCCTCGGCAAGCGACAGCACGTCGCCGCCCTCGAGCCACGCATCCTCGTCGCCGGCGCCGTAGAGGATGTCGCTTTCGGCGAAGCGCGGGTGGTGACTGTAGATCGCGGCGGTGATCGTGCTCTCGCGCTGGCGCGCGGGGAGCGCCAGCCGCCCGACCGCCACGCCGCCCGGCAGCCAGACGCTCGAGTCGCGCGTGAACAGCAGGTTCGGCAACGGCCGCACGACGAACTCCTGCGCGTCGGTCATCGCATCGACGAGCCCGCCCCGCACCGGCAGCTCCTCGTGCGCGATGCCGCCCATCAGCGCCTCGGCGAGCTGTGGCGCGGGCAGCCCGCGCAGGTGCTCGCGCAGCGCGGGCGCCAGCGTCGGCCCGATGTCCTGCGGGCGCAGCGCGGCATCGAGCAGCTGCTCGCGCGCCGCGTCGATCTCCAGCGTCTCGGCGAGCAGCTCGCTGGAGGTAGAGCACCTCGACATCGCGCTCGCGCAGCCGCTCCGCGAACGCGTCGTGCTCCGCCTGTGCGCGCTCGACCCACGGGATGCCGTCGAACAGCAGCTCGTCGTTGTTGCGCGGCGTCAGCCGCTGCAACTCGCGCCCGGGACGGTGGAGGATGACCGTCCGCAGCCGGCCGACCTCGCTGCCGACCCCATGTTCCCGGCCCGACACGAGCCGAGTCTATGCCCAGTCGCGCAATCGCGGAGCGTGGGATACTGATTGCGCATGCAACAGTTGCACGTCGAATACCTGCAGCCTCCGGAGCCGATCGAGGAGCAGGTCGACACGCGACTGCTGCGGCGCCGGGCGCTGCAGGCGATCGGCCTCCTCGGGTGCTCGGGCTCGTCGCGGCGCTCGCCCCGGGCCTCGGCGACGTCCGGTCGGACCTCGGCGGCGCTGACGGTGGCTGGCTCGCGGCGGGCGTGGTCCTCGAGGGACTGTCGTGCGCGTCCTATGTCGTGATGTTCAAGCCCGTCTTCTGCCAGCGCATGACATGGCGGTCCGCGACCGAGCTCGGGTTGTCGGAACTCGCGGTGGGCTCGCTCGTTCCCGCCAGCGGAGCGGGCGGGCTGGCGCTCGGCGCGTGGGCGCTGCGCAAGAGCGGGATGCCGGCGATCCAGATCGCCGAGCGCTCGGTCGCGTTCTTCACGATCAAGAGCGCGGCGAACTTCTTCGCGGTCGCGGTCCTCGGCGTGCTCATGTTCGCGGGCGTCGGGCCCTCGCTCTCGCCGCTGCTCACGATCCTCCCCGCCGCCCTTGCGATCATCTCCATCACGTTGGTCGCGCTGCTGCCGCGGCTGTTGCGCGAGCCCGAGCGACTGGCGGCGCGCGGTGGGTGGCGCGCGACGGTTGCGAAGGGCGTGGACGCGGCCCGCAACGGGCTGCGCGAGGCGGGCCGGGTCCTCCGGCGCGGCGACCCGCGCGTCATCGCGGGATCGCTGGGCTACTGGATCTTCGACAACGCCGTCCTGTGGGCGACGTTCCACGCCGTCGGCACGACCCCGCCGCTCACCGTGATGCTGATGGCGTACCTCATCGGCCAGATGGGCGGCCTGCTGCCGATCCCGGGCGGCATCGGCGGCATCGACGGCGGGCTCATCGGGACGTTCGTGGTCTATGGCGTGCCCGCCGCACCGACCGCCGCCGCCGTGCTCGCCTATCGCCTGATCCTGTTCTGGCTGCCGCTCGCCGTCGGCGCCGTCGCGTTCAACAACCTGCGCCGGGGGCTGAACGATCCGTCCCGGCCGGACCTCTGCGCGCCGATCTCGATGGCCGCGTCCTGAGAGGATCGGCACATGCACGTCTGGGCCTTCGTCGTCGTTTCGCTCGTCCTGATCGTCGTGCCCGGCCCCGACACCGCGCTCGTCACGCGCAACGCGCTGCTGTCCGGCCGCCGCGCGGCGCTCGCGACGTCGCTCGGCGTCTGCACCGGGCTGCTCGTCTGGACGGTGGCGTCAGCGCTCGGCGTGGCGGCGATCGTCCACGCCTCCGCGGTGGCGTTCTCTGTGCTGAAGCTCGCCGGCGGCGCGTACCTGATCTGGCTCGGCCTCGAGGCGCTGCGCGCGGCGGAGCGCCGGGATGCGCGCCCGGCGCGGCGGCCGATCGACGGCGGGCGCGGCTTTCGCCAGGGGCTGATGAGCAACCTCGCCAACCCCAAGATCGCGGTCCTGTTCACGAGTCTGCTTCCCCAGTTCGTCGCGCCGGGCCGCGCGCTGCTTGTCCCGTTCCTCGCGCTCGGGGGTCTGTTCGCCGCGATGACCGCGGCCTGGCTGTGCGCCTACGCCGTCGCCGCGGCCCGGGCCTCCGGCGTCCTCCAGCGCCCGTCGGTCCGCCGCGCCCTGGACCGACTCACCGGCGTCGTCCTGATCGCCCTGGGCCTTCGCCTGGCAACCGAGCGCCGCTAGCCGCCCCTGAGCTCCGCCAGCCGGTGGTGGATCAGCGCGACCGCCATCGCGCCCTCGCCGACGGCGCTGCCGACGCGCTTGGTCGAACCGCTGCGCACGTCGCCCGCGGCAAACAGGCCCGGCACGCTCGTCTCGAGCGTGAACGGATCGCGGTCCGGCTCCCAGCCCTCCGGGCGGCGGCCGGCGTCGAGCAGGTCGGGACCGGTGCAGAGAAACCCGTTGCGGTCTGTGCGCACGCCCGCGTCGGCCGCCCACGCGGTCCGCGGGATCCCGCCGATGCAGGCGAACAGCGCGCTCGCCGGGTGCCGCGCCGACGCACCGCCCGCGTCCGTGATCGTCACCTCGGCGAGGTGGCCGTCCGAAGCGTGCAGCTCGGTGACCTGCGTGCGCAGGCGCACGTCGATCAGCGGGTGGCGCTGGATGCGGTCGACCAGGTACGCCGACATCGTGCGCCCGAGCTCCTCGCCGCGCACGACCATCGTCACGCGCGCGCCCGCGTCGCCGAGGTTCATCACCGCCTGTCCGGCGGAGTTGCCGGCGCCGATCACCACCACGTCGTCACCCCCGCACTGCGCCGCCTCGCTGCGCCCCGCGCCGTAGTAGGCGCCACGTCCCAGCAGCTCGTCCATCCCGTCGAGCTCGAGCCGGCGCCACTGCATGCCCGGCGCCGCGAGCGCGACATCCGCGCTCACCTCGTGCCCGCCCGCGATCTGCACCACGCTGCCCGTCGGCATCGTGGCGACCGCCGAGGACCCCGCAGAGCAACGCCAGCTCCGCGCCGAACTTCTCCGCTTGGCGGCCGGCGAGCCGGGCGAGCTCGGCGCCGCCGATGCCGTCCGGGAAGCCGAAGAAGTTCTCGATCATCGAGGTGTGCGACGCCTGCCCCCCCGGCACGTCCTCCTCGACCACGAGCGTCGACAGCCCATCGGATGCCGCGTACACGGCGGCGGCAAGCCCGGCCGGGCCGGCTCCGACGATGAGCACGTCGTAGTGCTGCTGCGACGGGTGCGTGGACTGGCGCCAGGCGTCGGCAAGCCCGGCGATCGTCGCGCCGGCGTGCACGACGCCGGGCTCGAGGACGATCGGCAGCTGCGGTTCGACCAGGCCGCGCTCGGCGATCAGCCGGTCTGCGTCGGGCGTGCCGGCCTCGACGTACCCATAGGGCTGAGCCGCGCGCGTGAGGAAGTCGCGCAGCTCGTGATCGCCGGGCTCGAGCCGGCGCCCGATCACCGTGACGTCTTCGCGAACCGGGCTCACTGGCGTGACACGCGGAACATGACCTCATCCACGTAGCACCAGCTCCAGTCCTCGCCGGGCTCGACCGAGCGGGCGATCGGATGGCCGTCGGCCGCCGCGTGCTTGCTGGCGTGCTGGTTGGGCGACGAGTCGCAGCAGCGGATCGTGCCGCAGCTCTGGCACAGGCGCAGATGCACCCAGCGGTCGCCGGTCTTCAGGCACTCCTCGCAGCCGGCGATGGGCCCATCCGGCTCGAAGATCTCGATCTGGTCCAGGTGCGTGCAGGTCGCCATGTCAAGGATGCTACGACCCTCCGAGACCCAGCTGGTTGAGCCCGAAGCCGCCGTCGACGCCGAGCATCTGCCCGGTGACGTAGGCCGCCTGCTCGGAACACAGGAACGAAACCGCGTGCGCCACCTCGGCGGGGTCGCCCATCCGCCCCATCGGCATCGCGCCGCGCACGCGTTCGAGCACGTGCTCGGGCATCGCAAGCGCCTGCTCGGTCGCGATCATCCCCGGCAGCACCGCGTTCGCCGTGATGCCATGCCGAGCGCCCTCCGTCGCGAGCGTCCGCACCATCCCGAGCAGCCCGGCCTTCGACGCCGCGTAGGCGACCTGGCCGGGCAACCCGCCCGTGGCTGCGCCCGACGAGATCGCGACGATCCGCCCATACCCGCGTTCGCGCATGCCCGGCAGGCACGCCTGCACGACGCGGAACGCGCCGGTCAGGTTCACGTCGATGTCGCGGCGCCATTGCTCGTCGGTCATGCGGTGCGCGGGCGCGATCGTGGTCGTGATCGCGGCGTTGGACACCACGGCGTCGAACGCGCCGAACGTGCCCGCATCCAGGTCGCCGTGTGCGACGTCGACCTGCAGGTCGCACCCCGGCGCCACGTCGAGCGTCACGACGTCGAAGCCGTCATCGCGCAGCCGGCCCGCGATGACGGCGCCGATCCCGCGCGCCGCCCCCGTCACCAGCGCGCGGCGCGCGTGATCAGCGTTCATGCCGGACCGCCCCATAGCGCTCCCAGTGGCGGTCCGGGATCGCGTCGGGGTCCTTGTACCAGTACCACGTGCACGGGTCGGTGGCGAAGTCCTCGGGCGGATCTGACGGATAGAGCGGGAAACCGCTCCACTCGATCGGCAGCTTCTCGTTCATGAACGAGCAGTGCGTGCAGTACAGCGGGAAGTCCTTGCGGCCGTAGGACCAGTCGTGTGCCTCGCGCGTGCGCCCGTAGCCCGCGGATTCGTACAGGCCCTTTCGAACGAGCCGCTGCCCGGAGCCGCACGGGTTCATCGTGAACGTGATCTTCTCGTCGTCCTCGCTGATGCTGAAGCTGCCGGGGTGGTCGCCGACGCCGGAGCCCGAGTGCGCCCGCCACGTGGCG
Organism: uncultured Actinomycetes bacterium; assembly: GCA_963794105.1. Classification (GTDB taxonomy): domain Bacteria; phylum Actinomycetota; class Thermoleophilia; order Solirubrobacterales; family Solirubrobacteraceae; genus AC-49. The sequence continues at coordinate 2,701 of CAWCEB010000078.1, read as the reverse complement.
GCGAGCAGCTCGACGATCGCACGGCGGTCCAGCCGGTTGATCGCGTCGTGATGGCGTCGCCAGCCCTGGCGCATCGTCGTCTCCCACGCCTCCTCGACGCCGTCGTCGCCGAGCTTGTCCTGCACGAACGAGATCAGCCCGAGCACGGACTCGGCCATCAGGTCGTGCAGCATCAGCCACTCGTGCTTCATCGCCTCGCACAGCTCGCGTGCGGAGTCGAGATCGCCCGCGTCGATCGCCTCGACGGCGCGGTCCATCGTCGGTCGTGAGAGCTGCTCGAGCTCTGATTGGTCGAACCAGCGGTCGCTCATGGGAGGATGCTCGCATGGCCACCCCGTCCATCACGCGCCGCCGCTTCCTCGAGACCGCCGCCGCCGGCGCGGCCGTCACCGCACTGCCGGCCACCGCCTTCGCCAAGCGCGTCAAGAAGGTCGATGTCGTCGTGGTCGGTGCGGGGATATCCGGACTGGCGGCGGCACGGGCGATCAAGAAGAAGGGGCACTCGGTCGTGGTGCTCGAGGCGCGCGACCGCGTCGGCGGCCGGCTCCTCAACGCGCCGATCGCGGGCGGCCACATCACGGAGATCGGCGGCGAGTACGTCGGGCCCACCCAGGACCGGATCAAGGCGCTCGCGGACGCCGTCGGCGTCAAGCGCTTCCCGACCTACAACAGCGGCAGCAACGTCCTGATCGTCGAGGGCCAGCGCTCGCTCTACGACGCGGTGCCCGGCATCCCCGGCGACCCGGACGTGCTCAAGGCGTTCGGCGAGCTGCTGTCGATCGATGCGCTGGCCAAGGAGGTCGGCGTCAAGGCGCCGTGGCGGGCCAAGCGGGCGGCCGAGTTCGACAGCCAGACGGTGGCCGACTGGATCGCGAAGAACGTCTCGACGGCGAAGGGGCGCTCGATCGCGACCGTCGCGGCCGAGGCGATCTGGGGCGCCGAGCCCAAGGAGCATGTCGCTGCTCTACGCGCTCATGTACGTCGCCGGCGCGGGCAACGCGAAGACGCCCGGGAGCTTCCTGCCGCTGATCACCACGGGCGGCGGCGCCCAGGAGGAGCGCTTCGTCGGCGGCTCGCAGGAGGTCGCGATCCGCGTGGCGGACAAGCTCGGCTCAGCGGTCCGCCTCGAGCATCCCGTCCGCCGCATCGCGCAGCGCGGGCGCGGCGCGCGAGTCGTCGCCGACGGCCTGACGATCGATGCCCGCCAGGCGATCGTCGCGGTGCCGCCCGCCCTTACCTCGACGATTCACTTCACGCCCGGGCTCCCGTCCTCGAAGCGCAAGATCCTGAGCGCCATGGTGCCGGGCAAGCTGATCAAGGCGGAGTGCGATCTACGAGCGCCCGTTCTGGCGCGAAGCCGGCCTGAGCGGCCAGAGCGCCAGCGACGTCGGGCCGGCCAACACGACGTTCGACAACGGGCCGCCCGACGGCAGCCTCGGCGTGCTGTTCGGCTTCATTGGCGGCGACTCGGCGAGGTCTTTCCAGGCGATGGCGCCGGCCGATCGGCGGGCGGCTGTGCTCGAGAACCTGGTCGCGGTGATCGGCGAGCAGGCGCGCACGCCGACGGACTACTTCGAGCAGGACTGGTCCAACGAGCAGTGGACGCGCGGCTGCCCCGTCGGACACCTCCCTCCGGGCGTGCTGCGCCGCAATGGCGCGCACCTGCGCTCGCCGCACGGCGCCATCCACTTCGCCGGCACCGAGACGGCCGATTACTGGCTCGGCTACATGGACGGCGGCGTCCGAGCCGGCGAGCGCGCTGCACGCGAGGTGCTGCGCGACCTGAAGGAGTTCAAGGCCTGATCCGCCTGCTGGTCGCCATCGCGGCCGAGCACGCCTGCCCGCGAGCCTTCGGCACGTGAGCTTCGGCGTCGCGATCGTCCTGCTCGGCGCCCTGCAGGGCATCACGGTCGCGCTGCCCGGGGCGGGCTGGCCCGCGTGGCTGTGGCGGCCGTCGGGACGCGGCTGGGCGCTGATCGCGCCGGGCTCGATCGTCGTCGTGATCGCCGGCATCGCGCTGCTTCCGGGGATCGCCGACGGGCTCACCTGGCTGGCCCTGATCGCGGTGCCGCCACTCGCTGCCGCTGCGCTCGGCTGGGCGATGCGTCCGGCGCAGCCGGCCTACGCGCTCGCGGCCATCCCGCTCTTCGCCCTCGCGTGGATCTTCGAAGGCCAGCTCGGCGGTGACGTCGCCGCGCTCGCGCTGACCGCACTCAGCTGCGTCACGCTGGGCCGCCTCGTCGCGGGCCTCGCCCCCGCGATCCTCATCAAGGCGGGCCTGATCATCGCGGCGATCGTCGACACCGTGCTGATCGTCACCGAGAAGCTGCAGGGCCCGAACGACGTGCTGAGCGCCGCCGCGCCCGCGGCACATCTCCCGAAGCTCCAGCTCGTCTCGCTCGACCCCGCCCAGATGGGCTACGGCGATCTCTTCGTAGCCGGCCTGCTCGGCGCCGTCCTCGCTGTCGAGCGCCGCTCCGCCATCCCGGCGGCGCTCCTCACGTTCGCATTCGCAGGACTCATGGATCTCCTCTTCCTCGTCACCGACACGCTCCCGGCGACGGTGCCGGTCGCGCTGGCGCTGATCACCGTGGAGCTCTGGCGCCGGCGCTGACGCGTTGCGGGCGCGTTCGCTTGGGCGGGCGCTCCGCGTGGGCTGCCGTCATTGAGGGAGAGGGTCAACCGCCCGCGCTCGTTGTGC
>CAWCEB010000077.1:0-20096 GCA_963794105.1 uncultured Actinomycetes bacterium | reverse complement strand
TCCAGGAGATCGTCCGCGCCGCGCTGGCCGAGGACGTCGGCAGCGGCGACGCGACGACGCTGGCGACCGTGGACGCAGCTGCGCGCGCCCGGGCGACGATCACGCAGAAGGCGCCCGGCGTCGTGTTCGGGCTCGATGCGGCGCAGGCGGCGTTCGCCCAGCTCGACGCACCACGCCGTTCGAGCGGCTGAGCGCCGAGGGCGTCTGGCGGGAGCCGGGACCGCGGTCCTGCGGATCGAGGGATCAGCGCGCGCGCTGCTCACCGGCGAGCGCGCCGCACTGAACCTGCTGCAGCGCCTGAGCGGCGTCGCCACGCTGACCGCGCGCTACGTCGCAGGCGGTCGACGGGACCGGCGTGCAGATCCTCGACACCCGCAAGACGACCCCGGGCATGCGGGCGCTCGAGAAGGCCGCGGTCCGCGCCGGCGGCGGGACCAACCACCGCACCGGTCTCTACGACGCGATCCTGATCAAGGAGAACCACATCGCGGCCGCGGGCGGCGTGCAGGCCGCGATCGCACGGCGCGCGAGCCGCCTACCCCGACCTGCCGCTCGAGGTCGAGTGCCGCAACGCGAGCGAGGTCGACCAGGCGCTCGAAGCGCGCGCGCCGCGGCTGCTGCTCGACAACATGTCGCCCGCCGAACTGCGGGGGATGTGTCGCCCGGATCGGGGATCGCGCCGAGCTCGAGGCCTCGGGCGGGATCACGCTCGACACGGTCCGGGCCCACGCGAGTCGAGGGCCTAGACTTCATCTCGGTCGGAGCACTCACGCATTCGGCCCCCGCCCTAGACCTCTCGCTGATCCTGGAGCCCCTGCCATGAACCTTCCCATGGCCCCTTCACCGCCCCTCCCGGCCGAGGACATCCCGGCCCTCAAGGAGGAGGTCCGCGCGCTCGCGCAGGAGCGCGGCGCGGTCATCCTCGCCCACAACTACCAGGTGCCCGAGGTGCAGGACGTCGCCGACTATGTGGGCGACTCGCTGGGCCTCAGCCGCCAGGGCGCCGCGACCGACGCGGACGATCATCGCGTTCTGCGGCGTGCACTTCATGGCCGAGACCGCGTCGATCCTCTCGCCCGAGAAGACCGTGCTGATCCCGGACCTCGACGCCGGCTGCTCGCTGGCCGATTCGATCACGCCCGAGGAGCTCGGCGCCTGGCAGGCGAAGTTCCCCGGCCAGCAGACGGTGATGTACGTCAACACGACGGCCGAGATCAAGGCGATCACCGACTACTGCTGCACGAGCGCGAACGCGGTCCAGGTCGTCCAGCACGTGCTCGAGACGCACGGGCCGGACACGCCCGTCCTCTTCGGGCCCGACATGTGGCTCGGCGCGTACGTCGAGAAGGAGCTGGGCGTGAAGCTGCACGTCTGGGACGGCGAATGCCACGTCCACGCCGGCATCCGCCCCGCCGACATCAACACGATGCGCGCCGAGCACCCGGACGCCGACTTCCTCATCCACCCCGAGTGCGGCTGCGTCACCCAGGTCATGGAGTACGTCGCCGCCGGCGACGTCAGCAGCGAGGGCGTGCACATGCTCTCGACGGGCGGGATGCTCAAGTACGCCAACGACGCGCAGCCCGGGGGCGAGGCGATCGTGGCGACCGAGACCGGGATGCTCTACCCGCTGCAGATGGCCGCGCCGGACGTGGACTTCATCGCGGCCAACGAGGCTGCCTCGTGCCGCTACATGAAGATGATCACGCTCACGAAGCTGCGCGACGCGCTGCGCGACCTCAAGTACGAGGTGAAGGTCCCGGAGGACATCGCGCAGCGCGCCCGCATCCCGATCGAGCGCATGGTCTCGATCGGCTGACCGCACGAGCGCCCCTCATCGCGGCGGTCGCAGATGGCATCGGCGTCGCGGAACCGCTACTTGAGCAGGGGAATCCCGTGCTCAACCGCTTCGCGGACGGAGCGCAGCGCTTCGCGCTTGCGTTCGAGCTCGGACGGCGTGTAGCAGTGCACGTCGGCCTCGGCGCCCATCTCGGCTGAATCCCAGAGGGCGCCCGCCTGGTAGACGCGCTCCAGCCAGGGCACGCCGCCGAAGTACTCGCTCACGAGCACGACGACGTACTCGGGTCCGCGCTCACGCTGCGGCCACGCGCCCTGCAGGTCCTCGACCACGCGCGCCTCCGAGATGGGCGCGCTCGAGCGGCCAGCGGTCGGAGACACGCTGGACATACCGATCGAGCTCACGGTCATTCAGCCCCTCGGTGGTGGCGGCCACGCCGCGGAGTATTGCGCTGGGGCTAGAACTCGTCCACTTCGTGCGGTCCCACGCAGGCAACGGCGAGCTGCTCGGGGTCGACCGCGTCGGCGACCGCGCGCACCTCGTCGAAGGTGACCGCGTCGAGCGCGTCGATCGCCCCGTCGGGGTCGATGTCCTCGCCGTAGACGACCGCCTGGCCGGCGGCGTAGCGCGCCACGGCATTGGTGTTCTCGAACACCAGGACGCGCCGGCCCGCCGCGTATGCCCGCGCCCGCGCCACCTCCTCCTCGGTCGGCCCGTTGGCCTTCAGCTCGGCCACGATCTCGCGCATGCGCGTGTACGCCTCGGCGCATTTGGACGACTCGAGGCCCGAGCCGAGCTGCAGCACCGCGAGGTCGCTGAAGACGTGGTCGATGGCGTACACCGAGTAACAGAGGCCGCGCTGCTCGCGGATCTCGTCGAACAGGCGCGAGCCCATCGAGCCGCCCAGCAGCGTGGAGTAGATCGTGAGCGCCGCGCGCTGGCGCGCGTCGGCCGCGTCGATCTGCGGCACGTACATCATCCGCAGGTGCGACTGGTTGGTCTCGCGCGGCTCGACGAGCTTGGTCGGCTCGAACGACGGCGCCGGCTCGAACGGCTCTGGCTCGGGCAGCGTCGGGAAGCGCTCGAACAGCTCCGCCGAGCCTCCGTTGGAATGCTCCACGTTGCCCACCACGAAAGCCGCGCCCCGCGCGCCCGCCCAGCGGCGCTCGCGGAACTCGACGATCGCGTCGCGGCTGAACGCGCGCAGGTGCTCCTCCGGGCCCAGCACGGTTCGCCCGAGTGGATGGTCGCCGAAGGCCGCCTGGTCGGCCAGCACCTCCGCCACCGCCGCCGGCTGGTCCTTCTGGCGCTGGATCTCCTGGATCACGACGCCGCGCTCGCGGTCGAGTTCGTCCTGGTCGAGCTTCGGGCGCCCGACGAAGTCGGTCAGCAGGTCGGTCGCCTCCATGACCATCTCGGCGCGGCAGGTGACGTGGAACGCGACCAGGTCATGGGACGTGTAGGCGTTCAGCGTCGCGCCCATCCGCTCGGCGGTCTCGTTGACCTTGCGGTAGTCGTCGAACTTCTCTCCGCCCTTGAACACGAGATGCTCGAGAAAGTGGGCCATCCCGTTCTCGTCGGTGCGCTCGGTGCGCGCGCCGGCATTGAAGGCGACGAGCACGGTCGCCGCGCGCGTGCCGGGGATGGCGATTCGGTGCAGTGGGAGCTCGTTGGCGAGCGTCTCCGAGGTGATCTTGGCCATTGCTCAGAAAGCTACCGACCGCGGTGCATGTGCCCTTGCAACAGGCAGGGATGGCGAGCTTCGGCCAGTACCGTGTTGAACGATGGCCGCGACAGAGACCAAGCGCGCACCTCTACCCCTGCCCGCGCATACAGAGCCCGATCCCAACGCCGTGATCCAGTTCCGCGGCGTGTCGAAGACCTACGACTCGGGAGACGTCGGCCTGGACGACGCGACATTCGCGATCTCCCGCGGCGAGTTCGTGTTCGTCGTGGGCCAGACCGGCTCGGGCAAGTCCACGATCATGCGGCTGCTGCTCAAGGAGCACGAGGCCACCGAGGGCCGGATCGTGGTCGCCGGGCGCGATCTCAGCGAGATCGAGCCCAAGAAAGTGCCCTACTACCGGCGCAACCTGGGCGTGGTCTTCCAGGACTTCAAGCTGCTGCCGAACCGGACGGTCTACGACAACGTCGCCTACGCGCTGCAGGTCACCGGCCGCTCGCGCAAGGAGATCCGCCAGAAGGTGCCCGACATCCTGCGCCTGACCGGCCTGGCGACCAAGCTGCACAACTACCCCGACCAGCTCTCCGGCGGCGAGCAGCAGCGCGTGTCGGTGGCGCGCGCGTTCGTCAACCACCCGCCGCTGCTGCTCGCCGACGAGCCGACCGGCAACCTCGATCCCGAGACCTCGGTCGGGATCATGCAGCTGCTGTACCGGATCAACCGCACCGGCACGACGGTGCTCGTTGCCACGCACGACTCGCACATGGTCGACCGGATGCGCCGTCGCGTGATCGAGCTCGATCGCGGCCGGATCGTGCGCGACGAGGCCGACGCGATGTACGGCCGCCGCGAGCCGAGCACCGCCGAGTTCGGCTGCCCTCATGCGGGGAGCCGGGGGTGGACGGGGACGAGTTTCAGCGGATGGCGAAGGACCCGTTCGACGAGGTCGACGAGGCGTGGCGATGAGACCCGGCTTCTTCATCAAGGAGGCGCTGCGCTCGATCCGGCGCAACCCGATCCCGAGCTTTGCCGCGATGGCCAGCATGCTCGTCACGCTGCTGGTGCTGGGCGTCTTCATCCCGATGGTGCAGGCCACCACGGGCGCGGCCAACACGGTGCGCGGGCGCGTGCTGCTCGACGTCTACATGCAGCGCGACGCGACCAGCAGCGACCTCGAGCGCGTGCGCCGGCGGATCAACGACGACACGCCGCACGTCAAGAAGGTCGAGTTCGTCTCCAAGGCGCAGGCCTACAAGGAGGAGTCCAGGAACAACCCGGAGGCCTACAAGCTGCTCGGGTCCAACCCGCTGCCGGACACCTTCCGCGTCACGCCCGACGACCCGGACAACATCGGGTCGATCCTCGACGCGCTCGCCCCGCGCAACGCGCAGGGGCACCGCCAGGTCGGTCGACCAGTCGATCGAGCTGGTGCGCAACAAGAAGAACGAGACCGACAAGATCCTCACGGTCACCAAGCTCGTGAAGTGGGCGATGGTCGTCCTGACGTCGCTGCTCGTGCTCGCCAGCGTGCTGCTGGTCTCGAACACGATCCGGCTGTCGCTCTTCTCGCGCCGCCGCGAGGTCGAGGTGATGAAGCTCGTCGGCGCCACCGACTGGTTCATCCGCTGGCCATTCATGATCGAGGGCGTCGTGCTCGGAGCGCTCGGCGGGCTGATGGCGGTCCTGATGCTCGCGGTGGGCAAGATCGCGCTGATCGACCCGCTTTCGAACGACTTCGCGCTGATCGCGGCGCCGCAGACGATCCCGTTCGTCGCACTCGCTCTGCTGCTGCTCGCCGCGAGCGTTGCGGTGTCGGCCGCGGGCTCCGGGCTGTCGCTGCGCCGGTTCCTGCGCGTCTAGGCCTGTCACGATGCGCGGCTCATGCCGCGCGTCCTCGCACTCGTCCCCGCCGCCATCGTGCTGCTGGCGGCGGGCATCTTCCTGGGTGGCCACCCCGACCGGCTGCCCGGGTTCGTCCGCGACCCGCTCGTGGGCGACCAGGACACGCGCGTCGTGCGCGAGGCGATCGACCACGTCCACGACACGTACTACCGCAAGATCCCGGAGTCCCAGCTGGCCGACGACTCCGTCAAAGGCGTCGTCGCGCGCGCTGCACGATCGCTTCTCGAACTACTTCACGCCCAAGGAGTACAAGCAGTTCCAGCAGGTTTCGAACTCGCAGTTCTCCGGGATCGGGCTCGAGGTCCAGGTCCACCCGCGCGGGCTGCGGATCTCACGCGTCTACGACGAGTCGCCGGCCGGCGCGCGCGCCTGCAGCCGGGCGACCTGATCGTCGCCGTGGGCAAGACTCGCTGAAGGGCAAGCCTTCGGACTACTCGACCGTCGCTCATCAAGGGCCCGGCCGGGATCCGACGTCAAGATCACCGTGTCCATGGCGGCAAGGCGCGCCACGTCACGCTCACGCGCGCAACGATCACGGTGCCCGTCGTCGCCTCGGCGCTGCGCACGGTCGGCGGCAAGAAGCTCGCCGTGATCGCGCTTTCCACGTTCGCGACCCCGGGTGCGCACGCGCAGGTCTACGACGCGATCAAGCGGCGCGTGAAGCAGGGCGCCGACGGGATCGTGCTCGACCTGCGCCGCAACGGCGGCGGCTTGGTCAAGGAGGCGCAGCTCGTCTCGAGCGCGTTCCTGTCCGACGGCAAGATCGTGTCGCTGCGCGGGCCGCGGCGTCGCCTCGCAGACCCTGAACGCCACCGGCGACCCGATCGCGAAGTCCACGCCGCTGGTCGTGCTCGTCGATCGCGACACCGCGTCGGCGTCGGAGATCGTCGCCGGCGCGCTGCAGGATCGCGGGCGGGCGAAGATCGTGGGGACGCGCACCTTCGGCAAGGGCGTCTTCCAGGAGGTCATCGAGCTGCGCAACGGCGGCGCTCTGGACATCACCGCCGGGCAGTACTTCACACCCAAGGGGCGCAACCTCGGCGGCGGTGGCGTGAAGCCCGGCGCCGGCCTGCAGCCCGACGTGCGGGCGAAGGACAACCCGAAGACGCCGCGCGACGAGGGGCTGGACCGCGCGCTGCGGGTGCTTGCGGGCGACGAGTCCGGTGAGGAGGCCGCACCGTCGCGGTGCTGGAGAAGCGCGGCCGGTTCCTCGTCGGGATCCCGTTCTTCCCGCGCCACACGGCGACCGCCATCGCTCGATCGCGGTCGACAAGCACCGCGACGCGCGGCCCGGGCGCCTCGTCGTGCTGGCGAGCGGCAGCGGGCGGGCGAAGATCGAACGCGTCCTGGGCAGGCCCGACGTCGCGCGCGACGTGATCGAGGCGCTCATGATCGACCGCGGGCTCGCGCGGCGGTTCCCGCCGGGGGTCGAGCGCGCGGCCAAGGAGGCCAGCGAAACCGTCGAGTCCGGCGAACGCAAGGACCTGCGCGACCTGCCGACGTTCACGATCGACCCGGTCACCGCCAAGGACTTCGACGACGCGATCTCGGCCGAGGAGCTCGCGCCGGACCGCTGGCGCATCTGGGTGCACATCGCCGACGTCAGCGCCTACGTGAAGCCCGGCTCGCAGATCGACCGCGAGGCCTACCAGCGCGCGACCAGCGTCTATGTCCCCGGCGCCGTCGAGCCGATGCTGCCCGAGGTCCTGTCAAACGGCGCGTGCTCGCTGGTGCCCGGGCAGGAGCGCCTGACCGTGACCGTCGAGATGGAGCTGCACGGCGCCGAGGTCACCAAGACCGCGTTCCACCGGTCGCTGATCCGCTCCGACGAGCGCCTGGACTACGAGCGCGTCGACCGGATCTTCGCCGGCGACGAGCGCGCCGAGGGCGTGTGGGCCAAGCCGCTCGCCGCGGCTCGCGCTGCGGCCGCAGCGCTCGAGGCGCGCCGCGAGCAGCAGGGGGCACTGGTCGTCGAGTCCTCCGAGCCCGACTTCCGCTTCGACGGGCGCGGCCACGTGAGTGCCGCCGAGGCGACCGTGCAGACCGAGTCGCACCGGCTGATCGAGCACCTGATGATCGCCGCCAACGAGGCGGTCGCCCGGCTGCTGAGCGGTCGCGGGGTGCCGACGCTCTACCGCGTCCACGAGCGTCCCGAGCCCAGCGCGGTCGAGCAGCTGGTCGCCAAGCTCGCGGTGCTCGGGGTGCCGACGCCGCCGCTGCCCGAGCCGCTCTCGCCCTCCCAGGCCGCCGAGGCGATGGGGGCGATCTCGCGCGCCGTCGACCGCCACGTCCGCAGGCAGGGCCACGGGCGGCGCGGCCTGACGACGCTCGTGCTGCGTTCGCTCAAGCAGGCCCGCTACGACCCGCGCAACGTCGGCCACACGGGGCTGCATTCGCACCGCCTACTGCCACTTCACCTCGCCGATCCGCCGCTACCCCGACCTGATCTGCCACCGCGGGCTGCTGTCGGCGATCGGAGCCGGTGAGGACGCGCCGCGGCGATCCGTGATGCCGGAGGCGGGGGAGTGGACGTCCAAGCGCGAGCGCGACGCGATGGTGATCGAACGCGACGCCGACGACATCGCGCGCTGCTTCCTGCTGGAGCGCGAGCTCTTCGAGCGCGGCCGCGAGACCGAGTTCGACGGGGAGATCGTGTCGCTGATCGGCGCCGGCGCGTTCATCGAGTTCGGCGACGGCTACGAGGGGATGCTGCCGGTGCGCAAGCTCGGCGGCGGCGAATGGTGGGAGCTCGACGAGTTCGGCGTGGTCCTGCACGGAACGCGATCGGGCGCGCAACTCCGACTCGGAGACCGTGTTCGAGTCATCGTCCAGCGCGTCGAAGCCCCCCGCGGGCGTGTCGATCTCGTCCCCGCATAGGTATGACGCCTGTACATTTCCCTCGCTCGTGAACCGCCGCAGCTTCCTTCATTCCGCGGGCGCCGGTGCGTTCGTCTGCGCACTTGGTGGTGCCGGCCCCAAGACACGCGCTGACGTCGCGCAGGCCGACGCCGCCGCACGTGCGCTGAAGCGCCCGCGCGCGATCGCGACCGACCCGGTCGACGCGCTGTCGTTCGACACGCCGCAGCCGCAACCCGGTGGGCGGGCGCGCGAGTACTGGGTGCAGGCGGAGTCCTTCGTCTGGGACCCGGTGCAGACCGGCCGCGACGAGTGGATGAAGATGCCGATCCCCGGCAAGCGCACGTTCCGCGCGCTCGGCTACCGCCTGTATTCCGCCGGCTTCGCCACGCCGACCGGGCCGGCGCAGATGGGCGGCCCCACCCTGGTCGGCGAGGTCGGCGACACGCTCGTCGTGCACGTCCGCAACGGCGACGAGCACTTCGGGCAGGCGATCACGTTCCACCCGCACGGGGTCCGCTACACGCCCGACTACGACGGCACCTATCTGGGCAGCTTCACGCGCGCCGGCGGCTTCCTCGCGCCCGGTGAGGAGTTCACCTACACGTTCGAGTGCACGCCCGACTCCGTCGGCGTGTGGCCCTACCACGACCACGGCCCGAACCATTCGCTGAACATCGCGCGCGGCCTGTTCGGCGCGCTGATCGTCCGCGAGAAGGGCGCGTCGGCGCCAGACGTCGAGGAGGTGCTGGTGCTGCACCAGCTGCCTCCGCAGATCACCGGCGTGCGGCGCGTGTTCCAGTGCATCAACGGGCGCGCGTTCGCCGGCAACACGCCGGCGATCCGCGCGAAGGTCGGTCAGGACGTCGCGATCCACGTGATCGGCGGCGACGCGAACTTCCACACGTTCCACGTCCACGGGCATCGCTGGAAGTCGCCCGAGGGCTTCATCGACTGTCCGACGGTCGGCCCCAACGAGGTCATCACCGCGCGCTGGCGCGAAGATAACCCCGGACGCTGGCTCTACCACTGCCATGTCTTCACCCACCAGGACGCCGGAATGGCCGGCTGGTTCCTGGTCGAACCCTAAGGAAGGAAGAGGTCTTGTCCCGCATCCGCCTCATCACCCCGCTGCTGACGCTCGCGCTTGCCGCCCCGGCGCTGGCGGTGACCTACCCGCCGCCCGGCGACCCCGGCAACATCCAGAAGAAGCCCGGCGGCAAGCACCGCACGCGGCTCGTCTGCGAGAAGAAGAAGGGCCACGGGTGCTATCCGCGGATCCAGGACGCGATCAACGCCGCCAAGGCGGGCGACACCGTGAAGGTGCCCCACGGCGTCTGGAAGGAAGGCGTCAAGATCCAGGGCCCCAAGAAGCGCTACCTCAAGCTGATCGGTGACGTGAAGCACCCGGAGAAGGTCGTGCTCGAGGGCAAGAGCCTCAAGGGCGCGGCCAAGGCCAACGGCGTGCTCGTCAACGGCGCCAACGAGGTGACGGTGCGCGGCTTCCAGGCCCAGCACTACAACGGCAACGGCTTCTTCGTGACCAACGCGAAGGGCTACCACCTCAACGACCTGGTCGCGAAGTACGTCGGCGTCTACGGCCTCTACGCGTTCAACACGATCGGCGGCGAGATGCGCCGCGACACGGCGGCGTGGAACAACGACTCGGGCTTCTACGTCGGGCAGACGCCCAAGCAGACCAAGCCGGTGCGGACCGTCCTCTCCGATCTCGTGGCGTACGCCAACGTGCTCGGCTACAGCGGCACGAACTCGCGCTACGTGACGATCACGAAGTCCAAGTGGTTCAACAACGGTGTCGGGATCGTCCCCAACGCGCTCGACAGCGAGAAGTTCCCGCCGCCGGAGGAGAACGTCATCACCGACAACGACATCTTCTGGAACAACTTCGACTACTACAAGGGCGCGCCGTTCAAGCTGCGCCCGCCGGCCACGGGTGATGTTCCGTATCCGACCGGCGTGGGCGTCCTGCTGTTCGGCGGTCGCAACAACCGGATCACCAACAACCGCATCTACGGCAACTGGCTGCTCGGGGCGGGCATGATCGAGCAGTTCCTGCTCAAGAACCCCGATGACGGCACGCTGGTCGGCAACCAGATCACCGACAACCAGTTCGGGCTCAACGGGACAGACCTCAACGGGCGCGACATCGGCTACGACGGCAACGGCAGCGCCAACTGCGTCAGCGGGAACACGGGCGTGGCGTCCGTCGTGCCCACGGACGGCAGCACGCTCGTCGCGTGCCCGTTCACCGGTGCGAACACGTTCAACGAGGCATCGCGCAACGAGGCCGTCGGCTGGGCGATCGCGCCCGACCAGTCCGTCAACTACATCCGCCACGACCACGCGCCGCAGGGCAACCTCAAGCCGATGGAGCTCTACTCGGCGGACGCGTACGGGGTCTGATGCGCCGCTTCCTTCCGGTCCTCGTCCTTGCCCTCGCGCTTGTCCCGGCAGCCGCCGGGACGGGCGCGAGCAGGGTCAAGAAGGTCGGCATCCACGACAACTACTACGACCCGCTGAAGCTGAAGGTCAAGGCCGGCACGACCGTCAAATGGGTCTGGCCGAACGACGTGGGCGACACCCACGACGTCAACCTCGGCAAGCGCCCGAAGGGCGTCAAGCGGTTCTCGTCGGAGCTCGTCGCGGTCGGCTACTCGTTCAAGCGGACGCTGAAGAAGCCGGGCAAGTACTTCATCTTCTGCACGCTGCACGACGAGATGAAGATGACGATCACCGTCACGAGCTAGCGGCGTGGACGTTTGTACTAGTTAGTTTTGGGGCGGCGTTGTCGATACTCCTCGTGCGATGCGGGGGACAGCCGTCATCGACATCAGCACTGAGAGGCCGGGGAGGGCCGCCTGATCCCCATCCGGTTCAACCTCAGGCAAGACCTCGCGAGGCGCTTCCGGGCGCCTCGCAGTCTTTAAGCGGTCATCTATGGTGGCCGGGTGGCAAAGGCCAAGAAGCGCAAGACAGCACCCGGCGACATCGCCTCCAACCGGCAGGCGTCGTTCCGCTACGAGTTCCTCGACAAGCTCGAATGCGGCATCGTGCTGCAGGGCACCGAGGTCAAGTCGGTACGCGACGGCGGTGTGCAGCTCAAGGACGGCTACGCGTCGCTGCGCGACGGCGAGCTGTGGCTGTACAACGTGCACATCGCGCCCTACGCGCCGGCATCGCGCGAGAACCACGAGCCCGAGCGCCCGCGCAAGCTCCTGGCTCACCGCCGCGAGCTCGAGCGCCTGGCCGGCCGCGTCTCCGAGCGCGGACTCACGCTCGTGCCCACGCGCATGTACTTCAACGGCTCGCGCGCGAAGGTCGAGATCGCCGTGGCGCGCGGCAAGGACCGCTACGACAAGCGCCAGTCGATCAAGGAGCGCGACACCAAGCGCGAGATGCAGCGCGCTATGAGCGAGCGCGAGTAGCGACTAGATGGTTGATTCCATCTAGGCGTCGCTGAGCGTGCGCGCGACGTGCGTCATGTCGACGCCGACGGCGAGCGCCACGATGAGCCCGAGGTAGAAGACCGCGACGATCGCCCGGTTGCGCGGAGAGACCTTGTAGTAATCGCTCTGCTCGTGGCGGGACTTCCAGCGGCGGTGCACGTCGAACGCGCCCATGATCAGGATCAGGAAGATGATCGGGTTCGGGTAGGTGAACGCCAGGAGGCCAACGAGGAAGAGCCCGAGGAACCACATCCATGGCGTCAGCGCCGCGACGGCGCGGCCGCCGTCCAGCGGCGTGACCGGGGCCAGGTTGAAGAGGTTCAGGAAGAACCCGATGAACGCCAGCGCGCGCCAGAAATCGCTGTCGATGCCGGCGCCGATGGCCCAGCACACCGCGGCGCCGATGCTGCCGAGAACCGGGCCGGCGAGACCGACGCGCGCCTCGGCCAGTGCGTTGCCCTCGAGGAGGCGGCCCCACACGACGGCGCCCATGAACGGGATGAACAGTGGCGCGCTGGCCTCGATGCCCTCGCGGCGCAGCTGGATCACGTGCCCCATCTCGTGGACGAACAGCAGGATCACGAAGCCGACGGCGAACTTCCAGCCCCAGATCAGGCTGTAGGCGGCGATCGACACGAGCATCGAGCCGCTCGTGGTGAGCAGCTTGAGCTTCGGCAGCAGCAGGAGCACCGCCTTGCCCTTGGCCAGGATCGCCAGCAGCCCGGCCACGATGCCGCCGCCGATCCCGCGCTTGCGCTGCTCGTCGTCGCGCGGGCGCTCGTTGCCGAACGCGTCGCGGTCGGGCTGGGCCTCGGGCTCTGCGGGCGCCGCTGGAGGCTGAGGCGGCAGCCAGCGCTGCTGTTCGTCGTACAGCACAGATTCAGTGTGGCAGGCCCGCTCAGCGGCTCACGGCTGCCGCGGCCTCTTCGGCCGCGTCCAGCTGGTCGCGGACCAGCTCGAGCCCGCGGTTCCAGAACCCAGGGTCCGTCAGGTCGAGCCCGGCGATCGCGCCGAGCTCCTCCGGGCTGCGGCTGCCGCCGGCGCTGAGCAGCTCGATGTAACGCGGCACGAACGACTCGCCCTCCTCGAGGTAGCGGCCGTAGACCGACATCGCGAGCAGCTGGCCGTAGGCGTACGCATAGACATAGCCAGGCGTTCCGATGAAGTGCGGGACGTAGGACCACCAGGACCGGTAGTTGTCGGTGACCTTGACACTGTCGCCGAGCATCTCCTCCTGCGACTGCGTCCACAGCTCGCCGAGGCGATCGAGGCTCAGCTCGCCCTCTCCGCGGCGCGCCGTGTGCGCGAGCTCCTCGAAGCGATTCATCGCGACCTGGCGGAAGACGGTGGCGATCGAGCCCTCGACGTGCTCGGCCAGCAGCGTCAGCCGCGACTCGGGCGTCGAGGCCTCGTCGAGCAGTCGCCGGAACACGAGCGTCTCGCCGAAGACCGACGCGGTCTCGCTGAGCGTCAGCGGGGTGTGGTGCTCGAAGATCCCGCGCGGCCGGGCAAGCGCGGCGTGCAGGCCGTGGCCGAGCTCGTGGGCCAGCGTCAGCACGTCGCGGCGGCGCGCGGTGTAGTTGAGCATCACGTAGGGGTGGACGCTCGGCACGGCGTACGAGCAGAACGCGCCACCGCGCTTGCCGGGCCGCGGCGGCGCGTCGATCCAGCGCTCGTCGAAGAACTGCCGTGCCGTGTCGGCGAGGACCGGCGAGAAGTCGCCGAACGAGCCGAGCACGATCTCTCTGGCCTCGTCCCACTCGAAGGACTCGTCGGCGGTGGCGACCGACGCCATGCGGTCGTAGTCCTTGAGCTGGTCGATCCCGAGCAGGCGCGCCTTCAGGCGGTACCAGCGCTGTGGGATGTCGTACGCGCCGCGCACCGCGTCCACAAGTGCCTGCACCGACTCGTCGCTCGCCTCGTTGGCCAGGTTGCGGCTCGAGATCCAGCTCGGGTAGCGGCGCAGGCGGTCGTCGGTCGACTTGTCCGCCATCAGCGTGTTGAAGACGAACGCGCGGGTGCGCAACGTCGGCTCGAGTGCGTCGGTGACCGCCTGCTGGACGCGTTCGCGCAGCTCGCGGTCGGGCGACATCAGCTTCGCCAGCGCAACGTCGAGGGCCAGCGTGTCGCCGTCGAGGTCGACCCTCACCGCGCTGGTCAGCTCGGAGAAGAGGCGCGTCCAGGCATCACGGCCCGTGACGGACTTCTCGCTCATCAGCTTCTCCTCGGGCTCGGTGAGGAGATGTGGGCGGTAGCGGCGGATCGTCCGCAGGTAGTGGCGCGCGTTGTCCAGTCCGTCGGCCTGCAGCAGCTCGTCGACGCGCTCGTCGTCGAGCTCGGCCCACTCGAGGTCGAAGAACACGAGCTGCGTCTCGACCGCAGTCGCCTGCTCCTGCACGCGCTGCAGCAGCGCCCCGTTGGTCGGTTCGGCGGTGTTCGCGGCGAACCGGAGCATCGCGTACGTACCGGCCTTGCCGACGCGCTCGGAGATCGCGTCCAGCTCGGCCACCGCCTCGGCGAGGCCGGGGCCGTCAAGGTCAGCGACGCGCTTCTGGAAGCGCTCGGCGAACGCGGCGGCGCGCTCCTGGGCTTCGCTCAGGAGGCGATCGGCGCCGGCTTCGCCTTCGCCATCGACGAGCGGATCGAGGTCCCAGGCGACGTCTTCGAGCGCGGCGGCCATGCGCGCAGCGTAGGGGAGACGTCGATTGCAGCGCCAAGGTCATACCCTTCCGGGCGTGACGGAGCACGAGGAGACCCCGCCCGAGGCTGCCGAGGAGGCGCGAGCGACGGAGCCACCCGTAGAGGCGGAGTCTCCCGAGACCGCGCGCGAGCCGGAGGCGGCGGCGCCGGAGGCCGCCGCGCAGGCTGAGCCCGCCCCGAGCGAGGCCGAGCCCGAGCAGCGCCGCGAGCCGGAAGCGCCGGCGCCCGAGCCGGAGGCGGAGGAGGCGCGACCGACCGATCCTCCCGCCGAGGCCGAGGCTCCGCCGCAGGCCGAGCCCCCACCGATCGACACCGAGATGCCGCGGGTCGGGCCGAAGATCGTCGGTATGGCTGAGGAGAAGCCGCCGCCGATCGCCGTCATCAAGCGACTTCAGGATCCACGCCGGCCGCGTCGCAAGCGGCCGAATGCGGCCGAGAAGCATCGCCGCGCGTTCTTCGCTCGTCTGAACGAGCTTCGCGGCAGCCGCCCGGCGCCGCCCAAGCAGGAGGCCCCGAAGGCTGAGGAGGCAGCGCCCGCGGAGGAGCCGCAGGCCGAGGCGGCCGAGACCGAGGCCGTCGAGCCGGAGGCCGTCGAAGCCCCGATGCCGGTCGAGGCCGGGTCGGTTGCGGAGGAGACGCCCGCCGCCGAGGAGCAGCCCGCGCCCGCCGCCGAGGAGCAGCCCGCGGCCGAGGCCGAGGAGCAGCCCGCGCCCGCCGCCGAGGAGCAGCCCGCGGCCGAGGCCGAGGAGCCGATCTCCGAGGAGACCCCCGCTCGCCGCCAGGCGCGACTCGCCGCCGCGATCGAGCGCGTCGGCGGACCGGAGATCGTTCGTCAGGCGCTGCAGCCCAAGCGCGACGACGAGGGCCAGCCGAAGAAGTGGGCCGTCGTCTGCTGCGACGCATCACTGGGCCTCAAGCCGGGCGACCCGACCTTCAACGCGTGGGTGCGCCTTGCGGCGACGCCCGTGCGTGAGATCAAGGGCCTCGTCCGGTCCGACGACGGCGAGCGCCGTGGCGGCCGCCGCGGCGGTCCCGGCCATGGGCGAGGAGGCCAGCGCCGCGAGGGCGGTCAGGCCGGCGGCGGGCGCGGTGGCGGCCGTCGCGAGGGCGGCGACCGCGGTCCGCGCCGCGAGCGCGTCTCCCGGGAGGACCTCCAGGGCGCGCAGGACGGCAGCTTCAAGCCGACGATCCGCATCATCGGCCTCGACGACCAGGACGAGGACCGCAAGGAGCGCGAGCGCCGCCGCAAGGAAGAGCGCGAGGCCAAGCGCAAGGCCGAGCGTGAGCGCCTCGAGCGCCTCGGCTACTAGCGTCCGCGCGCAAATTTCCGGAAATTGCAGGATCGTCGCGTGGCGCCTCTTGACGGCTCGCGCGGCGCCTGACAAGTTCCACCCAGACGCGGTTCCGAGGCCGCAAAGAGCGAAGCCACCGAGGTGTAGGGCTCGCCACCAAGCTCGGCGACTGGCTTTCGGGCCAGATGCCGAAGGAGGTTCCTCAAGTGGCTTCGGGCCGCGTCGCTTTCGTTCTGCGACACGTTCGCCGCCCGGCCCGCGCAGAACACCCTCCCGAGCGCAGTTTGTCGCAATTAGCGCAATGTTTGTCCAGATGCTCTTGCAACTTCGCGGCGCGGATGGCACATTCGTCCCAGACGCGGTTCGGAGCTGCCAAGAGCGAAGCCACGGGATGTAAGGCTCGCCACCAAGCCCGGTCGACAGGACTTCGGTCCCGGCGCCGGTGGAGGTTTCCCAAAGCGGCTTCGGATCGCGTCGCCTTCGTTAACGGGTCGTATCGTCCCGGCGATGATCGAGACCGAGCGTCTCCTGCTTCGCGCCTGGCAACTGTCCGACGAGGCCCCGTTCGCCGCCCTCAACGCGGACCCGGAGGTCACGCGCTATCTGCGCGGCCCGATGCGCCGCGATGAGAGCGACGAGCTGCTCGCGCGGATCCGCGGCCACTGGCAGGAGCACGGCTTCGGGCTCTATGCCGTCGAGGTCAAGGACGGCGGCGCGTTCGCCGGCTTCGTCGGCCTTGCCGTGCCGAGCTTCCTGCCGGATGTGCTCCCGGCGGTCGAGGTCGGCTGGCGCCTGGCGCGCGAGCACTGGGGCAGGGGCTACGCCACCGAGGGCGCGCGGGCCAGCCTCGCCCACGGCTTCGGGCCGCTCGGCCTGCGCCAGATCATCTCGATCATCGACCCGCGCAACACCGCGTCCGTGCGCGTCGCCGAGCGCCTCGAGATGACGCGCGGGCGCGATCGCATCCACCCGATCACCCGTGAACGCCTCGCCGTATACGCCAAACATTCGGAGAATGCGGGATCGTCGGGCGACGCCCCTTGACGGGCGAACCGCCGCATGACAGGTTGCCCCCAGACGCGGTTCCGAGGCCGCAAAGAGCGAAGCCACAGGGTGTGAGGCTCGCCACCGAACTCGGCGACAGACCTTCGGGTCAGGCGCTGAAGGAGGTTCCCTGAAGCGGCTTCGGTGACCGCGTCTTCTTCGTTGTGGAGCCGGTCCCGGTGTAGCGTGCGCCCAATGGCTGACACGGTGCTGGTGACCGGAGGCACGGGCTTCCTCGGCGGGTGGTGCATCGCCACGCTGCTCGAACGCGGATACGACGTGCGCACCACGGTGCGCGACCTCAAGCGCGAGCAGGCCGTGCGCGACACGGTCGCTGCCGCCGGTGTCGAAGCGGGCGATCGACTGACGGTGCTCGCGGCTGACCTGACGTCCGATGCCGGCTGGCCGGAGGCCGTGGACGGCGCGCGCTACGTGATGCACGTCGCGTCGCCGTTCCCGCCCGTGCAGCCCAAGGATCCCGACGAGCTGATCGTCCCCGCGCGCGACGGCGCGCTGCGCGTGCTGCGCGCCGCGCTGGATGCGGGCGCCCAGCGCGTGGCGATGACCTCGTCGATCGCGGCGATCAGGTCGGATCGAGCCGCCACCGCCGACGCGCCGCTCACCGAGGACGACTGGACCGACGGCAACGACCCGTCGCGCACGCCATACGTTCGCTCCAAGACGATCGCCGAGCAGGCGGCCTGGGAGCACGTGCGCGCCGCTGGCGCCGAGGATCGCCTCGCGACGATCAACCCCGGGGCGATCATCGGCCCGGCGCTCAACGACGATCACTCGTACTCCCTGCAGGCGATCCAGCGGGTGCTCGACGGCATGCCGGCCGCGCCGAAGCTCGGGTTCACGTTCGTGGACGTGCGCGATGTCGCCGACCTGCACCTGCGCGCCCTGACCGACCCGGCGGGGGGTGGCGAACGGTTCATCGCCACCGACCGCTTCCTATGGATCGCGCAGGTGGCGGCGATCCTGCGCGAGCGCCTCGGCGAGGCCGCGCGGAAGGCACCGACGCGCGTCGCTCCGAACCTCCTCGTGAGGACGATGGCGCTGTTCGACGGCAGTCTGCGCTCCGTCGTGGGCGACCTCGGCAAGGAGTCGTTCGTGTCCAGCCAGAAGGCGCGCACGATGCTCGGCTGGACGACGCGGCCCGTCGAGGACTCGATCGAGGACTGCGGGCGCAGCCTCGTCTGACCAGCCTCAGAGCCGCTTCTCGAACCAGTGGTGCGCGAAGGGCTCGTCGTTGAACGCCGGGACCTCCTCGTAGCCGGCCGAGCGGTACATCCCGATCGCCTCCTCCAGGACGCGATTCGTCTCCAGTCGTGCGATCGAGGCGCCGCTGTCGCGCACGCGCTGCTCGAGCTCGGCGAGCAGACGCCGGCCGAGGCCCAGGCCACGAGTGGTGGGGGAGACCCACATCCGCTTGATGTCCGACGGCCCGCCGGGGAGATGCTTGACGCCGCCGCAGCCGACGGGCTCGCCGTGCAGATACGCGATCACGAAGCAGCCGGCCGGTGGCGTCAGCTCGTGGGGCTCGGCCGAGACACCGGCGGATGGGTCGAATCCGGCCTCCCATCGCCTGTTCAGCTCCTCGACGTACGCGCGCAGGCACTGGCGCGCGTCGGGTGAGCTGGGGTCGACCTGGCGGATCTCGACCGCCGCGGCCGTCAGGAGGCGCTGGACGGTGCGCATCGACTCGATGAGCCGGTCGCGCTCGCGTTCGTCGAGTGGCTCCAGCAGTGACGCAGCGAGCTCGTCGCTGCGCCGGTCGAGCAACTCCCGCTCGGCGCAGCCCGCCTTCGTCAGCCTCGCGATACGGATCCGGCGATCCGACGGGCTGGGCTCCACGTGCGACCATGCCGTCGGACTCGAGCGTGCGCAGCAGCCGGCTGGCGTGGCCGGAGTCGAGCTCGAGGCGCGCGGCGCAGCGTCCGCACCTCGCAGCCGTCCATGCCGATCTCCCAGAGCAGCCGCGCCTCGGCCATCGGACGGTCGAGGGCGAGGAACCTGTCGCTCAGCGCGCCGATCCGTTGCGTGACGGTTCTGTTGAAATGACGGACATGGTCAATCCGTTCATCACGCATTGTCTGATTTTAGTCAGAGATCCATGACCGAAGCAAGGCTCGACAGCCGGTTCAGCGACCCGAACGCGACCGCCACAGCTGGGCGGACACGACCGGGCGCTCGAGCGGGCCGAGCTGTACTGGATCACCACCGTGAGGGCCGACGGCCGCCCGCACGTGACGCCGCTGATCGGCGTCTGGTCCGACGGCGCGATGCACTTCACGACCGGGCTCGAAGAGCAGAAGGCGCGCAACCTCGAGGCCAACGCGAACGTCGCGCTGACCACCGGCACGAACACATGGGCCCAGGGTCTCGACGTCGTCGTGGAGGGCGCGGCGGTGCGCGTGACCGACACCGCCACGCTCCAGCGGCTCGCCGATGCGATCGAGCGCAAGTACGGCGCCGTGTGGCACTTCGACGTCGGCGACGGCGCGTTCGTGCACAGCGACGGCGAGAACGTCGCGGCGGTCTTCCGCATCGAGGCGGGCAAGGTCATCGCGTTCGCCAAGGACCCGCACGCGCAGACCACCTACCGCTTGCCCCCTACAATGTGAGGCACAACTACACACCCGGGGACGACAGGCTTCGACGTGGTCGATTCCGTGGGGGTGGTTGCGAGCCGAGGTCCCGGGAGGCCTCGTAAAACACCCGGGAAAACAATACGTGCGGACTCTCACGAGTACGCCCTCGCTGCTTAGCCACTAGCTAAGCCCGAGGTTTCGGCCCCCGCTCGCCTGCGGCGGGGAACGGCGGAATCAGAAAGCAGGCTCACCCGGTGAGGTCCGCCCTCGCCGATCCGGGGACAGCTCAGAGGGCTGGTTCCCCGGAACCCCGCCGGCGAGGCGACCGGGGAACGAGATCAGAGCGCCGGCTACGCTCGTAGACGCTGCCCGCCGCGCGACTGCGGACGTGGGTTCGATTCCCACCGTCTCCACTAGTTTGGCTCGCAGCGCAAGACTGCGAAATCCCATCGCGCGTACGATCTCGCGAACCGGGAGCGGTGACGGCTCGGCCCTGGAAAGGAAGGAGGCGCGATGCCCACCGAGCCCCACCTCGACGCGTCTGAGGCCGTGCGCGTGCAGATCCTCGCGGCGACTGTAGCATCGGAGCCTGCTCGCGACGAGGAACATCACATACGGCGGGATCTACAGTCGGGTAACCATCTTCCTGACCGTCGTATCCGCGGCCGTCTGTTGCGTTGGCCCTTGCTGCCGACGCGACCGAGTTCGGCGACCGTTTCTACGTGTTCGCACTCCTCGTTCTGCCGGCTGCCTTCTTCA
>CAWCEB010000076.1:0-49109 GCA_963794105.1 uncultured Actinomycetes bacterium | reverse complement strand
GCTTGTGGCTGTCTCGAGATGCTAGCTCATTGGTCGGTCAGCAGGAGTCGCTGACTGCTGCGTGTGCGCTCGCCCAGGCCGGCGACAAGGGCGCCTCGCTCGCACGCAACCCGGATTTCGCGAAGGCGATGTCCGGGCTGCCGGCCGAGCGCGTGGCTGACGCCTGGGCCTCGGCGGACGGCGTCCGGCGCCTGCTGGCGCCGCAGGGCGGCGTGCTCGGCGCCGCCGGGGTGCTGCTCGACCAGCCCGGGCTGCAGGGGTGTGGCGCTCGTCGCGCACGAAAAGTGTCGCTCCGAGCGCGGAGCTGGATCCCAAGGCCAGCGCCGCACACGTTCAGCTGTTCGGAGCCGGCGCTACAGGAGCGACGCCCAAGGCTGTGCCTCGGCTACCTGGGCGCGAGCGGCTCTCCACCGCGCTGAGGCCGCGTGCTCGTGCGGCAGGGCCGAGACCGCCTAGTCGGCGCGCTGCTGCAGCGGGCTGGGCGGAGCTGGGGCGGCCGGCTGACGCGCGAGGTGCTCGCGGACCCGAGGGCGAGGTCGCGGTCAACGAGCCATGCCCACCGTCCCGGCGCCCGTGCTGGACGGTTGTTGCTCACGCGAAGAGTGATATGGCTCGCGCAGCTCGAGCTCCCGCATCGCCGCTGTCGGCAAGACCGTGCGTCTGGGAGAGTGTCGCCGAAGGGTTGTGCTCAAGGCGGGCCCGATCACGATTGTCTACGCGGTTATTCGACGACCGGCTGGTGATCTCGACATCCACCGCCGGCATCGTGCGGCCTGTCGCAAGGGTGACCACCTCGACCAGCAGGGACAACTTCAAGTTGGTCGCCGGCGACGTCTCCGGCTGAGGTTTCATTGCTTACTCTTCCTCACTTCTCACGCAGTTGCTGCCCGCTGGGCGAGCACAGGCTGGGCGATTCGCGCGCCTACCAGTTGGTCCGCGACGACCTCCAGAGGCCTGCGCGCGGTGGGGATGGGCTTGTTTGGTCCGGTGACGAATCAAACGCGGAGATCAATCTCGATTCCTATGACCAGTACGCCGACAACGAGTATCTCTTCACGTCCGAGTCCGTCACGGAAGGTCACCCGACAAGGTTGCTGACCAGATATCCTCCGACGGCGTGCTCGATGCTGTCCTGCGCGATGGCCATGGCCGTGTTGCTGCGAGATGCTCGTGAACACCGGCCTGGTGGTGGTGTCGGGCGACAATTCCTCGACCACGACCTACGTCCACATCCAAGGAGGCTCCGCCACGAGACGATCCGCCAAGTATTGGCTATGTCGACGCCATTCTTCAGCTTCAGCGCCGACTCGTGCGCGGTGCCCAACGCGATCGACAAGCAAACCCGACATCGCCTAGGGCGTCGACCAGGCCTACGGATGCATGGTGCCCTCCTGATCTACGACGAGCTTGATGTTCGCGGTGCGGCTGACCAGGGGATCTTGGTTCGCTACGCGGACCAACAGAGCGCTGTTGCTGATGCCGCTGCCGATGTTCCTCGCGGCCCACTGCTGCTGGAGCGCCTGGCGGCCCGGCGGGCCGAAGGCCGGACAACTGTCAGCGCCTGGGACGGCAAGCAGCCGAGGTCTCCGTCCGTGACCGCGACACGGCAAGCCTGGGTCGAATTTCTTTGAGAAAAAGCCGGCCGATATCCTCCCACCCAGCACAAGCGGAGTGAGTCGCTCATCCTGAATGATCCTGTGGGAGCACGTCGGCGAGCTGGTCCTGCCCAATCCACGCGCGAAGCTGCGCAAGGTCTCCCGGTCAACCGGACCGGCCATCGGCGGCGGCCACGCCGGCTCAACGGCCAGCTCATCGTCGACACCTACGGCGGGCGGGTTGCCACGGCGGCGGTGCGTTCAGCGGCAAGGATCCGTCGAAGGGTCATTGCTTCGGCGTGCACGTGCGCGCTACGTCGCCAAGATGCTGCCGGCTGGCGGACCGCTGCGAGCTGCAGACGCGATCGGCGTCGCGCACCCCGTGGACGTGATGGTGGAGACGTTCGGACCCAGAAGGATCGAGCGCGCGCGCATCGCCGAGCTCGTCGACACGCACTTCGACCTAGGCTCCGCGAGGAGCTCCGCCTACCGGCCGATCTACCAGAAGACCGCCGCCTACGGCCACTTCGGCCGCGACAGCTACGTGTCCACGTGGGGAGTGCACGGACAAGGCCGCGCTCCGCGACGCCCTGGGCCGAGCCTGCTGCGACGGCCCGACCGCCTAACGATGATCTCGCGACCGCGTGTGGTTGACGCCCGGGAAGCTGAACTCCGAGTCCGGGGCGTCCGTGCGGCTGTGTCGAAGTCGACGACGCCGACGCGGGCGCTCGATGGACCGACTGATCGGTGTTCACGTTCTGCAGGTGCCGAGGCGCGTCGCGCGTGGTGCGCCGGACACCGCGCTGGATCCAGAGCCGCTCGCTGGTGATCGCGTAACTGTTCCGACGGCGGCGTATCCAGCCGATCAGCACGACCAGCACGACGAGCCCGGTGAGGCCCGAGCCCGCCGCGGGTGCTCATCAGGCCGAGGATCGCCGCGATCGCCGCGGCGACCAGCACGCCGACGATGTAGGAGCCGAGGATCGCGCGCCTCTGTCCCTCGAACAGGAACGTCTCGCCCTCATGCAGGTCCATGGTCTGCTGACTTTGCCAGATCCGGCGGCTGGTGCTTTGCGGGCGGGGAGGGGTGAAGCCGCGGCGCCGACTTGGGCTGCTTAGGTCCTATATGCGTGATCTACGTCGCCGAAGTCGCGTTCGGTTCCGCCCGCGCTGCGGGCGGTCCCGCAGCCGAATTACGGGAGCCCGCGCGGGGGGGGTCAAGTTACCGCGCTTGTGCACCAGCCACGCCGACGGCCGATGGGACATGACCTCGACGGCATCTAGTTGTGCGGATGGACGTCATCAAGGTTGAGCCGCTGACGACGGCCCGCGTGCTGCGCGGGCCGTTCGACTACCGGGCCCCGCGCCCTGGACGTGGGGTCGGTCCTCGAGGTGCCGTCTCGCGTGGCACTGCTGCGCCTGGCTGGTGACCGGGCTCGCGGCGTCGTCAGTGCACGAAGCTCGCCGACCCGCTGCGGGTCCTGCCCTTTCTCCTCCGAGCGTGCCCGCCGAGTCGTTGCGTGGTGGATGGTGGGGAACTGGAATACGTTTGATGCTCAACTGCTGGGTCGGTGCTCCGCCGCCCGGACGCGAACACGTGGTGCTGCTGGCCGAGCGGGTCGACTGGCGAGGAGCCGCCCGCGCTGACCGGTGCCGCACACGCGCGCTACGGCGGCTCGAGAAGCGCGGGCTCGTGACCATCGGGCCGCGCGGGCGGCGGCGCGCCGTCACGCACCATCTCGTCGGCGACGCGCAGCGGCCGCGGCTGGCCGATGCCGACCTATAGTTTATGGGCGGTCGAGGAGATCCTCGCAGGCGGCCCGCTGCACGGCGTGACCGGCTCCGGCAAGACCGGCGCCCGCAGGCGGGTGGTGCGTTGCTCCAGCTTCGGCGACACCGTGGCGGTCCTCATCGGAGCCCAGCGCCGGCGGAGCGCGACCCAGCCGCGCCGGCTGCGCAGGAGATGCGTGCATCGGCTGTGCTCGGCGTGGCTGGCGCACCCGGCGGGCCCCGCTGATCGTTGATGGAGGAACAGGACCCGTCCTTCAAGCACGGTCGACCGCGGTACGACTCGCGCGACTGGTGGCCGAGCGCCGCGCGGGCGACGGGTGTGCCCTCGTCTGCGGCTCGGCGCACCACGTGGCCGAGAATCTGCCCACCGGACTGCGCCAGGCGCTTCTGTTTCCCCCGAGCGCGTCGACGGCCGCGGTCGACAGGTCGACAGTGTCCGGTGCGCGGAGCAATTCTGACTCCGCGCACCCAGGCGCTGGTGGAGGCGCAAAGGAGTCCTGTGCCCAGGCGGTGCGGCCGGTCGAACTTCCTCACCTGCCGATGCCCGGCCAACGGCTGTTCCAATGTCCCGAGTGCGGCTGATGCTGCGCTCGCGCTGACCGCGCCGAGAACGCGGTGCCCGCGCCACCACCGCGGCCACCGGAGCTGAACAGTGCCCGCCGCTGCCTCTGCGGCCGGCGCAGGCGCATCGCCCGCCAACGGCGCGCCGGAGCGGAGCGGCTCGAGCACGAACTGCCCGGGCCCCGTCTGAACTCGACGCCGACGTCCAGCGGCCGAGCGAATTGCCCCGTCTCCAACGGCCGACCGCGGCTGTGGGCAGATTTTTTTGGTCGTCGCCAAGGACGACCTCCCGGGTTCCGCTCGAGCTCGGCGTGGTGCTCGACCCAACGGCACTGCAGTTCCCGTGCTCGTTACCCAGCCGGCGGGCGGGCGGGGCGCGGCACGCCTGGGGCGCGTACTGGTGCAGACCGTCGCGCCCGCGGACGCGCCTGCGATCCGGCTCTCCCGCCGCCAAGCACGAGCCACGCCGACACGTTCGATCCGCCGTGGTGCGCTGCCAGGCGCTCAGTTACCCGCCGTTCGCGAACGCGGCCATGGATCGTCGCGGCGTCCGACCAGCCGGGCGCCGCCCACGTGCGGCAGCCGCGTATCAGGTTGGGCTCGGCCTGGTGTGTCGTGCCCGGCGCCGCTCGAGCTGCGCGGCCGCGAGCGCTCACAGGTCGTCGTCAAGGTGCGCCGAGCGCCTCACGAGGCGATCAGCGAGGCGCGCGCCGCCGGCGGGTGCGGCGGATCGCCTGCCCATCGCGTGATGAGCCTCAGGCGCGGACGTTGACCGCAGGAACATTTCCGGCGATGGCAGAGGACCAGGTCGCAGACTTCGAGGTCGAGGCAATTGTGGGCGAGGGCACGTGGCCACCGCTTCTACCCGGAGGTCGCCAGCGGCTGTGCCTCGCGCTGGCGCACGTGCGCCTATAGTGCGCGGTGACCCGGCGCGCCTCGCCGCGCCACCACGCCCCGCATCGGAGGTCTTCGACTCAGCTCAGCGCTTGCTCGCGGAGGTCGCCGACGGGCGCGCTGATGGACTCGCTTGGGATCGGCTGGCCGCCACCTAGTGCGTGCCTGCTGGTTACCGCGTGCCGGTCAACGCGCTGGTGCTTACAAAAATCCTGGTCATCGAAAGTCTCCAGCGGACCAGGAGGAGTGGTGGAGGGCTGCCTCAGCCCGCCCGCGGTTCATGTGCTGTTGAGGTGGAGCGGCCGTGTTCGTGCCCCGGGTGCGCGGGAAGGGACCTAGGCACGTGGCCGAGGACGTCGTCGTCGAGGCCAGCGGGCTCGAAGCTCGCGTGATCCAGCACGAGGTCGACCACCTCGACGGCGTGCTGCGATCCTCGATCGCACAACCAACACGCTGCGCAAGGATGCCAGCCCTGCGCGAGGCCCTGGACGCCGCTTGAGGACCGTCTACCTCGATCTTTGGACTTCTGCTGCGGCGGGTCCAACGGCTTGCGGGCAGTGACCATTGTCGCCCGGCGCTGGTCGTGACCCGGCCCGACGCCGAGGGAAGGGCCGCGGGCGCGCCGCTCAGCGCGCCGCCGGTCGCCGACGTGGCGCGCGCGCTTGGCCTGCAGGTCGACCAGCCGGCGTCGGTCAACTCACGGACGCGCGCGCGCATCGCCGGAGCCCTGACGCTGCTGCTTTGTCTGCGCGTTCGGGGCACTGATCAGCTGTTGCTCAGCGAGCACGAGATGATCAATGTGCAGCCCGTCGCTGCTGCCTGCGCTGGCGCGGCGCCGCCCCGGTGGAGGGGCGATGATATGGCCGCGACGAGGAGAACGGCCATGGCCGCCGTAACTACTGCTGGCTCGGCTGGCTCGTGCGGAGGCCCGCGCCGAGGACACGTGCAGGTACGTGGCTCGCGCCGCTGATGCAGCAGTGCGCGCCACGCTCCTGTGCAATCACGCTGGACCAAAGCCACTGCTTGCTGTTTGTTTGAGCAGGACGAGACACTCGTCAGCCTAGGCCCCTCCGAATCCTCGGTGCATGTTTCTGTATCGTGCTGCTGCTGGAGAACGTTGAGCGAGTGCTGCGGTGCGGTGCGCTGCATCTGCATATTGGGGTGCTGCACTCTCAGCTCCGGATACGGCTGGTGTCCCGCGCGGACCCGCGCGCGGTCGAGCTGCTCGACGCCGAGCCCGCCGGCGGGGGCCATCCGACGGCCACGCGGATACGTGCGCGGCCACGGGCCTGTTCCGGCGTGCCGGTCCGCGCGGGTTGTCGCGCACCGCGTGGTGCGGCGCGTCTTCGAGGAGGATGCCTTCGCGGATCGCGCATTCGTGGCGAGGCAGCCGGGCTCGACCAGCGCGAGCGGTCGCTGGCGATGCGGCTCGCAACTATTCAGCGCAAGGGCACCCTGGTGTCTATGCAGCTGGCGAAAGGGCGCCTCGAGCCAGGCGTCCGCGCTGCGCTGTGGCCGGGCCTCTACCATGTATTCGGGCATCCCCGACCACGGCGGCCATTGCGAGTCCGTTGAGTCCGCCAAGCCCAGCCAGGGACACCGCGTTCAACGCGTGCTGCTGCGCGTGCAGCGCCAGGGGGTCGGACGCCGGCCGACGACACGCCGGAAGGCGCCGCGATCCTGCCGCTCGCATCGGAGCGGGTCGTCAGGCCTGGCGGGGGATGGATCGGCCCCGACAACACGCGCGCGCTCCTGGCCGCCGGACGAGCCGCCGAGCACGGTCGCGTCAACACGTGGTGGGCGGACGATCTCCCCGCGCGCGCGACCCCGAGCTGCCGGAGGCCGGGATCCTCGAGGGCCCGCTCGACGTTGTCGCCACGCCCGAGGGGCCGCGGGCGCGGGCCACTGGCGCAATCGCGCAGCTCGACGGACGTCGCCCGCGCCTGTCGCACCGCAGCCGGGAAGCGCGGTGCTCGACCTTGCGTGGCCCCCGGCGGAAAGACCACGACGCCTCGCAGTGCTTATGGGCGGCGAGGGGGGAGGGGGCGGTTGTCGAGCGCCACGGTGGGGCGTGCGGTGTCGCGATTGCGCGTGCGCGCGGATGCTGGTATCGCGACTGTTCGGGTCGGCGACGCCAAGGACCCACCGGTCGAGGGAGTGTTCGATCGCGTGCTCGTCATCCGCCCGCACAGGGCCGGGAACACTGCGATCGCATCCCGATGGAGCGCGGCGGGCCCTCGGCGGTCGACCGGCTGGTGGCCGAGCAGGACGCTTATCCTCGCGGCCGCGCGGCGTCATTTGAGGCCCGGCTTGCCTCGTGTACTCCTGCTCCCGCAACTCTCGCCGGGGAGAGGCTCACCGGAACCTCGCAGCTGGCTGTGGCCACACGAGGACTGGAGCGATGGCTTCTATATTGATACTCCCGACACCCTCGGGATGGAATGTCCCGCCTGCCACGGCTGGCTGCGCCCGTCGAATCTCGCGGGGCGCTATCGCTGCGTGAACCGCCGGCATCGGTTCGAGCTGCGCTCGGTCTGCCCGTCGTGTGGGGAGCACGGGGACGATCGTTCCGGGAACCCCCCGTCGAACTCCGGAGAACCGTCGCCTGCAACGTCTGCGGCGGCAGTATCCGCTCGTCGAGGCAGCACCAGGAGGCCCGTCGATCCTCGCGGTGGATCGGTGGGCTGCGCAACGCGTGGCAGGAGGCATCTCCGCGCGCGCGGGTGATCCACGTCGACATCATGGACTGGGCACTTCATCTGCTGCTGCTCGGGGCCGGCGCGGTCGAGGCGCTGCTGGACGTCATCCTCGACGTGCACCAATCGCAGGCGCCCAGCGCCGGAGGTCGGTTGCGTTTGCCTGGGGCGCACAACATCACGATCCACATGCCGAGGCAACGCCGCACGGACGTGCCCACGTTTGAGCACATCCGCGAGCAACGATGCAGGGCGGGCCTGGCGTTCTGCCCGAGCACGCCGCCCGCGATGCTCGCCGAGGTCGAGGTCGACATCGCGCTGCATGACGCTCAACCCCGGCTGGGGCGGGCAGGCGTTCATCCCGTCGACGGCCCGCGAAGAATCCAGCGCACGCGCGCCGCCGGGGGAGGGGCCCGACCTCGAAGGGTCGATGCGGCATCGATCGCGACATCGCCGGCCGTGCGCAGGCGGGCGCCTGGCATCGCCGGGTCGGCGGTCTTCGGGGCGCCCATCGGCGAGGCCTTTCGGAGCTTCCCGCGCGGCGGGGTGAAGCTAGCCGTAGTGGGCGGCGGGCGCGCGACGGCTCGACCATCGCCGTGCGCAGTGCCCACCACCCGCCACTATCTCTTTCGCTCGGTCGCGCGCATGCTGCTCGAGAGCGAGGGCTACGAGGTCGTGGGCGAGGCGCCCTGACTGGGCGAGGCGGCGCTTGAGCTTGCCGAGCAGTTGAACCCGACGTGGTCCCTGCTGGACCGTCGGGCTTCCGGGCATCGACGAGCTTTTGTTGCGTGGCGCCTGACGCCGGGTCCCGGCGATCGTGCTCGTCTCCAACCGCGACGCTCGCGAGATCGCCCGCTCGGCGATCCGGTGAAGGGCTTCTATTGCGGGAAGGTGCTCTGTGCGAGGTGCTGTTCGGCTTGATCGGTGGCTCCCCGCGCGCCCGGCTCTGGCTGTCGGCATCGCCGCCGTCGCGCTCGCCTGCGCAGTGAGCCCCCTTCGGTGCTGATGCTTACCAGCCACCAGCCAGCGAGCCTGCCAGGATTAATGGCCCGCTCTTGGGGCGATGATCGTCTTACGACCTTCGCTGGCGACCGGATTGTTCGCCTGGTCGCGGCGGCGGACAAGGAGGGTCGGCAAGTCTATGGTCGCCACGGACGGCGCGGGCCGGCGCTCGGGCTTGCGCAGGGAGCTTGGCCCTCCCTGCACTCGATTGGCGCGCCATCGGCCTGCTGTACCTCGTGTTCGTCACGTGGCTCATCCTCGCGTTCCCCGACGGGCGCGTCGGTTCGCGCCTCGGGCGCGCGCTCTTGGTGGTGGGGTTCATCGATGTGCTCGTGATCTACGAGCTCGGCGTGCTGCTCGACATCGACACGGGTGACAACGTCCCCGACAACCTCTTCGCGGTGGTCCATGCCCCGGGACTCGCGGGTGCGTTCGACACGGCAAGCGCGGCGATCGGAGCGGTGATCATCGCCACGGTCGCGCGGATCGTCATGGTGGAACGCCGGCGCGCAACGCCCGTCGCCCAGCACGCGGCGGCGCCCATGCTGCGTACCGGCTGCGCAGCAGCCCGATCAAGTAGGCGAACGGGAGCGCGAAGAACGCCAGCGCCGCGATCGACCCGGCGATGCCATGGGCGGTGTCCGATACGCCCAGCGAACCGATGCCGAGGCTGATCGCGACAGCCGTCAGGCAGACCAGGCCGGTCCGCAGCATGGGCGCCGCGGCGTGCTGGGCGACCGGCGTCGCGCGCCGGCGTTCCACCATGACGATCCGCGCGACCGTGGCGATGATCACCGCTCCGATCGCCGCGCTTGCCGTGTCGAACACACCTGCGAGTCCCGGGGCATGGACGACCGCGAAGAGGTTGTCGGGGACGTTGTCACCCGTGTCGATGTCGAGCAGCACGCCGAGCTCGTAGATCACGAGCACGTCGATGAACCCCACCACCAAGAGCGCGCGCCCGAGGCGCGAACCGACGCGCCCGTCGGGGAACGCGAGGATGAGCCACGTGACGAACACGAGGTACAGCGGGCCGATGGCGCCGCCGATCGAGTACAGGACGGCCGAGTTCCCCTGCGCAAGCCCGACGCCGCCCCACGCGAGGCCCGTGGCGACCATGAGCTTGCCGACCCTGTTGTCCGGCCGCCGCGACCAGGCGAACAAGCCGGTCGCCACGAACGCGATGACGATCATCGCCCCGAGCGGGCCGTTGATCCCTCGCAGCTCGGCGTGGTGGCTGGTCAGCGTCAGCACGAGGTCCGCGCAGGCGAGCGCGACCGCGGCGATGCCGAGCAGCCAGAGCCGGACGCGCGGGGAGCCACCGATCAAGCCGACAGCACCTCGCGCAGAGCGTCGCCGGACAGCTCGGCCTTCGCGATGAAGCCCTTCACCGGATCGCCGAGCGGGCCGATGTCGCGAGCGTCGCGGCTGGAGACGAGCACGATCGCGCGGCCCCGGCGTCAGGCGCCGCGCGACCTCGAAGCCGTCGATGCCCGGAAGCCCGAGGTCCAGCAGGACCACGTCCGGGCCAACTGCTCGGCGAGCTCGAGCGCCGCCTCGCCGTCGGGCGCCTCGCCCACGACCTCGTAGCCCTCGCTCTCGAGCAGCATGCGCGCGACCGAGCGAAAACTCGGGTGGTCGTCGACGATGAGGACGGTGGTGGGCATCGCAGGTGTGATGGTGGACCATCACGCGCCCCGCGACCATACGGCTAGCCACACCCCGCCGCGCGGGAGATCTCCCGAAAGGCCTCGCCCGGATCGGGCGCCCCGAAGACCGCCGAGCCGGCGACGAACAGCGTGGCGCCCGGCCTGCGCGCACGGCCCGGCCGTGTCGCGATCGATGCCGCCGTCGACCTCGAGGTCGGGTCCCTCCCCCAGCAGCGCGCGCATGCGCTCGATCTTCGCGGGCGACGACGGGATGAACGCCTGCCCGCCCCAGCCGGGGTTGACGGTCATGCACAGCGCGATGTCGACCTCGACCTCGGCGAGCATCGCGGGCGGCGTGCTCGGGCAGAACGCCAGGCCCGCCCGGCACCCGTGCTCGCGGATGTGCTGCAACGTCGCGTGCACGTGCGGCGTTGCCTCGGCGTGGATCGTGATGTTGTGCGCCCCGGCCTTGGCGAACGCCTCGACCTGGCGCTCGGGCGCCTCGATCATCAGGTGCACGTCGAGGATGACGTCCATGTCGCGCAGCGCCTCGACCGCGCCCGGCCCCATCGACAGCGGCGGGACGAAGTGCCCGTCCATGATGTCGACGTGGATCACCTGCGCGCCCGGCGGCGACGACCTCCTCCACGCGTTCGCGCAGCCGGCCGAGTCCGCCGCGAGGATCGACGGGGCGACGCGCGGCGTCATACCTCGACGAGCATGCTGCCGCCGCAGACGTTGCAGGCGACGTTCTCGGAGTTCGACATGCGGACGATCGTGCCGTGCTCGCCGCACGAGGGGCAGACCGACCGCAACTCGAAACGATGCAGGCAGTTGACGCAGCGATAGCGCCCGGCGAGGTTCGACGGACGCAGCCACGGCTCGTGACAGGCGGGGCACTCCATCCGAGGGCGGGACTCAGCCATCGACCGCAATATAGAAGCCATCGCTGTCGTCCTCGTGTGGCCACAGCCGCCGCTGGAGCTTCCGGCGAGCCGCTCCTCCCCCGGGCGAGAGCGTGCAGACGGAGTACACGAGCCGCCCGCCGGGCGTCAGATGACGCCGCGCGGCGGCGAGGATCGCGTCCTGCTCGGCCGCCAGCCGCTCGACCGCCGACGGGCACCACGCGCCAGCGCAGATCGGGGTGCGATCGCAACGTTCCCAGCCCGGTGCACGGCGGATCGACGAGCACGCGATCGAACGCCCCCTCGACCGGCGGGTCCTTCGCGTCCCCCACCCGGACGTCGACGATGCCGCCTTCATCCGGGCACACGTCTCGCGCAGCGACGCCGCGCGCCCCTCGTGGCGCTCGATCGCGACCACCTCCCCCTCGCCGCCCATCAGCGCTGCGAGGTGCGTGGTCTTTCCGCCGGGCGCCGCGCAGAGGTCGAGCACGCGCTCGCCCGGCTGCGGGTCGACCGCGCGGGCCGACGTGCATCGAGCTGCGCGATTGCGCCATGACCGCCGCCCGCGGCCCACTCGGGCGTGGCGAAGACGTCGAGCGGGCCCTCGAGGATCCGCGCCTCGGGCAGCTCGGGGTCGCGCGCGCCGGGGAAGTCGTCCGCCGACCAGCGTGTTGACGCGGACGGCGTGCTCCGGCGGGCTCGTTGTCGGCCACCAGCAGCGCGCGCGTGCTGTCGGGGCCGATCCAGTCCCACCACAGCCTGACGACCCACTCGCGGATGCGAGTGGCGGATCGCGGCGCCTTCGGGCGTGTCGTCGGCCGGCAGCTCGACCCCCTGGCGCTGCACGCGCCGCAGCACCGCGTTGACGACGCGGTGTCCCTGGCTGGGCTTGGCGAGCTCGACGGACTCGGCGATCGCCGCGTGGTCGGGGATGCCCGGAATACAGCAACTGGTAGAGGCCCAGCCACAGCGCGGCGCGGACGCCTGGCTCGAGGCGCCCTTTCGCCAGCTGCCCCGTGATCCAGGCCAGGGTGCCCTTGCGCTGGATCGTCCCGTAGGCGAGCCGCATCGCCAGCGACCGCTCGCGCTGGTCGAGCCCGGCTGCCTCGCCACGAAAGGCGCGATCCGCGAAGGCGTCCTCCTCGAAGCGCGCCGCACCACGCGGTGCGCGACGACCCGCGCGGGGCTCGGGCGCATCAGGCCACGCCCGGGACCGGCCCGTGGCCGCGCACGTAGTCCGCATAGGCCATCGGTCGCCCGCCGGCGGGCTGCACGTCGAGCAGCTCGAGGCTGCCGTCCTCGCGCGCGCGCGCCGCGCGGACGCCGAGGAACGAGCCATCCGGGAGCTGGAGCCGCGCCCCGATGTGCGGATGCAGCGCACGCACGATCGCGCTCGTTCTCCAGCGGCGGGCGCGCGAGGTCGAGCGTGCGGTCCTCGGGCCCGATCTTGTCGGCGTAGGTCACGAGTGTCTCGTCCTGCTCGACGAACGGCGGGCGCTCGTCCAGCGTGCGGATCAGGAGCGTGGCGCCGAGCTGCTGCAGTCGCGGCGCGAGCGTGCCGTACGTGTCCTCGCGCAGGATCGGCTCGGCCTCGGCGAGACACACCGGCCCCGATCCCAGCCGGCGGTGACGCGCATGATCGACACGCCGGTCTCCTCGTCGCCGGCCATCATCGCCCGCTCCACCGGGGCGGCGCCGCGCCAGCGCGGCAGCAGCGACGGGTGCACGTTGATCATCTCGTGCTCGCTGAGCAACGGCTCCTTGATGAGTGCCCCGAACGCGCAGACGACGACAGCGTCGGGCTCCGCCGCGGCGATGCGCGCACGCGCGTCGTCGTCGTTGACCGACGCCGGCTGGTCGACCTCCAGGCCAAGCGCGCGCGCCGCATCGGCGACCGGCGGCGCGCTGACGGCGCGCCCGCGGCCCTTCGGCGCGTCGGGCCGGGTCACGACCAGCGCCGGGCGATGGTCACTGCCCGCAAGCCGTTCGAGAACCGCCGCAGCGAAGTCCGAGGTCCCGAGGTAGACGGTCCTCAAGCGGCGTCCAGGGCCTCGCGCAGGGCTCGCATGGCTTCCTTGCGCTGGTCCTTGGGCGTGCGATCGAGGATCAGCACGCCGTCGAGGTGGTCCACCTCGTGCTGGATCACGCGAGCCTCGAGCCCGCTGGCCTCGACGACGACGTCCTCGCCGTGCTCGTCCTTGCCGCGCACCCGGACGAAGCACGGGCCGCTCCACCTCGACATGAACCGCGGGCAGGCTGAGGCAGCCCTCCTCCGCCCACTCCTCGTCGTCGCTGGAGAACTCGATGACCGGGTTGACCAGCGCGTTGACCGGGGCGTCCTGCTCGACGCGGTAGACCAGCAGGCGGTGCAGCACGCCGAGCTGGGTGGCGGCCAGCCCGATCCCAAGCGAGTCGTTCATCAGCGCGCCCATGCGGGCGACCTCCGCGAGCAGCGCGTCGTCGAAGACCTCGATGGGGCGCGCGGTCGCGCGCAGCACCGGGTCGCCGTACTGGCGCACGTGCGCCAGCGCGAGGCGCCGCCGCTCGGCGACCTCCGGGTCAAGCGGTGGCGGGCCCTCGCCCTCGATCTCCTCGACCTCGAAGTCTGCGACCTGGTCCTCTGCCATCGCCGGAAATGTTATTGCGGGTCGACGTCCACGCTGAGGCTCGTCGCGCGATGCGTGCGATCCGCCGCCACCGCCGCCACCGCGGCGCGCACCTCGCTGATCGCCTCGTGGCGCTCGCGCGCCTTGACGACGACCTGTGAGCGCTCGCGGCCGCGCAGGCGAAACAGCGGCGCCGGGCCGAGCGCGCCAGGGCCGAGCCCGGACCGGATCGCGGCTGCCGCGGCGTGGGCGGCGCCCGGCTGGTCGGACGCCGCGACGATCCGGATCAGCGTCGCGAACGGCGGGTAGTTGAGCGCCTCGCGGCGGCGCAGCTCCTCGGCCGTGAACGTGTCGGCATCGTGCTTGGCGGCGAGCCGGATCGCAGGCGCGTCGGGCGCGACGGTCTGCACCAGCACGCGCCCGTGCGTGCCGCGCCCCGCCCGCCCGGCCAGCTGGGTGACGAGCGCGAACGTCCGCTCCTCGGCGCGGAAGTCCGGGAACCGCAGCGTGCCGTCCGCGTCGAGCACCACGCCGAGCTCGACGTCCGGGAAGTCGTGGCCCTTGGCGACGACCTGCGTGCCCACCAGCACGCCGCGGTCGGCCGCCTGGAAGCGGGCGAGCACCTCGCCGGCGTGCTGGACGTCGGCGTCGAGCCGGAAGACGGGGCCGGGCAGTTCGTGCTCGAGCCGCTCGGTCCCGGCGCCGTGGCGGGCGATCGACACGCCGCCGCAGGACGGGCAGCGGCGGGGCACCGGCTCGCGGTGGCCGCAGTGGTGGCACGCCAGCGCGTTCTCGGCGCGGTGCAGCACGAGCGTCACGTCGCACTCGGGACATTCGAACGCGTGGCCGCAGGATCGGCAGGTGAGGAAGTTCGACCAGCCGCGGCGGTTGAGCAGCAGGATCGCCTTGCGCGCATCCACCAGCGCCTCGTGGGTGCGCGGATGCAGCGTGCCTTTCGCCGCGCGCATGTCGATCACCTCGACCGGCGGGAGCGGCCGGCCGTCGACGCGCTCGGGGAGACGAACGCGGCGCAGTCGGTGGGCAGATTCGCAGCGTGGCGTCGCCGAGCCGCAGACGAGCAGCCCGTCGCCCGCGCGGCGCTCGGCCACCAGTCGCGCGTCGTACCGCGGATCGCCCTCGTGCTTGAAGGACGGGTCGTGCTCCTCGTCGACGATCACGAGCGCCGGGTGCGCCAGCGGGGCGAAGACCGCCGAGCGCGGCCCGACGCAGATGCGCGCATCTCCTGTGCGCAGCCGGCGCCACTCGTCGTAGCGCTCGCCGGCGCTGAGCTTCGAATGCAGGACCGCCACGGTGTCGCCGAAGCGCTCGACGAAACGCGCCACCACCTGCGGCGTCAGGGCGATCTCCGGGACGAGCACGATCACGCCGCCGTCGACCCGCTCGGCGAGCTGCAGGTACACCTCGGTCTTGCCGGAGCCGGTCACGCCGTGCAGCAACGACCGGCCGCCCTCGAGGATCTCCTCGACCGCCCGTGACTGGTCGGCGGTCAGCCGCGGCCGCTGCGCGTCGCCGACGAGATGGTGCGTGACGGCGCGCCGCCGCCCGCGCGGCCCGATGGTCACGAGCCCGCGCTTCTCGAGCCGCCGCAGCGCCGCGGTGTCGGCACCGGTCCAGCGCGGCAGGCTGTCGAGTAGCGCGCGCTGGCGCTCGGTGATCCGTCCTTCGTCGCCGTCGACCCGCTCGGCCCACAGCGCCGTCTTCGCGCGGTCCCGGCGGCGGGAGCACGAGCCCCAGTGCCCGCGCGGGCGTCGAGACGTACTCGTCCGCCATCCACAGCGCGAGCTCCACCAGCTCGGCGGGCACGCTGTCGGGCAGGACCCGCAGCGGGCTCGGCGAGCTCGTGCACCGACGACGCCGCGAGCCCGGTCACCACCGCGCGCAGCCGCTGGCGCCCGAACGGCACCTCGAGGACCGACCCCACGTCCACGCCGTCCGGGCGCCGGTAGTCGAACGGCCCGCGCAGCGCGCGGGCCGTCGTCAGCGGCTCGACCTTGATGACGTCCATCCGCACCGAGACTAGATGCCGTCGAGGTCATGTCCCACCAACGCGCGTGGCGTCGGCGCGCGTGAGCTTGGGCCCCGCGGCTACGAATAATCCGACGTACGGGGGCCCACGCCCCGGCGCGGGCGGAACCGAACGCGATGACGTCGGCTGCCACCCCATCCGCTCGAACCGTCAAAGCACCAGCCGCCGGATCTGGCAAAGTCAGCAGACCATGGACCTACATGAGGGCGAGACGGTTCTGTTCGAGGGACGGCCTTCGTGGCGCGCGATCCTCGGCTTCTACATCGTCGGCGTGCTGGTCGCCGCGGCGATCGCGGCGGATCGTCGGCCGATCGGCAGCACCGGCGGCGGGGTCGGGGTGTTCGTCGGGCTCGTCGTGCTGGTCGTGCTGATCGGCTGGATCCGCCGCATCGGGACGCGCTACGCGATCACCAACGAGCGGCTCTGGATCCAGCGCGGGATCCTGGCGCGCCACCGCACGAGACGCGCCTCGACCCGCGTCCAGAACGTGAACACCGATCAGTCGGTCGTCGAGCGCATGCTCCGCGTCGGCGTCGTCGACTTCGACACGGCCGGCACGGACGCCCCGGACTCGGAGTTCGCCTTCCGCGGCGTCAACGACCCGCACGCGCGTCGCCAAGATGGTCGGACGCCGGCGGTCAGGCAGTCGCAGCAGGCTCAGAGCTGAGCCCGGCCGCATCGCGGAGCGCGGCGGCCTTGTCGGTGCGCTCCCACGTGAAGTCGTGGTCCTCGCGGCCGAAGTGGCCGTAGGCGGCGGTCTTCTGGTAGATCGGCCGGTGCAGGCTTGAGCTCCTCGCGGAACGCGCCCGGGCGCAGGTCGAAGTGCTCGTCGACGAGCTCGGCGATCTGCGCGCGGCCGATCTTCTCGGTGCCGAACGTCTCGACCATCACCGACACCGGGTGCGCGACGCCGATCGCGTAGGCGACCTGCACCTCGCAGCGGTCGGCCAGGCCGGCGGCGACGACGTTCTTGGCGACGTAGCGCGCCGCGTAGGCGGCCGAGCGGTCGACCTTCGACGGGTCCTTGCCGCTGAACGCGCCGCCGCCGTGGCGGGCCATGCCGCCGTAGGTGTCGACGATGATCTTGCGCCCGGTCAGGCCGGCGTCGCCGACCGGGCCGCCGATCACGAACCGGCCGGTCGGGTTGACCAGGAAGTTCTTGCGCAGCTTCGTCGGCGTCGTAGAGGTCCTTGGGCAGGACCGGCTCGACGACGTGCTCCCAGAGGTCGTCCGGGATCAGCGACTCGGCGCCCTCCTTGTGCTGGGTGGAGATCAGCAGCTTCTCGATCTCGACCGGCTTGCCGTCGCGGTAGCGGACGGAGACCTGGGTCTTGCCGTCCGGGCGCAGGTAGTTGACGGCCTCGGCCTTGCGCACCGCCGCCAGGCGCTCGGCCAGGCGGTGGGCCAGCGAGATCGGCAGCGGCATCAGCTCGGCGTCTCGTTGGTCGCGTAGCCGAACATCATCCCCTGGTCGCCGGCGCCCGCGACGTCGAGCTCGTCGTCGTCGGAGGCGTCGGTGCGCGCCTCGTAGGCCTGGTCGACGCCCTGGGCGATGTCGGGCGACTGCTTGTCGATCGCGTTGAGCACCGCGCACGAGTCGGCGCTGAAGCCGAGGTCGGCGTCGACGTAGCCGATCTTGCGGATCGTCTCGCGGGCGACCTCCTGGATGTCGACGTAGGTCGTCGGTCGAGATCTCGCCCGACACCACGACGAGGCCGGTGTTCACGAGCGTCTCGCAGGCGACGCGGCCGTAGGGGTCGTCGCGCAGGACGGCGTCGAGCACGCCGTCGGAGATCTGGTCGGCGACCTTGTCGGGGTGACCTTCCGTGACGGACTCGGACGTGAAGAGATACTCGTTGTCGGCGTACTGGCTCATGGGATCGAGAGATTGATCTCCGCGTTTGATTCGTCGCCGGAGCCCGACGACCATGCCCCCACCGCGCGCACCTTCTGGAGGTCGTCGCGGACCGACTGGTAGGCGCGCGAATCGCCCAGGCCGGTCTGCTCGCCCAGGCGCAGCAACTCGGTGAAGTCGAGGAAGAGTAGCGATGAAACCTCGCCCGGAGCGTCGCCGGCGACCGACTTGAAGCTGTCCTGCTGGTCGAGGTGGTCGCCCTTGCGCGCGACGGCCGCGATGCCGGCGGTGGATGTCGAGATCACCAGCCGGTCGTCGATGACCGCGTAGACGATCGTGATCGGGCCCGCCTTGAGCACGCGAGCCGGGTGCCCGGCGACGCTCACGCCCTCGAAGCGCG
Organism: uncultured Actinomycetes bacterium; assembly: GCA_963794105.1. Classification (GTDB taxonomy): domain Bacteria; phylum Actinomycetota; class Thermoleophilia; order Solirubrobacterales; family Solirubrobacteraceae; genus AC-49. Next base: position 31,108 of record CAWCEB010000076.1, on the reverse strand, counting down.
CGGTCTTGCCGAGCAGGCGGGCGATCGGGAGCTCGAGCTGCGCCAGCGTCCTGCCGGTGTCCTTCTTCGCGTGAGCGACGACCGTCAGCACGGGCGCCGGGACGGCGGCGGTGAGCGTGACCGCGACCTCGCCCTGCAGGGTCGCGAGCACCTCGCGCGTCAGCCGGCCGCCCGACTGCTGGTCGAGCTGCCGCCCAGCCCGCTGCAGCAGCGCTCCGAGGCTGGCGGTCTGCGGCCCTGCCGCCGCGAGCACGCGGCTCAGCGCAGTGGAGAGCCCGCTCACGCCCAGGTAGCCGAGCACGCCCTTGGGCGTCCGCTCCTGTAGCGCCGGCTCGAACGGCTTGAACGTCTGCGGGCGCTTGGCCTTGGGATCCAGCTCGCTGCGGACGACGATCCGCGCGCCCTTTTCGTGCGCGACGAGGCCCACGCCGGCGCCCTTCAGCCCCGGCTGGTCGAGCAGCACCCCGGCGGCGCCGAGCACGCCGCCCTGCGGCGCCAGCAGGCGCCGGACGCCGTCCGCCGAGGCCCAGGCGTCAGCCACGCGGTCGGCCGGCAGCCCGGACATCGCCTTCGCGAAATCCGGGTTGCGTGCGAGCGAGGCGCCCTTGTCGCCGGCCTGGGCGAGCGCGCGCGCGGCGGTCAGCGACTGCTGCTGACCGATCGCGAGGAAGCGGCCGATGTACGTCTGCGAGACCAGGCCGCAGCCCTTGGTCGCGGCGCGCTTGTGGTCCTTGCCGGTATCGACGAGCACGAGCGAGCCCGCGGTCCCCGTCCGCGTGTTGAGCAGCGCCAGCGCCGCCTCCTTGCCGCGCTGCTTGCGCAGGTCGGTCCCGCAGCGCGGGTCCTGCAGGCGGCGCAGCAACGCGTTGCGCAGGCGCTCGAAGCTCGGAAAGCGTTGGGCGAGCTTCAGCGCGCGCGTCGTCGCGTCGCGGCCCGTGTCGGTCGACAGGTGGACGTAGACCAGCGCGCTCGCGGGCACGAGCTTCGCCGCCTCATCGGGGGGCGGGCTCGGCGATGAGCCGCCACCGCCGGCGATCAGCAACGCGATGAGCACGACCAGGACGACGACGCCGCCCACGAGGGCGGCGAGGATCCTGCGGTCAGCGATCGCGCCTGGAACGTTCATTGAAGTCGATGATCAGCGGGACGCCGTCCATGCCGAACCGCGACCGCAGCCGATTCTCGACGAAGTACGCGTAGTCGCGCGTCACCCTGTTGCGCGAGTTCACCTGGATCGCGAAGCGCGGCGGGCGCACCTCGAACTGCGCCATGTACAGCAGCCGCAGCCGATGGCCCTGCTTGGCCGGCGGCTGCCGCGCCTCGACGGTCTCCGCCACGAAGCGGTTGAGCTCGGGGGTCGGGATGCGCGTGCGCATGCGATCACCGAGCGTGATCGCCTCCTGCAGCACCCGGCCGACGTTGCGCCCGGTCTTCGCGCTCGCGGTCAGCACCTTGGGGCGGAGCCGCAGCTTGTTGGCAACGACGCCGCGCTCGTGATCGAGGTCCTCCTCGGCCAGCGCGCTGACGTCCCACTTGTTCAGCACCAGCGCGGTGGCGCAGCCGGCCCGCATCGCCAGGTCGGCGATGCGCAGGTCCTGGGCCGTGATGCCGTCGGCGGCGTCGCACACGACCAGCGCCACGTCGGCGCGCTCGGCCGCGCGCTGTGAGCGCAGCGCCGTGTAGTACTCGACGTTGTCGGTCACCTTGGCCTGGCGCCGGAGTCCCGCCGTGTCGACCACGATGAGCGGCCGGCCGTCGACCTCCAGCGGCAGGTCGATCGCATCCCGCGTCGTGCCGGCCACATCGTTGACGATGACCCGCTCGGCACCGGCGAACTGGTTGACCAGCGAGGACTTGCCGACGTTGGGGCGGCCGATCACCGCCAGGCGCGTGTCTCCTCGTCCGCGTCGTCGGCCTCGCCCTCGGGCAGGCGCTCGACGACCGCGTCGAGCAGGTCGCCCGTGCCGAGCCCCTGGGCAGCGGAGACCGGGATCGGCTCGCCGAGCCCGAGCCGGTGGAACTCGGCCGCCAGCGGGATGTCGCTCGACGTCGTCGATCTTGTTCGCGGCGACGAGCACCGGGATGGTGGAGCGCCGCAGCAGGTCGGCCATCTCCTCGTCGCCGGGTCGCAGGCCGGCCTCGCGTCGACGACAAAGACGGCGACCGCGGCGTCCGCGAGCGCGGCCTGCGCCTGCTCGCGGATCGAGCCCGCCATCGGGTCCTCGTCTATGAGGTCCATGCCGCCCGTGTCGATCAGCGTGAAGCGCCGCCCGTTCCACTCGCAGGCGATCTCGTTGCGGTCGCGCGTGACGCCCGGGCGCTCGTGCACCACGGCCGTGCGCGTCCCGCTCAGCCGGTTGACCAGCGAGGACTTGCCGACGTTCGGATAGCCGACGACCGCGACCTTCACTTGACGAGCTCCGTGACCTTCGCCACGACCTCGTCGAGCGTCAGGCCGGTCGTGTCGACCTCGATCGCACCCTCGGCGGGCGTCAGCACCGACCGGCCCAGCGTGTTGTCCTTGGCGTCGCGCTCGGCCTGCTCGCGCTCGACCTCCTCGACCGGGCGCCCCTCCTGCGCGGCGCGCCGCCGCGCGCGCTCCGCGGGCGTCGCCGTCAGGAACACCTTGACCTCGGCGCCGGGCGCGATGCCGGTCGCGGCGTCGCGGCCCTCGATCACCCAATCGCCCTCGCGGACCATGGCGCGCTGCTTGTCGACGATGACCCTGCGCTTCTCCGGGTCCCCGGCAAGCGCGGAGGCCAGCTCGGTCACCTCGGGCGTTCGGATCGCCTCGGTCACGTCATCGCCGTCGGCGAGCACGTGGCCGCCCTCGAAACGGATCTCCGTGTGCTCGCTGCCCTTGAGCGCGGCGGCACGGTACATCGCACCCGAGTCGAGGTACTCCCAGCCCAGCGCGTCTGCGACGGCGCGGGCGACGGTGGACTTGCCGGCCCCCGCGGGGCCATCGATGGCGATGCGCATGCGATCGTCACGATAGACGCCACGCTTGCGACATCCCTCCCCGGTGGCGACCCGTCCGTTTGCCACCATGGCCCACGGTGAACCTCCTGCGGCCGCTGCGCGAGCGCGACTTCGCGCTCCTCTGGACCGGGATGACCGTCTCGCTGCTCGGCGACGGCATCTACACGGTCGCGGTCGCCTGGCAGGTCTACGAGCTCTCGAACAGGCCGAGCGCCCTTGCGCTCGTCGGGCTGGCATGGACCGCGGGACTCGTGCTCTTCATCCTGCTCGCGGGCGTCCTCAGCGACCGGTTCGACCGGCGCCGCGTGATGATCGGCGCAGACCTGCTGCGCGCCGCGGTCCAGCTCACCATCGGCGCGCTGGCGCTGAGCGGCTCGCTGGAGATCTGGATGCTGGTCGTGCTCGTCCTCGTGCACGGCATCGGCGAGGCGTTCTTCGCGCCGGCGTTCAGCGCGCTGGTGCCCGACATCCTCGCGCCGACGATGATCCCGCAGGCGAGCGCGATCGAGCAGATCGTCCGCCAGGCGGCGCGCAACTTCGCCGGCCCCGCCATCGGTGGCGTCATGGTCGCGCTGTTCGGGCCGGGGACGTCGTTCGTGATCGACGCCGGCACGTTCGTCTTCAGCGCGGCGTGCATCTTCGCGATCCGCACGCGCCCGGTCCTGATCCGCGAGCGGGCGGCCGGCGTCATCTCGGAGCTGCGGGAGGGCATGGCCTACGTGCGCACCCAGACGTGGCTCTGGGGGACGCTGATCGCGGCTTCGCTGGCGATCCTGTTCTTCATGGGGCCGATCCAGGTGCTCGTCCCCTACGTCGTGAAGAACCGCCTGCACGCCGGATCGGGCAGCTACGGCACGATCCTCGCGCTCGAGGGCGCCGGGGCGATCGCGATGTCGCTCTGGGTCGGGGCGCGCGGGCTGCCGCGCCGCGAGGTCAGCTGGATGATGATCATGTGGTCGCTCGGCGGGCTGCCGTTCCTCGGCTTCGCGCTCGGCCAGCAGGTCTGGGTGCTCGCCCTCTGCTCGGCGGTATGGGGCGCCACCCTTGCGTTCGGCATGATCGTGTGGACGACGCGGATGGCCACGCGCGTGCCGATGCAGTTGCGCGGCCGCGTCAACAGCGTCGACTGGTTCGTGTCGATCGGGCTGGCGCCCGCATCGTTCGCGCTCACCGCCCCGGTGTCGAGCCTGATCGGCGTGCGCGACACGCTGCTCGTCGCCGCGATCGTGCCGATGGTCTCGACGATCGCGCTGCTGTTCCTGACCGGCATGCGCGCCGAGGAGACGCGCGAGCTTCAGGAGCGCTCACACCGCTTCGCGGTCGATGTAGACGCGATGCCAGAGCTCGAAGTTCAGAAGCATCCATAGGGCGCGGTCCCAGATCCGGCGCCCAGACACGTGCTCGTCCAGCAGTCGAGCCACGACGACGGGCTCGAAGTAGCCGCGGCGGCGGGCGCGCTCGTCGAGGAGCACCTCGCGCAGGTACGGGGCCAGCGGTCCGCGGAACCATGGGTCGACCGGGATCGTGAAGCCGTGCTTGGCCCTGCGACGCGCGCGTTCGGGCGCGAGCCCCTTCACCGCGCGGCGCAGGACGCGCTTGGTGGCGAGACCGCGGATCTTCTGCCGGCTGTGGATGGCGAACGCAAGCTCGACCAGCCGATGGTCGAACATCGGCATCCGTGCTTCGATGCCGCGCGCCATGGTCGGCTTGTCGGTCTTCGCGAACAGCGTGTCGGGCAGCCACGCCTTCAGCTCGGCGTAGAGCTGGCGGTTCAGCGGGCCGCCCGCCGCGCCCATTTCGTCGTAGAGGGAGCGGTATGCCCCCACCGGGTCGAACGGCGCCGCTTGCGATCGCGCCTCCACCGACAGGAGCTCTGCCCGAAGCTCGGGCGTCAGCACGGTCAGCCATGCCGCAGTGCGCAGGGCCGGGTCGGAGTTGGGCAACACGGTCGCGATCTGGCGCGTGCGGCCGAGGCGCGGCAGCCGCGCGATGGCCGCCGGGACCAGCCCGCGGGTGAGCGCACCCGGCAACCGCTGGTACGGGCCCGCGAGCTGCTCGGCAACGTGGCGGCGATAGCCGCCGAACAGCTCGTCGCCCCCGTCACCGGTGAGGACGACGTCGACGCTCCCCTGCGCGAGGCCGCTCAGCATGTAGAAGTTGAAGCCCGCCGCGATCCCCAGCGGCTCGTCGTAGTGGTAGACGAGCGCGCGCAGGTGGTGCAGCAGCTCCGTGTGGCCGATGCGGAGCTCGTGATGCTCGGTCCCGAGCGCCTGCGCGCTGCGCCGCGCCTCGGCGAGCTCGTCGAACACACCGCCGCCGTCGTAGGCCAGGGTGAAGCTCTTCACCGGCGGCCCGGCGTGGCGCTGCATCAGCGCCACGACCGCGCTTGAGTCGACGCCACCGCTGAGGAACGCACCGGCGGAGCGTCCGTCCGGCATCCGCAGCGCCACGGCATCGTCAAGCACGCGCCCGACCTCGCCGGCCAGCTCGTCCTCGGAGGCATCCGCGCGCTCGTCGAGGCGCAGCTGCCACCAGGGCTCGAGGCGCACGGTGCCTGCGCCGGCAACCAGGAGGTGTCCGGGCGGGAGCTCGCGGATGTCCTCGAACATCGTCACGCCGGCCCCCGTGTGGGCGAATGCGAGGAAGTTCGTCAGCGCGCGCATGTCGACGCGCCGACCGATGGTCTGGTCGGCGAGGATCGCCTTGATCTCCGAGGCGAACACCAGGCCCGCGCCATCAGCCCGGTAGTACAGCGGCCGCTCACCAACGCGATCGCGCGCGAGGAGCAGCGTGTCGGCGCGGGCGTCCCAGATGGCGATGGCGAACATCCCGTTGACGCGCTCGAGGAATCCCGCGCCCCAGCAGGCGAACGCGCGCAGCACCACCTCGGCGTCGCCGGGCCCGTGCACCGCATGGCCGCGCCCGGCCAGCTCGGCGCGCAGCTGCGGGGCATTGAGGATCGCGCCGTCGAGGACCGCGACCTGACCCCGATCCTCGTCCACCGCCGGCGCCGGGCCACGCGACGCGATGAAGACGCGCTCAGCGGCCAGCGTCCAGCGCCCCGACCGAGCTCGGTGTGCCAGGACGTCGATCGCGCGTTCGCCCGTGGCCACGGACGGCGCCGCGCTGAGCTCGCCGTAGATGGCGCCCATCGGCTGCCGATTATGCTCGCCCGGCATGCAACGGCTGCAGGAAGTGGTCCTGCGCACCAGCGCGGGCCCGCTGCGCCCCCTCTGGAAGGCCTGCTACGCCGTGGCGGAGCGGGTCATCACGGCCTGCCTGCGACGCGCGAGCCCGCAGACCACGGTGTACCTGGGCGGCAGCTTCGGCTTCGGGGAGCCCGTGTTCGGGCTGTCCGACCTCGACGTGATCGCGGTGGCGGCGGGCGACCCGTCCGCGATCCGCCTGCGCCGGCGGCGGCTCGTCGATCGCGTCCCGGTGCTCGCGCGCATCGCACGGGACGTCTTCGTCTATGGCGAGGACGAGCTGCGACGCGCCGCTGCAGCGCCCTGCTTGAACTCGCAGGAGACGTTCCTGCGGCGCGACGACGTCCACGACGAGGCTGGCCTGACCGTGCGCCCCGGCCCGTTCGGGGCGACACGTGAGTGGCGGCTCGTCGCCGGGCCCGAGCGACGGCCGCCGGCGGCACCTGATGCACAGAGCCGGCGCCTGGCCGCGTGGCTCGAGCTGCAGTTCTGGTGGCGCTTCGCCTTCCAGGCGGCGGCGCGCCCGGATGCGACGAACGTCCCGTTCCTCTGCGTGAAGCTGATCGCCGAGCCGGCGCGGCTGTGGCTGTGGCTCGTCCACGACCGAGCGCTGTTCGCGCGCCGCGACATCCTGCGCGAGGCGATCGTGTCGCTTCCGGGCGAACGCGAGGCGTACGAGCTCGCGCTCGAACTCGAACGCGCGCTGCCGAGCTGCCCCGAGCCACCGCTCGCTGCCGCGCTGGCGTCGTTCACGCGCCAGTCCGCGCTGATCGCCGCGCTCATGGACGACGCGGCCCGCGCGGCGGGCGAACGAGCCGTCCGACTCGTCGGTGCCGGAGCACGCCCGTTCCCGCTGTTGGACTGGCGGGCGCTCGTCGCTCCCGCGCCGTCGGCGGAGCAGTTCGATGTCGTCGACGGACACCCGGCTGACGCGGCGGCACTCGCACGGCTCGCGAGCGTCGCGGAGGATCCGGCGCCGGCGTTGCATGCGGGACCACTGATGGTCAGGCCCAGGCTCGAGCCAGGCCGGGCGAAACTGCGCGCCGTCCAGTGCGCGGCGACCGACCCCGTTTCGTTCGCGCTCGTCGACGGCCGCGCCGAGGCGCGGTTCCCGCAGGCCGCCGGATGGTCGGCACCCGACTGGGCGAGGCGGGCCGTTGGAGAGCACCGGGTCTGGCTTGAATGCGGGAACTCGGCACGGCTCAACGGCCACGGATGGCTCGGCGCCCCTTCCGCAACTCCCGACCGGATGGTCGCCGCGGCCCGCGCCGCGCTCTTCCTCGACAGCATCGAGCGAGAGGAGCCCGAGCTGATGCTGTCTGCGGATGCCGTCGTGAGCCGGCTGGACGCCGATCCGACGGACGTCCGCGCCCTGCGCCGCGCCGTGGAAGGGCTCCCCGCGTACCGGTGAGACAGGTCCTGCTCGTCAGTGCGACGGCCAAGCGAGGTGGCGCAGAGCGGGCGCTCGCCGCGCTGGCGCAGCGGCTACCACAGGTCGGCTGGGAGCCCCGCACCGCACTGCTCGAGCCCGGTCCGCTGGAAGCCTGGCTCGCGGACACGGCGGTCCATCGGATCGACCCCGGCCGCGATGCCGTCGCGGCGCTTGCCGACCTCGCGCGCGGCGCCGACGCCGTCGTGTCGAACAAGTGGCGCAGCCAGCTGCTCGCAGGCCCGGCGGCAGCCCACGCCGGACGGCCGTGCGTCTGGTGGCAGCAGGACTTCCCCGACGCTTCGCCGCCTCAGCTACTCGATGGCTCGATCGCCGCGGCTGTTGCGGTCTGCAGCAGCGACGCCGTCCTCGCCGAACAGCGCGCCGCCGCACCGTGGCTTCCCGCCGTCAAGGTCCCACTCGGGATCGCCGTCGACGAGGTCGTGGCCCGGTGCGGCAGTGGCGCGCGCGTGCGGGCCGCACTCGACGTGGGCAGCGCACCGCTGATCGGGATCGCCGGGAGGCTGGCGGCCAACAAGCGACAGGATCTGTTCCTGCACGCCGCGGCGCGTGTCGCGCGCGAGCGACCCGATGCCCGCTTCGTCGTCATCGGCGGGGAGATCCTCGGAACCGAGGGTGCCTACGCTGCCGAGCTGCCCGCACTGGCCCGTAGGCTCGGCATCGCCGACCGCGTGGTGTTCGCGGGCCACCAGGTCGATGCGTATGCGTGGATCGACGCGCTCGACGTGCTCGTCCATGCCGCTGAACGGGAGCCGTTCGGGCTCGTCGTGATCGAGGCGCTCGCCCTCTCCAGGCCCGTCGTCGCGATTGACGCGGCGGGGCCCTCGGAGATCCTCGCCGGCGGCCACGGGCTGTTGGGCCCGCCCGGGGACGCCGCCGTCATGGCCTCCGCGATCCTTCGTGCCCTGGCGGACCCATCGGTCGCAGCGCGTGCGCGCGCACGCGCGCACGACTTCACCGACGACCGCATGGCCAAGGCGTTCGCGACCGTCCTCGACGGAGTCGCCCGGTGAGGATCCTCGACGTCTCCCCCCGCGTCGTCCACCCGGCCACCCGCGGCTCGAGCGTGCGAGCGGCCAACCTGCTGCGCGCCCTCGCCGAGCGCCACGAGGTACGCCAGCTCTCCCAGGCGCGGCTGAGCCACCGCGGCGACCCGGAGGGCGCTCGCGGCCACCTCGCCGTCACGCCCTCCTACGCCGAGTTGCGCATGGCGGCCCCGGTGGCGACGGCGGCCACCGAGCTGGGCGCGCGCTCCTGGGTGCGCGCGCCGATCCTGAGCGGCGCCGGGCTGGGGCGGTCGCCGCGCCTGCGCGCGTTGATCGACTGGGCCGACGTCGTGCTCGTCGATTCCCCTGGCAGTTCGCCGCCTGCCGCCGCGCCCGCTCGGACGTGCCGATCGTCCTCGCGGGATGCAACGTCGAGGCGGCGAAGTTCGCCGATTACGCCGTTGCCTCCGGTTCGCCCGGACGGCGCCGATCTGGCTGCGCGTCATCGAACAGCTCGAACGGCGGGCCGTGCAGGGCGCCGACCTCGTTCTCGCCGTCAGCGACGCCGACCGCGACGAGCTGATCCGCCGCTACTCGCCGGCGTCCCAGCGCGTCGTCACGGTCCCCAATGGGGCCGATACGACCCGCTACCGCCCGACGCCGCCCGGGGCGCGACGCGCGGCGCGGGCGAGCCTCGGCCTGCCCGACCGGCCGACGGTTCTCTTCGCAGGGGCCGACGTTCCTCCAAATCGGGCGGGCCTTGCCTGGGTTCGCAGGCTGGCCGCGCAGGCGCCGCAGCTCACGTTCCTCGTCACCGGTGCGGTCGCGCCGCCCTCACGCCGACGGCATCGTCGCCACCGGGCTGCTCGAAGACTTCGGGATCGCGCTTGCCGCGGCGGACTTCGCCCTGTGCCCGATCGAGTTCGGCGGTGGGACCAAGATCAAGCTCCTCGAAGGGCTGGCGGCCGGGCTGCCGACCGTCGCGTTCGCCGAGGCGCTGCACGGGCTCGACGTCGACGGCGCGGTACTCGCCGCGCCCAAGAGCGAGCGCGGGCTCCTGCAGGCGCTGGATCGGCTGGCGGATCCTGCCGTCGCCCGTGAGCTGTCCCGGCGCGGGCGCGACTGGGTGGTCGACCGCTATGACTGGCGTGCGATCGCGCGGCGGCTCGAGGTCCACCTGGAGGACCTGGTCGCCGGGCGCGGGTGCGCTCAGGCGGCCGCGGTGGGCGCCGGGTCGGGCTCGGGCTCGGGTTCGGGACCCGTCAGCGAGCCCACGACCTCGTACACCTCGTCCTGATCGACGGTCTCCTTCTCGAGGAGCCGCGCGACGAGCGCATCGAGCTTGCTGCGGTTCTCCCGTAGCAGCGCGACCGTCTGTTCCTCGGCGGTCTCGACGATGCGCCGGACCTCCGCGTCGACCGTCTCGAGATGCTGCTCGGGCACGTAGGGGTTCTCAGAGTCCAGGAACACCGGGCCGACGGCATCGCTCATGCCCCACCGGGTCACCATCGAGCGGGCGATCATCGTGAGCTGGCGGATGTCGCTCTCGGCCCCGGTCGTGACGTCGGAGTACACGACCTGCTCCGCGGCACGGCCGCCCAGCGCCACCTTGATCCGCGCGATCAGCTCCTCGCGCGAGTAGTTGTAGCGGTCGGCGTCGGGCGTGCTCAGCGTGACGCCGAGCGCCTGGCCGCGCGGGATGATCGACACCTTGCGTACCGGGTCGGCGCCGGGCGTGAGCATGCCGACGAGCGCGTGACCCGCCTCGTGGTAGGCGGTGCGCTCGCGATCTTCGTCGCTCATCATGATCTTCCGCGCCGTGCCCAGCACGATCTTCTCGATCGCGTCGGCGAAGTCGGCTTGATGAACCCGGTCGTGCCCGCGCTTTGCGGCGAGCAGCGCGGCCTCGTTGGCGAGGTTCGCCAGATCGGCACCGACCATGCCGGGCGTCGACGACGCAAGGCGCTCGAGGTCGACGTCGCCATCGAGCGGAACCGAACGCGTATGCACCTCGAGAATCTGCCGGCGGCCGTCACGGTCGGGCGGCAGCACGGGAATCCGCCGGTCGAAGCGTCCAGGGCGCAGGAGCGCGGGGTCGAGGACCTCCGGGCGGTTCGTGGCGGCCATGACGATCACGCCCGCCGCGGGATCGAAGCCGTCCATCTCGGTCAGGATCTGGTTGAGCGTCTGCTCGCGTTCGTCGTGGCCGCCGCTGATGCCCGCCCCCGCGCTCCGGGCGCGCCCGATCGCGTCGAGCTCGTCGATGAAGACGATCGCCGGTGCCGCCTCCTTGGCTTCGGTGAACAGGCTCCGCACGCGCGACGCGCCGACGCCGACGATGACCTCGACGAACTCGCTCGCCGAGATCGAGAAGAACGGCACCCCGGCCTCACCGGCGACGGCGCGTGCGAGCAGCGTCTTCCCGGTGCCCGGCTGGCCGCTGAGCAGCACGCCGCGCGGGATCTTCGCGCCGAGGCGGCTGTACTTCTCCGGATGCTTGAGGAAGTCGACGATCTCGACGAGCTCGTCCTCGGCCTCGTCGATGCCCGCCACGTCGGCGAACGTGACGCGCTGCTCGGCGTCCTCGCCACGGCGCGCGCGCGAGCGACCGAGCGAGGCGAGCATGCCGCCCGGCTGGGCGCGGCGCAGGAAGAAGACGAGCAACCCGACGAACAGCAGCGTCGGGCCGAAGCTCAGGAGGATCGTGACCAGCAGCGGGCGGTCCGTCGTGAGCGACTTGGCGTTGATCTCGACCTTGTGCTCCTCGAGGAGCTTCGAGAGCTGGTCGGTGTTGGCGAACGTCGGGATCTGGGTGCCGAAGTCCATCCTGTCCTTGAACTTCTCCCGGAAGTGGCCCTGCACCGCCTCGCCCTTGGTGGAGATCGACTCGACGTTGCCGGCGGTCACCTGCTGCAGGAACGTCGGGGTGTAGGGAATCTGGACGCGCTCCTTCTTGCCCGGCGCGAACAGGACCACGGTGAGCCAGTTGAGGAGCAGCAGGACGCCGACGAAGATCAGCAGCCGCCGGCCGAGGCCCGCCGGCCGCTTGGGCGGCTTCTTGGGCGAACCCTCGACGCGCCAGCCGGGGGGCTTTCCTTCGTCCGCCATCAGACGAGTGCCGCGAAGTCGTCCATGAACCGAGGATACGAGACCGCAGCAGCCTCCATCCCGAGAACTTCGACGCCCTCCTGCGAAGCCATGCCCGCGATGGCGCCCATCATGGCCAGGCGGTGATCGCCGTGGGAGTCGATCGCGCCGCCCTTCAATCCGCCGGTGCCCGTCACCACGAAGCCATCCGGCGTCGCCTCCAGCTCACCGCCCAGGCCACGGAGCCCGTCCACGACCGTCGCGATCCGATCGGTCTCCTTCAGCCGCAGCTCCCCGGCCCCGCGCACGACCGTCTCGCCCTCGGCGAAGCAGCCCAGCAGCGCAACGAGCGGGAGCTCGTCGATCGCGAGCGGGACCTCATCGGCTTCCACCGTCGTCCCGACCAGCGGGCCGGCCGCGACGTCGAGGTCCTCCACCGGCTCGGTTGCGGGCAGCTCGTCGCCCGGGTCCTCCTCGAGCTTCCCCAGGACGATCCCGCCCATCCGCTGCACGATCCGCACGAAACCCACGCGCGTGTGGTTGACGTTGACGTTTCGCACCAGCAGATGCGAGCCCGCGACGAGCACGCCCGCCGCGATCGCGAACGCCGCGGAGCTCATGTCGCCGGGAACGACGATCTCCTCGAGCGTCAGCTCGTCGGTGTTGACAACGGTCACGTGTCTGCCGTTGCGGCGAACGGTGACGCCGGCTCCGCTCAGCATCCGCTCGGTGTGATCGCGGCTGGGCGCCGGCTCGGTGATCGTCGTGGCGCCGTCGGCCGCGAGCGCGGCGAGCATCGTGCACGACTTCACCTGCGCCGAGGCGACCGGCAGCTCGTAGGAGATCGAATGCAGGCGGGCGCCGTGGATCGTGAAGGGCGGCAGGCGGCCGCCGGTCGCCTCGATCTGTGCGCCCATCAGCTCCAGCGGCTCGCGAATCCGATCGACCGGCCGGCGCCGGATCGAGGCGTCGCCGTCCATGCGGTAGGCGTGGCCGTCCTGCGCGGCCAGCCAGCCCGGCAGCAGCCGCATGAGCGTCCCCGAGTTGCCGACGTCGATCGGCTCCTCCGGCACGCGCGCCTCGCGCAGCCCGACCCCGCGGATCACGAGTTCCTCGGGGCGCTGCTCGACGAGCGCGCCGAGGGCGCGCATCGCGTTCAGCGTCGAGATCGTGTCGTCGGCCTCGAGGTAGTTGTGGACGCGCACCGGCTCGGAGGCCATCGCCCCGAGAATCGCCGCGCGGTGGGAGATCGACTTGTCCGCCGGCGGCTCGATCTCGCCGCGCAGCCGCCGGACCGGATCGAAGCGGGCGTTCACGCGCCGACGACCTCGGTGGCCCGGGCTGCCTCCGCCTCCGGCACCCAGAAGGCGATCTCGCCGCGGGTGTTGTCGGCGCTCGGGCTCAGCGACATGTCGTGGATGTTGATGCCCGCGCGCCCGAGCGCGAGCGCAAGCTCGGCAACGACACCAGGCCTGTTCGGCACGACGAGCCGGACCTCCGCGAGCGCGCCGCCGACGCCCTCCGCCTCCAGGAGGTCGCGCCGGCGCTCGGCCGCGAACGCCTGCCAGTCCTCCAGCCACGCGCCGTCGCCTTCGAGGAGCGCTCGATCGACCGCGGCGAGCTCGGCGCGAATGGCACCGATCGCGCGGCTGAGCTCGGTGCGGTTGGCGAGGTAGATGTCGCGCCACAGCGGCGGGTTGGCCCCCGCGACGCGCGTCGCGTCGCGAAAGCTCGGGCCGATCGCTCCCTGGGCTTCCTTGACCAGCACGTTGGCGAGCACGTGTGGCAGGTGGCTGACGCCGGCGAGCATGCGGTCGTGCTCTTCGGCGTCGATCGAGCGAGGGCGCGCGCCGAATCCCGCGATCACCCGGTGCAGGCGCTCGAGCAGGATGCCCCCGGTGCTGCTGGTGGGCGTGAGGTACCAGGTCGCACCGTCGAACAGGTCGGCGCGCGCATGCTCTCGCCCCGCTGCTCCGAGCCGGCGAGCGGGTGACCGCCGCAGAAGCGCTCGTCGTCGCGCAGCAGCGGGGCCTTCACCGAGCCGACGTCGCTCACCACGCAGTCGGCCGACGCGGCCGCGAGCACCTCGTCGACGACGTCGCCCAGCACGCCGAGCGGCGCGGCAACGAACGCCACGTCCGCTCCGTCGAGCGCCTCGGCGACCGGCATCCCGCCCGCGGGGTCGGACTCGCGCACGTCCGCCCCCAGGCGGTCGCGCGCGGCGAGGGCGATCGATCCCCCGATGAGCCCGACTCCGACGACCGCGACGTTCACACCGCGGCGCCGAGCGATTTCCCGGCGATCGCCGCGGCCTGCTCGACGCGGTGGGCGTAGTCGGCGAACTCCGAGCCGCGCAGCTGCTGCGGCCCGTCGCAGATCGCTTCCTCGGGCTGCGGATGGACCTCGACGATGATGCCGTCGGCGCCCGCCGCCGCTGCCGCGAGGCTGAGCGGCTCGACGAGGTCGCGCCGGCCCGCGGCGTGCGACGGGTCGACGATCACCGGCAGGTGGCTGAGCTCCTTGAGCACCGGGATCGCCGTGAGGTCGAGCGTGAAGCGGTAGGCCGTCTCGAACGTGCGGATGCCGCGCTCGCACAGCAGCACGCGCTCGTTGCCCTCCTTGAGGATGTACTCCGCCGCCATCAGCAGCTCCTCGAGCGTCGAGCTCAGGCCGCGCTTGAGCAGCGCGGGGACGCCGGTGCGACCGACCTCGCTGAGCAGCGTGTAGTTCTGCATGTTGCGCGCGCCGATCTGGATCACGTCGGCGACCTCGGCAACGGCCTCCAGGTCACGGACGTCCATGCACTCCGTGACGATCGGCAGCCCGGTTCGCTCCTTGGCCTCGGCGAGCAGTCGAAGACCCTCCTGCCCCAGGCCGCTGAACGCGTACGGGCTCGTGCGCGGCTTGTAGGCGCCGCCCCGGAACATCGTCGCGCCGGCCTCCTTGACGATGTCGGCGGTCGTCGAGCGTCTGGTCGCGCGTCTCGATCGTGCACGGGCCGGCGATCAGCGCGAAGTGCTCGCCACCGACCTTGCGGCCGCCGATGTCGAAGATCGAGCGCTCGCCGTGGCGCAGCGCGGTGCTGGCGAGCTTGTACGGCTTGAGGATGGGCACGAGCTTGTCGACGCCGGGTGCGCCCTCGAGCCCGAGCCGCGTCACGTGCTCGAGGTCGCCGATGGCACCGATCACCGTCAGCTCGTCGCCACGGGAGGGATGTGCCTTGGCGCCGACCGACTCGATTCGGTCGATCACCGCCTGGATCTCGGCCTCGCTGGCCGACGGCTTCATCACGATCATCATCTGGAGATTCCTTTCCTACGCCTGGGAAGAGTACGGACGGGTGGACTTCCGGCGCTCGATCGAGAACTGCGAGGGGGTCAGACGCCGCGTGGCGTCAGCGACCGAGCGCCTGCGTAAATCGCCAGGCGTAGGCATACGCGTAGCCGTACAGCGCGAAGGCGGTGCTGCTGGCGCTGTGGCTGTCGGGGCGCATGCGAGCGCGCATTGTGGCAGACGCCAACGCGCAACTCCAGGGACTGCCAGGGCCCAGCCTGTACCGCTATGCGAGAACTATCCGGCCCACAACCAGCGCGCGCGGTTCACGCGACGACCAGCTCGCGCAGCGCCGCCAGGAAGCGGGCGTTCTGTGCCGGGGTGCCGTACGTCACGCGCAGCGCGCCCGGCCGGCCGAGGGCGCCGCCGGCGCGGACGAGCACGCCGCGCTTGGCCAGGCCGTCGACGATGCCGGCCTCGGCGTCCGCCCCGCCCGGCACGTCGAACCAGCAGAAGTTCGCCTGCGACTCGGCGGCCGTGATGCCGAGGTCGGCGAGGCCGTCCTCCATCTCCAGGCGGGCGACGATCGTGCGCTCGACGCGCGCGTTCACCTCGTCGGAGTGCTTGAGCGCCTCGATCGCGGCGGCCTGGGCGGCGGCGTTGCAGAAGAACGGCTGGCGGACCTGGTTGACCGCCGTCACGAACTCGTCGCTGCCGCACAGCGCGTAGCCGACGCGCAGGCCGCAGAGCCCGTGCACCTTGCTGAACGTCCGCAGCAGCACGAGGTTGGGATGGCGCGCGAGCAGGTCGATCGACGCGTCCGGGTCGTCGAGCGTGTTGAACTCGCAGTAGGCCTCGTCGAGGAGCACGCAGACGTGCCGCGGCACCTTCTCGGCGAACGCCGTGATCGCGTCCAGCGGCAGCGCCGTCGACGTCGGGTTGTTCGGGTTGCAGACGAGCACCAGCCGCGTGGCGGCCGTGATCTCGGCGGCCATCGCGTCGAGGTCGTGCAGGTGGTGGTCGTCGACCGGGACCTCGATCGCACGCGCACCGGACGCAGCCGCGAGATGCGGATAGACGCTGAACGACGGCCACGCGTAGACGATCTCCGCGCCCGGCTCCAGCAGCGCCTCGCCGGCGGCGAGCAGGATGTCGCACGAGCCGTTGCCGATCGCGATCCGCGACGCGGGCACCGCGTAGCGATCGCTCAGTGCGCTGCGCAGCTTCGCGTTGGTCGGGTCCGGATAGCGGTTGACGCCGTTGAGGACCTTCGTCACCGCCTCGACGACCGCCGGCAGCGGCGGGTCGGGCGACTCGTTGGACGCGAGCAGCGCCACGTCCTCGGGCAGCGCGTAGGCCGATGCGGCCGGGTAGACCGGGATCCGCCTCACGCGGTCGCTGAACTCGAGTGGCATCTACTGCGCCCCCTCCAGGTCGAGCCGCAGGGTGCGTGCCTCGCCGAGGTACACGTGCCGGGGCTGATGGTCTTCATTTGCGTAGTAGTGCATCAGCACGCGGATGACCCGCGGCAGCGAGCCGGGCACCTCGACCTCGCGCGCGCACAGCAGCGGGACCGCGCTGAAGCCGATGTTGCGCGCCGCAACGGCCGGGAACTCCGCGTCGAGGTCGTTCGTGAGCGTGAAGATGCAGCTCACGGCGTCCTCGGGCGCCAGCGCGTTGCGATCGAGGATCTCGCGCATCAGCGACTCCGTGGCACCGAGGATCGCCTCGGCGTCGTTGGCATCAACGGTGGTGGCGCCGCGGAGCGCGAACAGTCGCATCGGGGCGCATCATGCCAGCCGATCTCAGGGACCTGACCTCCCGCGGCGTCAGCTGGCGCGCCTTGCCCTCCGGCACGCGACCGAGCTCGAGCGGACCGAACGCGACGCGGCGCAGCGACAGCACCCGGTGGCCGACCGCTTCGCACATGCGCTTGACCTGGCGCTTACGGCCCTCGTGGATCGTGAGCTCGAGCACCCCCGGGCGCACCTGACGCACCTGCGCCGGGCGCAGTCTTGCCGTCCTCGAGCTGAACGCCCTCGCGCAGGCGCTCCAGCGCGCGGTTCTTCACGAACCCGCCGTGGACCTTCGCCACGTACTTGCGCGGGACCTCGTAGCGCGGGTGCATCAGCTGGTTGGCCAGCTCGCCGTCGTTGGTGAGCAGGATCAGGCCGGTGGTGTCTGCGTCGAGGCGCCCGACCGGGTAGAGCCGAACGCCGGCATCCACCAGCTCGGTCACGACGGGGCGCCCGTGCGTGTCCTTCGCGGTCGAGACGACGCCGGCCGGCTTGTTGACCAGGTAGACGACCTGCTCGGCCTCCAGCGCGACGGCTGCGCCGTCGACGCGCACGTCGTCGTGCTCGCCGACATCACGCGCGGGATCCAGCACGATCTCGCGGCCGACGGTCACCCTTCCCTCGCGAATGATGCCCTCGGCAGCGCGCCTGGAGGCGACGCCGGCGTGAGCGAGGAACTTGGCGAGCCGCATGCCTGCGTCACCATAGGTGGCAGCGATGGATCTCGACCTCCTCCAGACGACGCTCGACGACCTCGGCCAGCCGCGCTTCCGCGCGGGCCAGGTGTGGGCATGGGCTGCGCGCGGCGCGCCGGGCTACGACGCGATGACCGACCTGCCCGCTGCGCTGCGCGAGCAGCTCGCCGAGCGCGTCCCGTTTTCGTCGCTGCAACTCCAGCGCGATGCACACTCCCGCGACGGCACCGTCAAGGCCCTGTTCGCCACGCACGACGACCGCGCGATCGAGGCCGTGCTGATGCGCTTTGCCGACGGGCGCCGCTCGCTGTGCGTGAGCTCGCAGTCCGGGTGCCCGCTGACCTGCAGCTTCTGCGCGACCGGCACGATGAAGTTCGGCCGCAACCTGACCGCGAGCGAGATCCTCGACCAGGCGCTGCACTTCCGCCGCGTCGAGCCGGTGGACCACGCCGTCTTCATGGGCATGGGCGAGCCGATGATGAACCTCGACAGCGTGCTCGAAGCGTGCGAGCGGCTGCCCGACATCGGCATCACCCACCGGCGGACGACGATCTCGACGGTCGGCTGGGTCCCGGGGATCGATCGGCTCGCCGACTGCGACATGCCGATCCGCCTGGCCTGGAGCCTGCACGCGCCCGAGGACGCGCTGCGCTCGGAGATCATGCCGGTCAACGACCGCTATCCGATCGCCGACGTGCTGGCCGCGTGCGAGCGCTGGCGCGCGGCGAAGCGGCGGATGGTCTTCATCGAGTACGTGATGTTGCGCGGCGTCAACGACAGCTACGCGCAGGCCACGCAGCTCGCGCAGCTGCTCGACCCGCGGGGCTACAAGGTCAACCTGATCCCGTACAACCCGACCGGGATGTACGACGGCTCGTCGCGCGAGGCGATCGCCGCGTTCAAGGCCGCGCTCGAGGAGCACGGCCTGCGCGCCACGGTGCGGCTCACGCGCGGGCGCGACATCGACGCCGCGTGCGGTCAGCTGGCCGCGAAGGTGACCGCAGCCTAGGAGCGACTGGCCGCGACCAGCGCGGCGGCGGCTGCCTTCGCCTCACCGGCGACAGCGGGATCGCGCTCGATGTTGGCTGCGACCATCGCGCCGTCGTAGACCAGCAGCAGCCGAGCTGCGAGCAGCTCCGGCGTCTTCGCGCCCGCTTGCGCGCAGAGCCCGGTGAGCATGGTGTGCAGACGGGCGCGATGCTCGCGGACCACGAGCCTCACCGGATGATCGGCGTCCGCGAACTCCGAGCATGCGTTGATGAATGGACAGCCGCGGTACCCGGGCTCCCGGAACCAGTCGCCGAGCACATCGAAGACGTGCCCGATCTTCTCCGCCGGCGGCCCGCTGTGGGCGCGGAGCTCGTCATCCAGGTACACAAGCCACCGCTCCGAACGCCTGCGCAGGTAGGCAGCGATGAGGTCGTCCTTGGACCGGAAGTGGCTGTACAGCGTCGTCTTCGCCGCGCCTGACTCGGCGACGACGGTATCGATGCCCACTGCACGGATCCCCGTTCCGTAGAAGAGGCGATCGGCGACATCGAGGATGCGCTCGCGTGCGGGGCTGCGTTCTGCCGTGGTCATCGTCCGAAGTGTAATACGTACCGGTCTGTATTGTACTGTACCGGCACACTACAGACCTGTCCGTTTTGCTGACGCAGCTGCGGACGACCGAAAGGACCCCCCGATGTCCCGCATCCCGCTCACCGACCCCGCCGACGCGACCGGCGACGTCAAGTCGTCGTTCGAAGCCGTGCGATCCACGCTCGGACGCGTCCCGAACGGCATCAAGGCGCTCGGCGTCTCGCCCGAGACCCTGCACGGCTACCTCGCGTTCTCGGGCTCACTCGCCGCGGGTTCGCTGTCCAGCGCCGAACGCGAGCGCGTCGCGGTGCTGACTGCGCAGCGCAACGAGTGTGGCTACTGCCTCTCGGGCCACGTGCTTGCGGGGCGGGCGGCCGGCCTGGACGCCGCGGAGCTCGCCGCGAGCCGCCGGGGCGAGTCGGCCGATCCGCGTGCCGCCGCGCTGCTGGCGTTCGCGCACGCGGTGATCGACCATCGCGGCGACGTTCCCGACGCAGTGCTCGCGAGCGCGCGTGCGGCGGGGCTGGACGACGCCGAGCTGATCGAGATCGTCGCTGCCGTCGCGCTCAACACGTTCACGAACTACGCCAACCGGTTCGTGCAGCCGCAGAGCGACTTCCCGCAGGTGCCGTTGCACGAGGGGCCCAGGGCGGCATGACCGGGCTCATGGCCGCCGCCGCGGCGGCGGTCGCGGTCGGCGCCGTGCTGCAGTCCGCCACGGGCTTCGGGTTCGCCCTCGTGGCGGCACCGCTGCTGTTCCCCGTGCTCGGCCCGCAGGAGGCGATCGGCACGCTGCTCGTGCTGGCGTGCGTCGGCAGCGTGCTGATCCTCGCGGCCGAGCGGCGGCGCCCGCAGCCGCTGGGCCGCGATGCCGCCGTGATCATCTCCACGTCGTTGCCCGGCGCGATCGCGGGCGTCGTGGTCCTGCGCTCGCTGGACTCGGTGACCCTTCAGTACGCGGTCACCGTCAGCGTCCTCGGCGCGCTCGTGGTGCGCCGGCTGGCCGGCGGCCGGCACGTGAGCGCCCGCCGGCCGCGATGGTCCGCTCCGGCCGCGGGCCTCGCGGCCGGAGCGCTCACCACGTCGACGAACGCCAGCGGGCCGCCCCTGCTGCTGCACCTGACGGGACGGGGAACCGAGCCGGCCCGGGTCCGCGACACGATCAACGTCTGTTACCTCGGCCTCAGCGCGGTCAGCGCAGCCGTGCTCTTCGTGACCCGCACCTCCGGCGCGGTGCCCGACCCCATGGTCCTCGCCGGCCTGGTGCCGCTCGTCGCCGTTGGGAATCTCACGGGCCGCCCGCTCTTCCGAAGACTGGTTGCGAGCGAGTCGTACGAGTCCGTCCTCACCGGCACGCTGATCGCCGCCGTCCTCGCCGGGCTCGTGACGGCGGTCGTATGAGCACGAGGGCCCGCCCTAGGAGCCGACTGCCTCCGCGCCCGAGAGCACCGGCCCACCGGCGCGCGCCTCGCCGGCCTTGAACAGCCGGTCGCGCAGGTCGGCCTCCTCCTCGGGCGACGGATCCCACTCCGACGGGTCGGGCAGGTCGTCGAGCGAGCTGAGCCCGAACAGCTTCAGGAAGAGCGGCGTCGTGCGGTACAGGGTGGCGCCGAACTGCGAGCGCCCGCCCTCCTCGATCAGCCCGCGCTCGAGCAGCGTCCCCGCCGCGGAGTCCGCGCTGACGCCGCGGATCCGGGTCATCTCCGGGCGCGACACCGGCTGCAGGTACGCGACGATCGCGAGCGTCTCCGCCTGCGCGGGCGTGAGCGGTGGAGTGCGCGGCTTGGCCAGCAGCCGGCGTGCGGCCGCCTCGGTCTCCGGCGCGCTGGACAGCGTCCAACCGCCTGCGACCTCGCGCAGCTCCAACCCTCGCCGACCGGGCGCGAGGAGCTCCTTCAGCTCCTCGAGGGCCTCGTCGACCTCGTCGGGCTCCGCCGCGCACGCGTCCGCCAGCTCCGCTGCGGGAACAGGCTCAGGCGACAGGAACAGCAGCGCCTCGAGCGTCCGGACCAACTCGCTCACGCCGACATCCTCGCGTGCTGCGCGGACGGCGTGCTCGGTGTGATCGTGATGTCCCCGAAGGGCTCATCCTGGTCCCAGCTGGCCTCGCCCTGCTTGTAGAGCTCGAGCAGCGCGAACAGCGTCACGCAGACCGTGACGCGGTCGGCGCCCTTGACCGCCTCGTCGAAGGTGGTGATGCCGCGGCGCAGCAGCCCGCGCAGGTGGCGCAGGCGTTCGGCGACCGTCACCCGCGGGATCGTGAGGTGCTTGAGGCTGATCGGGGCCGGCATCCGCAGCATCCCGCCGACTGCCGCCCCCAGCTGCGCCGGGTCGTACACCGCCTCGGACTCGCTCAGATCGGCCTTGCGCAGGAAGCGCGGCAGCGGGGCGCTGCGAAAGCGCCGGCCGTGCTCGGCGGCCAGACGGCCGCTGAGGTGCTCGGCGGCCGCGCGGTAGCGCTTGGCCTCGAGCATCCGCGCGAGCAGCTCGTCGGCCGCCTCGCCCGGCTCGAGGTCGAGCAGCTCTTCGTCCTCGCGCGGCAACAGCAGTCGCGACTTCAGCTCGAGCAGGGCAGCGATCAGCACCAGGAACTCGGTCGCCGCCTCCAGATCCAGCTCGCCGCGGGCCTCCAGGAAGTCGAGGTACGCGAGCACGACGTCGGCGAGCTCGACCTCCATGAGGTCGACCTCCTCGCGCAGGACGAGCGTGAGCAGCAGGTCAAAGGGCCCGCTGAAGACCTCGAGATCGAGTTCGAGCGCCGCGACGGTCACCGCCGACACGGTAGCGACAGCCCCCGACGGCCCGCCGCGGCGCCCCGGCGGCTAGGCGCGGTGGTGCGCCCGGCGCTTCTTCTTCTTGGCCGTGGTCGCCGCGGCCGGTGCGTCGTAGACCTGCGCGTTGCCGCGGGCGAGCTCCGGAACCTGGTTGCCCGGATCGAAATCGCACGACGGCTGATCGGCGCGCTGGAACATGATCATGTCGTTGTCGGCGGCCGATCCCTGGCCGTTGTCGACGACGTAGAGCTGGAAGGCGCCCCCGTCCCGGGCGGTGCCTGAGATCTTCGCCGTGTTCCCGCTCACGCGCAGGCACGTGACGGTCCCGTGGAGCTTGTCCTGGGAGTCGATGCGCTGGATGTACTGCACCTGCCCCATCGCCGCGTCCCCAGAGCCCGTGTTCTGGGCCGTGAACGCGATGGTGTTGCCGGCGCCCTGCAGGCCGACGGCGGTCTGACCGCCTCCCGTCGCGCGGTCCCGCGCGCTGCCGGCCTGAGCTCCGGCGATCGGCAGTGCGACGGCCATGGCCACACCCGCGACGGTGATGATCCGTGTCTTCACGGAGATGTCCCTCCTGATCGGTGAGTCGACGCGCCCCACCGATCTCAACGCGCGTGGGCGCGAGAACTTGCGCCTAGCGGACCAGCAGCGCGGCGTGGTGCACCGTGAACAGCCGCCGCGCCACGGGCGGGGCGACACGCAGGGTTGCCGCGCGGATGGCCCACTTCGCCCGGCCGCCGCCGTGGAAGCGGTGGACCTCGAGCGGCAGCGCGTCGCTGAGCTCGCGCTCGATCCGCATGCCGGCGTCGGCGGCCAGCCGGTGCACGTCGGCCCGCGAGAAGCGGTGCAGGTGGCCGATCCGCTGGGCCTCGGCGACCTTCGCCGGGCGCCGCGCGCTCACGTTGTCCTCCAGCGGCACCTCGACGACCACGGCGCGGCAGACGCGCGCGGTCTCGCGCAGCAGCGCGGCTGGATCCGGGACGTGCTCGAGCACATGGCTGAGCACGCCCAGCTCGAACGCCCCGTCGACCTCCGGCAGTCGCTCGCCGTCGAACGCGGCGACGCGCAGCTCCTGCCGCGCGCTCGCGATCTTCGCGGCCTCGGGGCTGACCTCGTAGCCCACGTGCTCGCCTCCGTAGCCACGGCCGGCCAGCTCCGCGAGCAGCGCGCCGTCGCCGCAGCCGACCTCGCAGACGACCGCGGGCGACGCCGGGTGCAGCGCGACCACGTGGTCGGCCTTGCCGCGGGCGCTCAGCGCGCGCCAGCGAGCCCACTTCTCCGCCTCCGCGCCGCTGTGCGAGTAGGCGTCGTCGTAGAACTCGGCGAGGCTGGTCATTGCCGCGGCGGTCCGACACCCATCGCGTCGCGCACGTCCGCGATGGTGTCGGCGGCGATCACGCGGGCCTTGTCGGCGCCGGCGGCAAGCATGTCCTGCAGCGCATCCTCGTCGGCGCGCAGCGACTCGTAGCGCTCGCGCACCGGCGCGAGCATCTCGATGACGGATTCCGCGGCGGCCGCCTTCAGGTCGCCGTAGCCGCGCGCGCTGCGCATCTCCTCGACCACCGCGTCGGTGGCAACTCCGCGCGCCGCCGCGATGATGTCGATCAGGTTCGTCACGCCGGGCTTGTCCGGGGCGCGGACGATGTCCGTCCCGGAGTCCGTGACCGCCCGCTTGAGCTTCTTCTCGATCGCCTTGGGCTCGTCGAGGACGTAGATCGTTCCCTCGACGACGAGTTGGAAGTCGACATCTTCCGCGTCGGGTCCTGGAGGTCCATGATCCGCGCGCCGACCGCGGGGATGCGGTGCTCGGGCACGACGAGCGTCTCGCCGAAGCGCGAGTTGAATCGCCGCGCGACGTCGCGCATCAGCTCCAGGTGCTCACGCTGGTCATCGCCCACCGGCACCTCGTCGGCGCGGTAGACGAGCACGTCGGCGGCCTGCAGCACCGGGTAGAAGAGCAGGCCTGCCGACACGAGCTCGCGCTGTGCGACCGACTTGTCGCGGAACTGGTGCATGCGGCTCAGCTCGCCGACCGCCGTGACCGAGCACAGCAGCCAGGTCAGCTCGGTGTGCTCGAGCACGTCGGCCTGGCGGAACAGGATGCAGCGCTCCGGATCCAGCCCCGCCGCTACCAGGATCGCCGCCGTGTCGAGCACGCGCGCGCGCAGCTCGGTGGGGTCGTACTGCACGGTGGTGGCGTGCAGGTCGACGATGCAGTAGATCGCCTCGCCGCGGTCCTGTCCCTCGACGTACTGGCGAATCGCCCCGATGTAGTTGCCCAGGTGCTTGCGCCCCGTGGGCTGGATGCCGCTGAAGATCCTCATGAGCCAGCGGCGCAGCATACGATCCCAGCGTGAGTCGAGGTGCGACCGCAGCACTGGCCGCCGTCGCCGTCTTTCCCACGCCATCGCAGCTGCACGCCGCCCGGCACTTCGCGGCCCACCGCCACGGCGCCGTCTCGTTTGCCGTCGTCGACACGCACGGGCGCAGCCGCGGCGGCCTGCACCCCTCGGCCCAGCGCCCGTCGGCCAGCGTTGTGAAGGCGATGCTGCTGGTCGCCTACCTGCGCGCGCACCGCCACGAGCGCCTGTCGGCGGGCGTCCGCGGTCTGTTGGCGCCGATGATCCGCGTGTCCGACAACGAGGCGGCCGAGGCGATCCACGCGCGCGGTCGGCGACGCTGGGCTGCAGGCGGTGGGCCGGGCGGCGCACATGCGCCATCTCGGCACCGGCCACGGCCTGTTCAACACCGCCATCACTGCGGCCGACCAGGCGCGCTTCTTCTGGCGCCTGGACCGGCTGCTCCCACGCAGGCACCGCGCCTACGCCCGGCGCCTGCTCGCAACGGTCGTCCCCGAGCAGCGCTGGGGCGTCCCGCGCGCGGCGGGCCGTCGCTTCCATGTGCTGATCAAGGGCGGCTGGCGCACCGGCGTCGTGCACCAGAGCGCGCGCGTCGAGTGGCGCGGGCACCACATGGCGATCGCGGTCCTGACCGTCGGCGGCCCCGGCATGCGCTACGCCCAGCGGACCATCCAGGGCATTGCCGCGCGGCTATTGAGCCCGATTTCGGTTGTGCACAGGGGTTCGGCGACGGCGGGCGCCGGGTAGCGCTCGCCGGAATGAAGCCCGTCCAGGACACGCCGACCAAGCCGGTCGACTACGCCGCGCTGAGCGCCGGCTACGGCGCGCTGCTCGGCGCGCTCGTCCTCGGTGCGCGCGAGCTGCCGGGCGGGCGGGGTGATTTGCGGGGCGAGATCCCCGCGCTGGGCCTGGCCGCCTTCGCGCTGTCGAAGCTCATCGCCAAGGAGAAGGTGGAGAGCTGGGTGCGCGAGCCGTTCGTCGAGGAGACGCCGCAGGGCCGGCGGCCCAAGGGCACGCGGTTGCGCTACGCGGTCGGCGAGCTGCTGACCTGCACGCGCTGCGTCGGCGCATGGAGCTCGCTCGGACTCGTGGGGCTGCGCGTCACGCGGCCGCGCGAGGCCAGGGTCGTCACCGCCGTGCTCGCCACGTCCGCGCTCAACGACTTCCTGCAGACCGGCTTCAACTGGGTGTGCGCGGGCGCGAACGCCCGCGAGCGTCAGAGCGCCTGACGGATGACGGGCCGCTTCGCGGCCGCGGCCTCGTCCAGGCGCCGCACCGGCGTCGTGTAGGGCGCGTTGCGCGCGACCTCGGCGTCGTCGCCGGCCTCCTTGAGGATCTCCGCGATCGCGTCGGCGAACGCATCGAGCGTCTCGCGGGCCTCGGTCTCGGTCGGCTCGACCAGGAGTGCCTCGTCGACCAGCAGCGGGAAGTAGACGGTCGGCGGGTGGTAGCCGTGGTCGAGCAGGCGCTTGGCGAGATCGAGCGTCTTGATGCCGAGCTCGCGCTTCATGGGCGAGCCGCTGAGGACGAACTCGTGCATGCACAGCTCGCCGAAGGCCAGCGGCAGCTTGTCGGCGACGCCCTCGCGCTTGAGGCGCGCCAGCAGGTAGTTCGCATTCAGCACCGCGGTCTCCGACGCGTCCTTCAGGCCCGTCCGCGCCGAGCGAGCAGATGTAGGCATAGGAGCGCACGAAGCAGCCGTAGTTGCCCTGGAAGCCGCGCAGGCGCCCGATCGACTTCTCGCTGGTGTCGCGCAGGTCGAATCCGCCGTCGGACTTCACGATCCGCGGGTTCATCATGTAGGGCTCCATGCGGTCGGAGACCGCGATCGGCCCGCTGCCCGGGCCGCCGCCGCCGTGGGGCTGCGTGAAGGACTTGTGCAGGTTGAAGTGCACGATGTCGAACCCCATGTCGCCGGGCCGGCTGACGCCCATGATCGCGTTGAGGTTCGCCCCGTCGTAGTAGAGCGTCGCGCCGACGTCGTGGACGATCTTCGCGATCTCCTCGATGTTCGCGTCGAAGATCCCCAGCGTGTTGGGGTTGGTGAGCATCAGGCAGGCCACGTCCTCGTCGGCCTTGGCGCGCAGGTCGTCGAGGTCCACGCCGCCGTCGGGGTTGGTCCCGACCTTCACGACCGTGTAGCCGGCCATCGTGACCGTCGCCGGGTTCGTGCCGTGGGCGGTGTCCGGCGTCAGGACCTTGGTGCGCGTGTCTCCGCGATCCTAGTGGAATGCCTTCGTCAGCAGCACGCCGGCCAGCTCGCCGTGCGAGCCGGCGCTCGGCTGCAGCGACACGTGCGGCAGGCCCGCGATCTCGCTCAGCGCCCGCTCGAGGTTCCACATCAGCTCCAGCGCGCCCTGCGCGTGGGCGGGGTTCTGCAACGGGTGCAGCCGCGCGTGGCCCGGCAGCCCTGCGACCCGCTCGTGCAGGCGCGGGTTGTGCTTCATCGTGCACGAGCCGAGTGGGTAGAAGCCGGAGTCCAGGTCGAAGTTGCGCTTCGACAGGTTCACGTAGTGGCGCACGATCTCGGGCTCGGAGAGCTCGGGCAGGCGCGCGGGCTCGTCGCGGCGGAAGCGGTCGGGCAGCAGGCCGTCGACGCTGCGGCACGTCGAGCTCCGGCGCGACGAACGCGCGGCGCCCGGGTGCGCCCTTCTCGAAGATCGTCTTGGTCCCGTGGGCGGCGTGGGTGGTCGTGTGGCGCATCTTGTGCGCCTCGATCCCCGGGTCCGCGTGCAGGTGGTTGTCGTCGAGCACGGTCATGCGTGGACGCTCTCTCGCTCTGCCACCACGGCGGCGCCGAGCACGTCGGCGAGCCGGTCGATGTCCGCCCGCGACCGCTGCTCGGTGATCGCCACGAGCAGGCCGTCGTCACTCCAGGCGCCGAGCCGACCCGGGTTCACGCCCTGCTCCTGGCAGCGCGCGACGACCTTCTCGACCGGCGCGCCGAGCTTCAGGGCGAACTCGCGTACGACCGGCTGGGAGTGCAGCGCCTCGACGCCGTCGATCGCCGTGAGCGCCTCGCGCGCGTAGTGCGTGCGCTGCAGCAGGAGCTCGCCGAGCTCGACGAGGCCGTTGCGCCCCAGCCAGCTCAGGTAGACGACGCCGGCCAGTGCGTTGAGCGCCTGCGCCGTACAGATGTTGCTCGTGGCCTTCTCGCGGCGGATGTGCTGCTCACGCGTCTGAAGCGTGAGGACGAAGCCGCGGCGGCCCTCGACGTCGGTGGTCTCGCCCGCGATGCGGCCGGGCATGCGGCGCAGGTAGGCCTCGGTCGCGGCGAAGAACCCGAACGACGGGCCGCCGAAGTCCAGGCGGTTGCCCAACGGCTGGCCCTCGCCGACGCAGACGTCCACGCCGCACTCGCCGGGTGGCTTGAGGATGCCGAGCGCGATCGGGTCGTAGGCGCCGACGACGACGGCGTCCGGTGCGGCCGCCTTGGCGGCGGAGGCCAGCGCGGCGACGTCCTCGACGGCGCCGTAGAAGTTCGGCTGCTGGACGAACACGGCGCAGGCGTCCTCGCCGATCGCGGCGGCCCATGCCTCGGGGTCGGTGACGCCTTCGCTGAGCGGCACCTCGACGACCTCGGCGCCGAAGCCGTACGCGTACGTGCGCAGCGTCTCCAGCGAGTGCGGGTGCAGCCCGGCGCTGGCGACGAACTGCCCCCGGCCGTTCGCCTGCCTGGCCAGATAGCCCGCGCTGGCGACGGCGCTCGGGCCTTCGTAGACGCTGGCATTCGAGACCGGCAGCGCGGTCAGCTCGCTGATCGCGGTCTGGTACTCGAACATCACCTGCAGGCTGCCCTGCGAGACCTCGGGCTGGTAGGGCGTGTACGGCGTCAGGAACTCGCTGCGCCCCATCAGCATGTCGATGATCGCCGGGACGTAGTGGTCGTACATCCCGGCGCCGAGGAACGTGATCTCGTCCTCGGCCGAGGTGTTGCGCGCAGCGAGCTCGCGCAGGTGCACGTAGACGTCCTGCTCGGCCATGCCGGCCGGCAGGTCCAGCGGCCGGCCGAGCCGGACGGCCGCCGGGATCTGGCGGTCGAAGAGCTCCTCGATCGACCCGACGCCGATGGCGTCGAGCATCGCGCGGAGATCGTCGGATGTCGTGGTCGTGTAGCGGCTCAAGAAAGCTGAGAGGTGTACGTCGCAACGTCGATGAGGCTGTCGCGCTCCGACGGATCGGAGAGCTTCACCTTCACCATCCACCCCTCACCATACGGATCCTCGTTGATCTTCTCGGGCGTGTCGGCCAGCGCCGCGTTGACCTCGACGATCTCGCCGCTCATCGGGGCGATGACGTCGGATACCGCCTTGACCGACTCGACCTCGGCGTACGGCTCGCCGCCGGTGATCGTGCTGCCGACCTCGGGCGGGTCGAAGAACACCACCTCGCCGAGCGCGTCCTGGGCGAACCACGTGATGCCGAACGTGGCCGTGTCGCCATCGATCTTCGCCCAGTCGTGCTCCGGGTGGTAGAGGAGATCCTCTGGATAGGAAGCGTCTGCCATGGCGGGCGGCCTACTTCGATACAGCGGCTTCTTCGCCACGACGGCCGGACGCTCCTTGCCGCGCACGTCGATCGCGAACTCGTGGCCCTCGGTGGCAGACCCGGTGGGCAGGTAGGCCATGCCGATCCCGATGTCCAGGCAGGGGCTGCGTGCCGCTCGTGACCTCGCCGCCGCCGACGACGGGGTTGCCCTGGCGCGCGATCCCCGGGCCGGTCAGCTTGAACGGGACGAGCTTCTCGGCGGTGCCGCTCGCGCGTGCCGCGCGGATCGCGTCGGCCCCGATGAAGCCCGTGTCCTCCTTGCAGCACCAGCCCAGGCCGGCCTCGATCGGGCCACGCGACTCCATGAGGTCGTTGCCGTAGAGGTGGAAGCAGACCTCGAGGCGCAGCGTGTCGCGGGCGGCCAGGCCGGCCGGGATCGCACCGCGGCCGACGAGGTCCTCCCAGAGCGCCGGCGCGTCGCCCGGGTCACAGAGGATCTCCACGCCGTCCTCGCCGGTGTAGCCGGTCCCGCAGACGAGCGCCATCCGTCCCTTCAGCGAGCGCGGCTCGGCGGTCATCCGAGCCGGCAGCGGCGCATCGGCGATCGCCTGGACCAGGTCGCGCGCGTCCGGGCCCTGGACGGCGACCATCGCGTATCGATCGGCGCTGTCGGAGACGTCGACGTCGAACTCGCCGGCCTGCTGCTGGAACCACGCAAGGTCCTTGTCGTGGTTGGCCGCGTTCGTGACGGTCAGGTAGCGGCCGGAACCGAAGTTGTAGGTGAAGAGGTCATCCAGGACGCCCCCGTCCTCGCGGCAGAGCACCGAGTACTGGGCGCCGCCGGGCGCGATCTTCGAGACGTCGTTGGACAGGATCCGCTGCAGGAACGCCTCGGCGTCCGGCCCGCTGGTCTCGATCTCGCCCATGTGGCTGACGTCGAAGATGCCCACGGACGTCCGCACGGCGACGTGCTCGGCCCTGATCCCCTCGTATTGGACAGGCATCTCCCAGCCTGCGAACGGCACCAGCTTCGCGCCTGCGGCGACGTGCTGGTCGTAGAGCGGCGTGCGCCTCATAGAGGCGCGAGGCTATCGCTCAGCAGTCCTGCGTGACCTTCGTCGGGTAGACGTGCACCAGGAGGTCGCGCAGCAGCTCGTCCTTGTCGTCCTGACTGGACGTCTCGATTTCATCGAGGTGCTGTTCGAGCTGTTCGGCGGTGATCTCGGGCATCGCTTGCTTCCTTGCTTGCGGGACTACCACGATGATCGACCCTTCGGCCGCCGCTGTACATCCCCCCTTTTGGGGATTTGTCGCTACCCAGTTCGGAGGATGCGGGGACCTGGTCACGCCCTGGTCTGATGGCTTGGCCGTTGCGTGAGCGCTCGATTCGGGGCGTTGGCGGGCGCGGGCGTGGTTCGGGCATTGAGGAAACGGGTCCGCCCACGCGGGTGACGAAATCCACCGTGGCGGGGGATTTCGTCACCCGCGCGAGGTTCTGGGCCGGATATACCGCGCTATGCGCGGAGAATCCGGCCCACAACCAGCGTGGGGACAAAAGGGTCAGACCCCAATGTCACCCCCTCCATGACCGCAACCCACGCGCAGCGCCCACGCGCGCAAACCGCGCCGCGCTGCGCGCCACCAACCTGACGCAACGCCCGCAAAGCAGGCAGCGGGCCTGCCGTCGGCCGGACGCCTAGCGCAGGAAGGGCGGGATGTCGATGTCGTCGTCGCTGATCTCCAGCGACTCACGCTCGACACGCGGGGAGCGGTCGCGCGACTGCGCCGAACGGCGCGTCTCCTCGCGCGCGGAGCGCGGGCGGGCGCGGCCGTGGTCGAAGCCGGTGGCGATGACCGTCACGCGGACCTCGTCGCCGAGGCTCTCGTCCAGGACCGAGCCGAAGATGATGTTCGCGTTGGAGTCCGCGGCGCCCTGGACGATCTCCGCGGCCTCGTTGACCTCGAACAGCCCGAGGTCGCGGCCGCCGGTGATGTTCAGCAGCACGCCGGTCGCGCCCTCGACGGACTCCTCCAGCAGCGGGCTGGAGATCGCGAGCTTCGCGGCCTCGGCCGCGCGGTTCTCGCCGCCCATCTGGCCGATGCCCATGAGCGCCGATCCGGCGTCGGTCATGATCGTCCGCACGTCGGCGAAGTCAAGGTTGATCAGGCCGGGAATGGTGATCAGGTCGGTGATGCCCTGCACGCCCTGGCGCAGGACGTTGTCGGCCTCACGGAACGCCTCGAGGATGGTCGTGCGGCGCTCGACGATCGACAGCAGCTTCTCGTTCGGGATCACGATCAGCGTGTCGACGACCTCGCGCAGGCGCTGGATGCCCTCCTCGGCCTGGCGCGCGCGCTGCGTGCCCTCGAAGTCGAACGGCCGCGTGACCACGCCGACCGTGAGCGCACCGATCTCGTTCTTGGCGATCT